>NZ_CP022222.1:5788423-6089418 GCF_009930815.1 Bradyrhizobium sp. CCBAU 051011 | reverse complement strand
CATTCGATGGGCGGACTGTGCGCCTTGACCTTCGCCGGGATTCTGAAATCCGAAAACATCTCGGTAAGCCTGGTGGTCACCATCGATCCTGCTCACGCAAGCCCGAAGGTGCCGCTGAACGTCGAGCGCTTCATCAACATTTTCCTGTCCGACAGCGTCTTGGGCGGCGGCGACGTGGTGGCGGAGCAGGGTTACCAGGGTCACTACGCCAGCTTCGATCTGAAGCAGCACGAGGAAGTCACCCACATCAACATCGACAAGATGGATTCCGTCCACGAGCAATTGGTGACGGCAATTGCACAGCTTCCGGCGACGCCTTTGCCGCCCAAGGGAGAGGCGCTGCCGCTGCGCTACGTCGTTCCTCCCGATGCCCCGCTGGAGCTGTGGGACAGCGGCACGCAGCAATTCGCCCGTTCGGGCGATACCTTGCAGAGGCTTGCGGCGCTTAACCACGTACCGCTGTGGTCGCTGACCCAGGCCAATCAGTATTCGGACAGTGCACCGCTGTCAGTTGGCCAGCGCGTCCTGATTCCGCGCCGTCTTGTGCCACCTGTCGCGACATCACCGGCACCGCGACCGAAACGATAGATTGCAGATGTTGCAGCGTCAGGTCGGCCGCAGGAACGGAATCAGCATCGGGACGCGACGGCAATACGATCCATAGGCATCCGCACCGAGTTCTGCCGTGAGGAAGCCCTCCTCCATGCGCGCCTTCAACCCCATCCCGAGCGAGATCAGCGCCGCACCCAGCATCGCAGTCACAGTTCCGACCGCGATACCCGTCACCAGCATCCCGGCGATAAGCCCCGTATAGATCGGATGGCGCACCATGCCATAGGGCCCGGTGTCAATGACCTGATGGCCTTCCTTGTGCGTGATCGCGTTCGACCAGAAACGTCCGAGATGAATTCTCCCCCACCAGGTGAACGAGATCCCCGCCAGAACAAGGCACGCCAGCACATAGACGCCGAAATTGCCAAACTGCCAGAGCGGCGTTTCCCCCAGGAGCTTGCCGGTCAAAGGCAAGAAGAGAGTCGCTCCCATGTAAATGAGAGAGCGGTACTTGAGCGAGTCCGAGCTCATCACATTCTTTTTGGTCTGCCCGGACCAGAACGATGCGACGACCCAGCTGATGACCCACAAAATCCAGATGATGGCGAGCAATTGTGTGGGCCAGGTCGTGGTCCAGCCACTCAAGGCGAAAGTAAACCATTGCATGTTTGTGGACCGCCTTAAACGAAGGGATCAACCGCCGAGCCGGCGCTCGACGTGAAACGGTCGAGAGCGAGCACTCGGCGCTGAGTCCCATTCAGGTTGATTGTTGCCGGCATCAAGCAGATGCGCAATGGTTTCACGCAATACGGGTTCTACGGGACCCGGCGCATAGCCCAGCTCTCGTTGCGCTCTTTCGATCGACAACGCCCCCGCCCGCAATGCGATACGAACGCCTTCGGCCGTACCGGACGGAGGCCGGCGCGTCACGTGATCGGAGATGAACTCCAGCGTTGCAGTGACCATTTCGGCGATCTTGCCGTTCACGTGAATGCACCGGACGCGACGGCCGCTGACCTCAGCCATGAGTTCGAGAACGCGTCTTAGCGGTATGCTTTCGCCACCGAGCACGTAGCGATGTCCGGCGCGTCCGCGCTCCATCGCCAGGATCAGCCCTTCGGCGGCGTCGCGCACATCGACGAGGTTCACGACAAAATCAAGATGCAATTGAAGGCGTCGGTTGAGAAAATACCGGAGCATCGCCGTTGGCGGGGTAACGTTGTGGTCATAGGGCCCAACGGGCATGGTGGGACAGCCGATAACGACCGGGTACCCGGATGCGGCCGCCTCCATCGCGAACCGGTCGGCGAGCATTTTTGAGCGCGTGTATGGACCCGGCATGTCGTCCGGCAGCAACGCATCGTCATCGACAGGAGCCATCGATGGCGAGGCACGGAATAGAATGGATTCCGTCGAGCAGTGCAGGAAGCGCTTTATGCCGCGCTTGCGCGCCGTCTCAATGACGATCTCGGTGCCACCGAAATTGACGGTGTGAAAATCGGCCTTGCGCGGCATCCACATCCCCGGCAGGCCAGCCAGGTGATAGACCTCGTCGACCCCGTCCATCGCGCGGTCCACCAGGTCCCGATCAAGCACCGATCCCCTGACAGACTCGACCTGCGCCAATGCGCGAGGCAGTGGCTGAAGATCGAGCACCCTCACCTGCCGACCCCGCGCGATAAGCGCCGAGACGAGGTGCTTCCCGATGAATCCACTACCGCCTGTGACCAGTATGCGCGTCATGCTACAGGTGCACTCGAGCTGAACTATCCGCGATCAAGATGCAGCACCTTGCGGCTGCCCTTGGATGATGATGGCGAGATCGCGCCGAAAGCCCAACGCGATAAACAGCTTCGCCATGACGAACATTGGGCCCAGCAACAGGTGGGTCGGATTGTCGACCAGCGCCGGCTGCCGCCCCTCGAACACGCGGTGCCCAATAATCTGCGATGCGACGCCGACAACAATGAGGACGGCCGCAAGTGACCACATGCCGACAGTCGTCGTATGACCAACGATCACGGCAGCGGTTGAGAGCAACACGACCGCGGCTGCAAGGATCCCGGCGCCAAGCGCGAAGTCGAGCAACAACCAATAGACTAGCACCGGTATGACAGCGATGGTTGCCGCACTGGTCTGAATCCCGAATACCGTGATCGGCCACAGGCTGAGCGGAAGGATAGCGGCCAGGAACAGGAACACGATGCCGAAGACATGCATCGCGCAGTTCCAGGGGTCACGATGATATTCAACGTAATCCGCAAGCTGCCGCCGAAAATATGAACCCATGCGGTGCTCATCCCCTGCTGTCAGCAGATGCGGCCAGATGGGTCAACCGAAAACCCGGCGCACCTGCTTCGATGGCCAACTCCCATCAGAGAAATTAGGGTAGCTAAACCCGGGAATCATCATCAAGTCAAAGCGCGCGGCACATTTCGCAGCCCATCGCGTGCGCGCGAATACCAGCATTGACAAATCATGTAGTAATTCAGGCGATTAGCACCGTACCTGTCTGGGGAACCGGCACCCATGCGATAATTTCCCGCAGGTGTTGCCGTTCAGCCGAGCAGTCCTGACCGTCTCGTGACTACACGCATTACCCGCGACGCCAAGCACCAGCGCAATCGCTCGGACGTGACGCTCCCAACTCCGCGATCAGGGAGAAGATCGGGATGAAGCCATAAGATCCCGGGAGGCAAATGTGTCAATTTTCAGCTGGTTGGAAAAGCTGTTGGCGGGCGACCAGAATGCAGCGCCGGCTCAGGCGAGCGTCGAGCGCGATGCCCAAGGGCGCATCGTCGAAGTCAGCCAGACGCTCTCGTCGGGCCGATCAACACCAGACCTTCATCCGAAGCTCATCGTCGGCGAAGACCTCGGCGCTCGGTGAGTGGCGCCTGCGGCGCCTTGAAGATAACGGACCAGCTGATCAACTGGGGTAAGGGCTTCGTTTGGCCGGTCGCTCCTTGGTTCGATGCTGCGACGCCGGCTTGTGACCAGAGTTAGGTCCCTGCCCCAGGGCCGACAACGACAAGCTGCCGTTCGGAATCAAGAACGACCCTTGTTCCAAACTGCTGACATTTCCCATCCAGGGTCTGCTGGATCCATTCGATGTCCCGCCACGTTGGAATGGAGAGACGAAAGTTCTTGATCTGCAGTGGAACCAGTTTGAGCGCATGAAGGCTTCCGCTCGTCGGATCCAGGTCGGCGAAATACATCAAGGCAAGGTCGTCGCGGTAGCGCTCGTAACCACCGATGCCTTCATAATCGTTCAGGAAATCACCGCAGCCATACAGAATGAGGCGGTCTCGATAAATTTCGAGCGCTCGCGGATGATGCGAAGAATGCCCGTGAACGATCGACACGCCTGCCTTGTCGATGAGAGCACGGGCCAGAATTTGCTGCTCATGGGGAATGTGATAGCCCCAATTGGATCCCCAATGGATTGAAACGACGACGAGATCGCCCGGCCTCCTGATCGCCATGACCTGGTCGGCGACGTCAGACGCATTCGTCTCAGAGAGGTCAGGCAGCAGGTTGACGCCTGGCGCGTCTGACGTCGCGGCCCATTCGAGAGGGATGCCGCTCGATGTCGATCCAAACGAAAAGATCAAGAGCCGCACTTTGCCAAGCATCAGCACCGCGGGTGCGCGCGCTTCATGATCGTTGCGTCCTGCGCCCGTCGCCTTGACGTTGAGTTTCTGCAAGGTGGTCAGCGTCTCCAGCAAGCCGGCGCGGCCCCAATCGAGCACATGGTTGTTGGCCAATACACAGCAGTCGATCCCGGCCGCCGCGAGACATTCTGCATTCTCGGGGCTCATGCGGTAGTTAATTCCCTTGTTCACGCGGTCGTTGCTGCGGGTCACAGCCGTTTCCAGATTGATGATCCGCGCATCCGGCTGCATGCGTTCCAACTGGCCCAGTGCGGCGCCCCAAACGTAGGAGGGCCCGTTGCGCCGCGGAATGGGCCCGTTCGCCTGCTCGGCGAGCAGCACGTATTCCTCCGCCGATCGCAGGTAGTGTTCGTAAATCTCGGGGCTGCAGGGGTGCGCCAACACCTGGTCGATGCCGCGGCCGCACATGACATCGCCGCACAGAAAGAGCCGCACCCATTTCCGATGCTTAGCCGGCAAATGTCTTTCCTCGAGCATGAAACCGCTCAGGTTTTTGCGTCGGATGCAGGATCCCCGAACGCCGTCATCACCTCGGCCAGCATCCGCACCTCGTCTCCCGCGTAGCGCGGAGAGAAGTGAAACGGCTCGACGCGGCGCACATTGGCTTCCCGCGCAATTTCTCCGGCAGCCGCCGTTGTAAGGTGGGCCCGGTCCCTCGCCAACGCGGCATCCGTTCCCGCGAATGCCGCCTCAATGAAGAGGATGTCCGCATTCTGAACGAGCGCCACAATGGCGGCGCGATTGGCCGGGGTATCGGCAACATCCGTAACATAGGCAATTTTCTGGCCGGCGGTGACCGTCAGGAGGTCACGCAGGCACCCAAGCCGCTCGAGGCGATCGCCCGAAGCTGCCGCACCATCGATCCGTATCAAATGATCGTCCGAACGGCCTTCCACAACCGCCTGCTTGAGCCACTGCAGCCACGGACCGACCGGAAGCCCGCGCTCGGATAGTCGATTTTTCCAGATGTTGACATGGGCCGCTTCCTGCAGGGCAAAGCCGAGGCAAGGCGTGCCATGCTCGAGGATAGCGGCTGAGACGCGGCAGGCCCGCTCGTCACATAGGACGCCGTCAAGAATTGTCTTCGACACTGGCGGTTCCGCGGCAAAAGCCGTCTTCAACCGGAACTGCCTGGTCGAGATGGAGTTCGGCGTCTCAAGTTCGCTGACCACAAAGACCAGATCGGCGCCGTAGCTTTCGACCAGATTCCATCGATAGGCCTGAAGCTTGTGAAAGACACGCTCGGCAAAGCCGGCCGGGCCGTAAAGATGCATGGTTTTCTCCTGTCCCACGAGCAAGCGGAGCAGATGATCGAAGCCAACGAAATGATCGATATGCGCATGCGAGACGAAGATCCGATCGACGCGTCGTATCTTCCGCGGTGACAGCGACGCGATTTCCCCGAGATCGAACAGCACACTGTGCGTTTTGAACAGTGTCTCCACATAGACCGTCGGGTCGCCGTAGCGACCGTTGACCAGGCTCGGATGGAAGATCGGTCGCATGACAAACTATTCTGCAGCAGGGTTTTCACGCGACTTGTGCGTCACTCTACCGTCACGGCCCAAGGAACCCTCCTTCTATGCCAAGCTTCTATGCCAGGTCGATTTTGGTCAATGCTTGATGCACCTCCGGATTTAAGCAGATTTTTGGACTCCGCACCGGCCTAGATCGAGCGCGCATCGCGGTGCCATCGGTGCAATGATCATTCATTGCCATGATGGTGAACATGCATTCAAGAAAGTTTCTCGGTGTTCCCTGCAACAGGCCACGTCGGCATTCGTTTTATTCGCGGTAACAACGAGTGGAGAGGAACAATGAGAAAACTCGCTTACGTGCTGGCCGCTTTGGCGATTGTCGCCGTCGGTGCGCCCACGGCCGCAAGCGCAGGCGGATTCGGCGTCTATGTGGGCGGCGATCGGGACTATTACGGCGACCGTTACTACGGCGGTCCCCGTTTCGGATTCTATGAACGCGATCGCGGCCTGCATCGCGGATGGTATCACCGCAACTATTATGGCGACCGAGGCGTCGTCATCCGGCGTCATTACTGGGACGACTAGTGAAGACGCTGACTAGTGAAAATGGCCCCCTTCAAGGGGGCCATTTTTTTCGTCTGATTGGCCGAGCGTCTATCCTCAATTCGTAATCTTGTAGCCCGTCTCTTTCACGATCGGCTGCCAGAAGGCGGTGTTGGCGGCGAGTTCCTTCGTCAGGCCTTCCGGCGTCGAGCCGACCGGGATCAGGCCGATGGCGCTGAGCTTTTCCTTGACCTCCGGCTTGGCGAGCGCGGCGGCCGCCGCTTCGCTCAGCTTTTTTGCAAAATCCAGCGGAGCGCCTGCCGGCAGCCACATGCCGTACCAGGCATCCGCCACCAGATCGACGCCGCTCTCCCGCAGGGTCGGCGCCTCCGGCAAAAACGGCGAACGCGCCGCGCTGCCGACCGCGAGAATGCGGACGTTGCCGGCGCGATGCTGCGGGATGGCATCGGTCAGCGTGGAAATCGCGAACGGCATATGGCCGCCGACGAGGTCGTTGATGATCGGCGCGCTGCCACGATAGGCCACGCGGGTCAGCTTGACGCCGAGCGCCTGCTCGAGCCGAGATCCCGTAAAATGCGGAATGGTGCCGTTGCTGGGCACGCCGAACGTCGCCTTGTCCGGATTGGCTTTCAGCCAGGCGACGAACTGCTTGAAGTCCTTGACGTCGGCCGGGACGGCTGTACCGACGAACACACAGAACTCGAAGCGCGTGAGCTGGCTGACCGGAACGAAATCCTTTGCCGCGTCGAAGCTCGGTGTGGTCTCGACCATCGGCAGCAGATACATCGTCGGCCCCGTGGTGACGAGGATGGTGCTGCCGTCGGGAGGAGCCCCCTTCACCGCCTTGATGCCGATCAGTCCATCGCCGCCGGTCCGGTTCTCGACAATGATGTTGCGATCGAGCAATGGGGCGATGTGCTGCGCCAGCAGCCGGCAAAGCGCATCCCCGCCGCCGCCGGCCGCAAACGGAAAGATGATCCTGGTCAGCGGCCCGGCCTGCGCGAACGCCTTGCCTGTCACCGCGACCAACGAACATGCGGCGCTTCCGGCCAGAAAATCTCGGCGTTTCATCCTGTCTCCTCCCAGCACGCTATAATTGTTCACCGGCCTGTACGCCGAGGCGAGCCGGGCCTCAGGCCAGCACCGTCTCGACCACCGTCATTATTCCGATCGCGATCGTGGCAAGGCCGACGGCCCCCTGCAGGCCGCGGTTAGCCCAGGTAAGCGAGCGCGCAGAGACCGCAAGCGGCACCGCGATCACTGTCGACAGCGCCCCCATGCCGATCATCGAGCCGACTCCGAACAGCGCGACATAGCCGAGCCCAACGGCGGGGCTGGAGGCGTGCGTCACCGCGAGCACCAGAAGCGCAGCCGAGCCTGCCATGCCGTGCATCAACCCGACCAGCAGGGTCCGCCAGCGGAAGCCGTGGTCATGCGCGTGCGCCGCGCGGGCGTGCGGCGTGGTTTCACCGGCATGGCTATGGGCGTGGAAATGCACCGTGCCGTCGTCATGGCCGTGCCGGTGGAAATGCACGCGGTCGCGCCACAGCCGCCACAGCACATGCGCCCCGAGGCCGACCAGCATCAGGCCGACGGTGGTCTCGATCGGGCGGGCAAAACCGTCCGGAATCGCGCGGCCGAGCAGGATGGCAGCGCCGGCAAAGACGAACAGAGTAAGCGTGTGGCCGAGCCCCCAGGTCAGCCCGTGCTTGACGATATCGGCGACATGGCTGCGGCGTGCGGCGATGCTGGAGACGGCGGCAATATGATCGACTTCGAGCGCGTGCTGCATGCCCAGCAAGAACCCCAGCCCCAGAATTCCGAACATACGCCCCCTGCTCGCTGTATCAGTTGAAGTCCGGCTCAAGCCCGAACTTCTCATTTTGGATTTTGCCTGCGTCTTCTTCACACGAACCGGTAGCCCGCCCGCGGGTCAAGTCCGAGCCAGGCTCCTCGAAAACGCCATGAAATACCAGCTGGAAGTCTTTGTCAGGTCAAGACTTCATCGAACAGGCTTTTCATCGACGCCCAGGAGCGGCGGTCGGCCTGCTCGTTGTAGAGCGTGGTGCGCAGCATCGACCCGTCGGCAGCCGGGTTGGTGAACCCGTAGCAGCGTGTTGCCGTAGGAAATGACGGTAATCGACGTCGCGCGTCTGCGTGCATTTCCCTGAATTTCTCGTGGCTGATCAACCGGCGGCGGGCGGAACTTCACACCAGTGTGGAGATCGCACAACCGAAATCGCAAGATCTCGCGCCGATCCGCGCAGGGCATCACGCTGGGTTGTCTCGGCGCGCGCGCCTGCCGAGGAACGATCAAGCATATGCACGCTTAGCTCGCGTCCCCCCCGCAATGGAGTACTCCCCATGACAAGATATGGAATGCTAGCCGCCGCGATCTTCGCTTCCGCGCTGGCAACCCCCGCCTTGGCGCAGCAGGTCATCTACAATCCCGGCTATTGCGCGCAGTTCTATCCGAACGCCAATTGCCAGAATCGGGGACCGGGAAGCCCCTATAGCAGCAGCTACTACCAGCGGCAGGCCTATCAAGACCGCGCTTGGCGCAACAGCTATAACCGTTATGACAACAGTGGCTTCTGGCCCGCCGATGTCGCAGCCGGCGTCGGCGGCGGCGCGGTCGGCACTGCGGCTGCGATCGCCACTGCCCCGGCCGCCATCGCCGCCCCGATCGGCGGCGACGAATACGCCCGGCGCAACGGCTTTGTCTGCACCCCCGGCACCTGGTTCCGCGGCGACGACGGCCGCAGGCACATCTGCCAGTGAGACCAGCCGAATCAGCACGAAAAGGCGGCCGAAAGGCCGCCTTTTTCATGCGCGGCCGACGGCGAGAGACTCGCCGAGGTTCTGGCCCTTTGCGGACAAGTCTGGTATTCGAGCCGCGAAGATCGGCCCACGGCGGGAATATTTCACGCTCGCCTATCGCTTCAAATTCGCCGGCTTAGCTCAGCGGTAGAGCAGCGGTTTTGTAAACCGAAGGTCGGGGGTTCAATCCCCTCAGCCGGCACCATGTCCCAAGTCTCAAGGCACGCAGCACTCCGCTTTTTTTGTGCCCACTTCCGACAGCAGAGCTTTTCTTGCCGAGAGGAAGCCGCCGCTCGCGCGGCACGCTCCGAATCATGGAATGCACATGCCCTGAAAAAGTAAAAACCTCCGGCAGGGCATTGCCGGAGGTTTCGGAGGTTTATCATGAAGGAATATTGCGCCCCTTCAAGATCAACAGGCAGCCAGCTAGCAACTGACCACTTGAGCCCATATTAGATTATATAATTACATGAGTAAATCACATTTTTCCATTTTTTATCGTTTCCAGACTTTTTCTGGTAGTCCACCGATCTCTTTCCGCCGTCTACGCATCACCTGATGCCGGGCCAGCATTTGCGAAGATGAGCATCCGACAAAGAAAAACCCCCGGCAGTTGCCTGCCGGGGGTTCTCCTAGTGTTTCAAGTCTTTCGGGATCAGAAGTTGCGCTGAGCGCGAACGTTCAGGAACACCGTGCTCTGGTCCTTGAACTCGTACAGAGCATTCGGCTTCGGAGCAGTCGCGGTGAACGTCGAGCTGCCAGCCATCTTCTGGTCGAGGAAGAATGCGCCGACTTCAGCCGAGAACGTCAGGTTCTTGACGGGAGTCCAGCGGGTGACCACACCAACCTGGGCGATGTTGTAGTCCGGGTTGCAGCTGTAGGTACCGTTACCAGCAACACCGGTCTGACCGGCGTGAGTTGCCGCGAAGGCTGCGCAGTAGACGCCCTTGGCGGACGCGATGCCAGCCAGGTTGTCGTTGGCACCACCGTCATAACGGACGGAGGCGTAGCTGCCCCAGAGGCTGGTCGACCAGTAGGGATCCCAGTTGTGGTTGAACGCACCACGGATACCCCAAGCCGAGGTCAGGATGATGCCGTTCGTGACGCCCGGCAGGTACAGGCCGTCGGAGACGGCACCGAAGCCAACGCTCTGGTAGCCGCCGGCAATGCCGGTGTCACCGAACATCGCGAAGTTCGGCGACCCGCCGCTCGTCGAGATCACAGCCTTGGTGGCACCCTTGGCGTAGGTGGCGTCGATCTTGATGTCGTCGCCCGCACCGGTCGGGAGGTTCTTGATCTGCAAGGCAGCCGTCACCGCACCGCCCCACTTGTCTTCGGGGTGACCGGAGATTTCCGACAGGTTGGTCGGAGCGCCGCCGGCGCCGAGGGTGTTGTAGGTAGCGCTCACGAGGTGAGCCATACCTGAAATCTGGAACAGACCCCAAGCCTGGTCGACGCGGATGTTACCGACGATGTCGGGAGCGTGCACGCCGCTGTAGGCGTTGGTGCCGACACCGTTGACATTGATGCCGTTGGCAATGTTCCAGACCGCAGTGCGGTTGAAGACGGACGGATCATCGAGACCGATGGTGGCCGACACGCCGTTGCCGAACTGGGCGGTGTACTGGATGTTGTTGACGCCGGTGACGTAGTCCGGACCGCCCATCAGGTACGAGTTGTTGTTGCCCGGATAGCCATTCCACGGGGTCGCGTAGGCCGAAGCCGACTTACCGAAGGTGAAACCAGCGAACTGGATGAACACCATTTCAACCGCGACATAGCCGCCGCCTGCCGTGGAGAGCAGCGCGTTGTTGAGGGGCTGGCCGGTGGTGGCGGCAGTGCCCGGGTTGGTCGTTCCGAAGTTCTGGAACTGGAAGTCGGCCTGACCGAAGGTGCGGACAACGCCGTATTCGGTGGCGGTACGGGTATCAACCGTCAGCGCCATACGAGAACGGGAGAGGAAGTAATCGCGGTAGCGATTGCCCTGGCCGCCGTCGCCGTTATAGAACGGACCGCCATAGACGCCGCCGTTGAACGTGGTGTCAACGCGCAGATAACCACCCAGCTTGATGCAGGTGTCGGTGCCCGGGATGTAGAAGAAACCCGCGCCATACAGGGAGCAGATCCTCACGTACTCGACCGCTTTGGCCTTGACCGGAAGATCGGCCGCCTGCGCCCCGCTCATGGCGATCAGACCCGCCGCTGAGCCGAGAACAAGGCTCTTGATCATATTCATGTTAAACCTCCAAGTTGCTCTCTGCAGAACGAGGGCGGACCTCTGACTTATCCCCCAGAGGACGGCCCGCCCCCGTTCATGAAAACCGCTCAGTCGCTTCGCGCCTTCGGACACACCCGCATGAACGCGAGGGACTTAAGCGAACCACCAAAACGGAACGATCGAGGACCCCCCTGACCGTCTTCAGAACTATGCATGCGCAACTTACGTAATCAAAATACTTTATGAACTCAGCTATATCGATACCAAACGACTGTGTCGCCGGTGCCACACAGCCCCAAAGGCCAATTTGCTTCCAAAATGGCGCATGTACTCTCCGCAATTGGATGAATTTGTTATGAAATCAGCTAAGCTGCTTCGGGCAGACTTGGAGCTGGAAGCGCCATGGGACAGGAAACCCGGAAGGGACCGGACTCGCCAAGCCGCGCCAAGCGCGGAGCCTCGCATGAGTTCGGCGGGCAGAATCACGACATCGCCCGGCAGTTCGCCTGGGAGATCGCCGCCATCAACGTGCATCTCCAGGAGATTCGCTATTTCTGGGCAAAAGCCCTCGGCATCAGCGGCCCGCAATGGATGATCCTGATGGCGCTGGCCGATCTGGATCAGGGAGAGGGCGTACCGGTGAAGGTGGTGTCAAAGATGCTCCACGTTGACCCGTCCTTCGTAACGACCCAGTCGAAAATGCTCGAGAAGAAAGGCTTCATGCGCCGGAAGGCATCGGAGGACGATGCCAGGGTCGTGCAGATGTCCCTGACAGACAAGACCTATAAGCACATCGCAAGCCTGGCTTCTCAGCAGGAGGAGCTCAACAACTTCATCTTTGCGGAGTTCAGTGACCGTGAACTCAGCGAGTTTACCAGCAAACTCTCGGCACTGAAGAACCGCCTTGAGAAGGCCAGCCTGAAGGTTGCCATAGGCATATGAATTGCTGCCGCCCGGCTAAAGCGCGATGAGTTTTCTTCGAAGCATCATCCCGTTTTATCTTTTTGTTTGAGCGTGATCTCCGCGCAAACGCGTTCGCGTTTATCGCGAGGAAAAACCGCTACGCGGCCCTGCGGGTCCGGATCAAGCTCTAGTTCGTTGCCAACTTGAGGCGGTCGGCCATCCAGTCGAAAATGAACTCGTTGGCGAGCGTGGGATTGTCGCTATGCCCTTGCGCGGAGGCCGTTTCGGAGCCCTCGAAGATTTTTAGTGAAATGTCGGGCTGATCGACCTTCAACCGTTCGAACAGATGGGTCGCGCGGTCGCTTTCGAGCCAGCCCTCTGCGCCCAAGGTAATCAGGACTGGGCAGCGGAATTTTCGCCTGAGCCAGCCGCCGTCAGCCCCAGCATTCCCGGGGCCCGACGGAAGACGGCCCATCAGAAAAGCCCGCTCCTGCATATCCCAAATTCCGCCGTCGCAAACCGCCGCGGTGAAACGATTGTCGAGAGCGACGCCGCGCGCCACAAAGGAAGATCCTGCCCCGTCACCGAGAATTCCTATCCGGTGTTCGTCGATATCATCCCTCATCGTGAGGTAGTCCACTACGTGGCTGATCGACGTTTCCAGGTCGGGGGGAGCGACGACGTCTTCGAATTTGGTGCTTGCGTCCGAGCCAAACAGGTCCACCGCCAGCAGCGACATTCCCCGCTCGCGGGCGTAGCGCGCGACCTTGAAGAGATATTCCTCCTTCCGATGCCCCGGGTCGCCCATGCATATGACGACAGGTCCGCGACCAGAAGTTGCCGCTGGCAAAAAATATCCTTCCAGCGCGTGACCTTCCTGCCAGGGAATCTCCACGACCTCGCCGGCAGGCGTCAAATGTGAGATGTAGCGGCGAGCGCAGACTCGCATGGCTTCGATTGCGCCCTGCTGCTTCTTGTCGGCGATATCGAATGCGAACGCTGACACCTGATAGTAATTGAGGGCGCGGAGCCAGTTGCTTTGTGCGGTCAGTACATGACCTCGCTCCAGGGAAGCGTTGGCGCGCGCATTGTTGGCTTCCGCCATCCTGGTCCATTCCCGATACCAGGACTCGCCGCCGTCGCTTGGATCAATTCGGCTAGCAGCAAGGAAGCATTCGGATATCAACGAGCCGCCTTCCTGGGCCATGCCGAGCAGCTTCACGAATTCGATCGAGAATTCTTCGTAGTCAGGCCATTGAATCCAGCCTCCCGGACTAAAATGAACGTTCATGTCAGTAACAGAATCCGCACAGCGACAGCTCAACCTGCCGGGTTATCATGTTGTATAAATGCAACCATTGTATGTATGCAAGCATACATATGGATAGTTTCGAGGGTTAGCCAACGCTTCGGCCGGCAATTTTGTTTGGGGCAACTCATATCGGACCAGGCTCGCGCAACTGGTAAAAGCTCGCGGATCACCTGCTCGTTAAAAATGCAGTTCCAGCATGGTTCTCGGATCGCACCCTGCACTTGCTCCGCTCGCCGCTGACGCGCCAGGAACCAGGGCCCGCTCCTTACGTTTTCCTTCCATGAGAATTCGCGAAGAAAACTGCAACATGGTTCTGCTGGCTGCCGTCACATTGGTCAGCGTGGCGATTGCAGGAGGCGCGATGCTGTTTGGGCTGGATGACCAGCCGGTTCGGCTCGCCGATCGAGCCACCGGCGTCGAGCAGGCTCCGACAGCCGACAAGCGCATCATCTATGTCAACGACCAGCCGCCGGTCCGCGTGATCGGCGCGCCCTTCGTCCCGAACACAAATCCCCGCGAACGCTAGCGCCGGCATTAAACAACCCGCGCTTGCAGGAGTGACATCGTCGCTCGGCGTGACGCCCGCATCTGCCCGCCAGCAGACCGAACTGTCACCGTTTTGTCACCTTGCGCGCAAAAGCAAAGGTGTTATCCACCGTTACCTCCGCGGCCGCTTGATTCCACAAAAGCCGTTTGATGGAGTGGCTTGGGCCGAGGTGTTTCCATGAAATGGATGAAGGAACGCGATCTCCTGATCGCGCAGACGATGGCGTTCGTGCAATCGGTAACCGGCAAGATGCCGGAGGCCGAGAAGACGATCGCAGCGCCGGTTGCCCTGCCCGCCGTCGAGCTAGTCGAGTCCGCCCGCGCAGCCGCGCCATTGCCCGACATGCCGTTGCCTGTCATGCCGTTGCCCGACATCAACACTGTGTTGGTAGAGACGACGCCCGCCGTCCCCGCGCCAATCGACATGCCGAAGGAGCTATCAAGGCCTGCTCCCCTCCCGCGTCTCGACCTGCGAGACGATTTCCAGGCCGAGATCAGGGCGCGGGTCGCGAATTTCCGCGCGCATCAAGAGCGGTTCAACCGCGAGCGGGAGGCCTATTGCAGCGCGACCATGGCCAGGGTGCACGCCTCGCTCCGGGAAGGCGAGCCGCCGACGAAGTAGACGTTAGACGCCGGACCGCCCTCCCCGATATGCGTGCGACGTTCAGAGCCAAGCATAGACCAGCGCCATGTTGGCCGCGCAGGCGACCAGCAGGCAAACGGTCAGCGTGAGTTGAACACGCTGGCAGGAGGTCTGAAGGCTCGTTCTCATGGCCGGAACCATCCGGCGATTCTGGCCGGGGAGTCTCGGGGATTCTTTTTTCCGGGATTTACGGCTCGTTAAAGACTCAGAGACTCCACGAAAATGGGCCGAAACGAGCCAATTTGCTCCCGAAACAGCCTGTGGAATGGCGACATGGCAGCCAAGCCCGAAACCCGGACCTGGCTTCCGCGTTGACCGTTTTTACCGGAGCCGACAATGCCCTACGCGCTGTTCTCAAACGATGCCAAGCTCAGCAAGGCTTATCCCACCGCGGCCGATGTCTGGAAGATTGCCCAGAAGAGCGGCCTTGTGGTCGACGTTGTATCCGAGCGAGGCAATGCCGGCCCCCGTCCGGTGCTGGACCATGATTACGAGATCAAGCCGTGCCAGCTCGAGCCGCATGAAGACCCGGCCCGAAACAAGGCCGACGCCGAGCGCGACGCGCAGACGGAATTGCAGTTGGCGTCATAAGGCAGTTGGCGTCAAAAAGACGGTCGGACACCAGGCAAGCGACCGGCCTCGGCCAGTGAGTCCCGTTTGCCGGGACGACATCCGAGGCGGAAAATCGGTTCTTACGGCGTCGCCGAGGCCAGCGATGCCTGTTCCGCAGACAGGGTGACACAGGCCTTGCGCCGGTGCAGTCCCCTGATCGCGCCGGTTACCTTGCGCACCTTGCCGACCCCGCATGAGGGATCCTGCACGAAGGCGATTTCATAGGGAGCAAGGATAAGCGGTTCGGATTTCAGGACAGTTTGGGCAAGGCACGGAGACGCCGCCGCGGAAATGATCAGCCCTAACGCAAAAGCACGCATGTTCGTTGTCCCACCAGCCGGCCGGAACCATAATATCGGATCATGACGAAAAGTTGCATGCAGCGCGAAATTTTTTTGCGACCGCTAAAACCTGCGTCGCACACTCGCCTTCCGCATTCCCAAAACAAAAAGGCCGGCGTGAAGCCGGCCTTTGCGCATGTTGATACCAAAAGTCGCTGTCAATATCTGGAAGCGGCAGGACCACCCCAACCGAACCGGTAGTTCACACCGACCTTGGCGGTGTGCTCGTCGTCGCGGAAGCTACGGCCGGTGATGTCAGCCGGGCCTGAGGTGAAGGTGGTGCTGCCGAAATTATAGTACTGATACTCGGCCTTGGCCGACCAGTTCGGGGCGAACATGTATTCGAGGCCGCCACCGACGGTATAGCCGTCCTTGCGGTTGCCGCTGGTGGTGAAGCCTGCGGGCACGCCGGCCACCGATACCCCGAGATTGTTGCCATCCCGCCAGCCGTAACCGCCCTTGGCGTAGAGCAGCGCCGGGCCCCAGGTGTAGCCGAGCCGGCCGGTCACCGAGCCGAGCTGGTCGGTGTTGGAGGTCACGACGGTGCCGCCCGGAAATACCGTGCCATTATTACCGCCGCCGGACAGCCAACTATATTGGGCTTCGGCACCCAGCACCCAGTTCGGCGCGAACTGATAGTCGAAGCCGCCCTGCACGCCGCCAAGGAAGCGGGCGTCGCTGCTCTGCAGGGAGTTGCTGCCTGCGAAGGCGCCGCCGACATGGCCGCCGAGATAGAATCCGGTCCAGTTATAGACCACCTGCGGCGCGGTATAGGCCGGCGCCTTGGTGTAGGGGCGCGGCGGCATGTCGGCCGCAAAGGCTGGAGCCGCCATGGCGGCCAGCGCGGCAGCGCCGAGCAGTAACTTCTTCATCGTCTATCCCCGTTACGAACGTTGCGGATATCAATCCAAACAACGTGACCTCATTTAGGTTGCTTTGCGGCATTGGCCTGCGACCCGACGGCGCGCTGCAGTGACGGCAAAGCAACAAAGCGTTCCAGTTCCCTCGCATGTAAAGGTTTTTTTCGAGGTTAACCGGGGGATTTCCCGCTTAGGTGATGTCGGGGATGAATAAAGCGAGGTTCAAGCATCGCCGAAAAGTGATCGGAATTCGTTCACGGTTCCGCCTCGGGAACGCCGCCAGAGGCGGGTGGCCGCCGGCGGCTGTATCCTCCCTCATCCTCCGTAACCGGCCACCTCGATGATGGCATCGGCAAACGCCTGCGGGGCTTCCTGCGGCGGGTTATGTCCGATCCCGCCGGTGAGCAGCCGGTGGACATATTTGCCGGAAAACTTCTTGGCATAGACGCTGGGGTCCGGATGGGGCGCGCCATTGGCGTCACCTTCCAGGGTGACTGTCGGGACCGAGATGACCGGAAACTCGGCCAGCCGCTTTTCCAGCTCGTCGTATTTGGCTTCGCCCGAGGCAAGGCCAAGCCGCCAGCGGTAATTGTGGATCACGATGGCGACGTGGTCGGGGTTGTCGAAAGACGCCGCGCTCCGCTCAAAAGTGGCGTCATCGAAACTCCACTTCGGCGAGGCGAGCTGCCAGATCAGCCTGGAAAACTCGCGACGGTATTTTTCGTAGCCGAGCCGGCCGCGCTCGGTCGCAAAATAGTACTGATACCACCATTGCAGTTCGGCCGACGGCGGCAGCGGCTTGGCATTGGCTTGCTGGCTGCCGATCAGATAGCCGCTGACCGAGACCAGCGCCTTGACGCGCTCCGGCCAGATCGCGGCGACGATGTCGGCGGTCCGCGCGCCCCAGTCGAAGCCGGCCACTACCGCCTTTTCAATCTTGAGCGCGTCCATTAGCGCGATCACGTCATTGGCGAGCGCGCCCTGCTGGCCGTTGCGCGGCGTATCGGCCGAGAGGAAGCGCGTCGTGCCATAGCCGCGCAGATACGGCACGATGACCCGGAAACCTGCCGATGCCAGCACCGGGGCCACATCGACGAAGGCGTAGATGTCGTAGGGCCAGCCATGCAGCAGGATGACGGCGGGACCATTGGTGGGCCCGGCTTCGGCGTAACCGATACTGAGGACGCCAGCTTCGATCTGCTTCAACGCGGCAAAGGAGGTGTGGGTGCCCGGCTTGACCGCCCCTGCGCCGGGTCTGGCGTCGCCGGACTGGGCGAACAGGGCCCCGCTCATGGCGAATGGTGCGGCGGCAAGGGATATGGCGGCCGCGCTGAGGAAGCGGCGGCGGTCAGGCGTGACGGGCTGGGACATGAGATATCGCTCCTACATCTTACACGATTAGATCGGACACGATATAAATGCTCTGCCCGGCTCGATGTCAATCGTTGCGATTTAATCGGATACGATGCACACCATCACACTCTCGTGTGGAGGAGCGGGAGACGCGCGGAGGGAGCTGGCAGCAACGCAGCGCGCGTCACTAGCGTGTCATTTTCTCCAGTTCCGCGAACGGCGCGTAGGCTGCTCCGGCACAAGGCTCGGCAGCGTTTTCGATAATGCGGTCGAGCCGCCCATCGACAAAGAGGATGGCGCGTTCGCGCGGCTCGCGGTAGCCGCCCTCGGATTCGCGGGCGCTGAACCTCACGCAGACGAGATAGCGCTGCCGCCCGCCGACGACGCGCTCGACCGGCTCGGCCATGGCAGCGTCGCGCACACCGACGGGATTGTTGAGATAGGTCTTCAGAAACGCCAGCACTTCGGCGCGGTAATTTTTGGGAAATGGCTGGCTGGAGATGCCGCGATCATCGGTAAAGGTGATCGGCTTGCCCTCGTCGCTGGCCGCGCAGGCCGAAAGCGCGATCGGCAATAACATGATCGCTGCGATTTTGACTGAACGCCCCAAGCAAACCTTCAAGCGAACTCTTCCCCTGCCCGATCGCCGTCTCTTAGACCGATCGGCGACGGAATGGAATTCGCAACTCGGTTATCCCCTCACGCGGCTCTCAAAAAATTGAGCGCGCGCCAGCCCACGGCCATTAGCGAAGCAAATGGCGCGTGGGCTGGCCTGACATTCGCTGGCGCGGGGGGCAATGGGGGCGAAACGCGCCGGCGAATCAGATTCAGCTACGCTTCGCGGAAGGCGTCACCTGCTTGACCGCGACGTGCGGCTTCGCATGCGCCTTCAGCGAGCCGATGTGCTTGTGGTGGCGATGATACCGGTAGTGCTTGTGATGGCGGCCCATTTTGGCATTGGCGTTCAGCGCTTTCGATTTGCCCTGCTCCGCCTTGACGACAGGCGCCTGCGCACTCTTGTTCACCGGAGCTTGAACGGTCTTGTTCGCCGGTGCCTGCGCGGTCTTGGCCGGCGTGCCGGCAAGTGCAGGCGCGGCGAGAACGGAAACGGCAACGAGCGCTGCGGAAATGGTCTTGAGCATGGTTATCTCCTTTTCCTTTTCCCTTGGGACCCGCGGGCACTCCGGTCGAACGGAAGGGCTCGCCGATCATGCAAGCGACGCTAGCGGCCGCGCGCTGAACCCCTCCTGAATCGAACTTTCGGACTCCGTTCATCTGAATAGCTCCGTTCATCTGAATGACATCTTCGTCATGTCCGCTGACGACGGGCCGCCGATGAAAATTGGCGGAATCGCGGTGAAAGGCATCCGGGAATGTTTTCAACCGCCAGGTGTTCAAACCAACGGGCTTCGGTGTAGGATCGCCGGGCTGGCCATCAGGAGATATGCATGAATAAGTTAGCGATCAGGCTTTTGACTCTCGCAATGTTGTCGCTCACGCTTGCGGCAGCCCCTGTCGTTACCGTCGTTTACGCCGCGCCCGACAACGATCCACCGCCGCCGCCAAAGAAGAAGAAATCCAGCGAAGCCCGTCCCGGCAGCGAGACCGCTTTTGCCGACGGCTATCGCGCCGCTTACGCCACGATCTATGAGCGCCACGACTATGCTGCGGCGATCGCGCAATTGAAGGCACTCGGCCGTGACGACACAGCCGCCGTCGCCAATCTGATCGGCTATTCGTATCGTCAGCTCGGCGACTACAAGGTCTCGCAGATCTGGTACGAGCGCGCGCTGAAGGCCGATCCGAACCACGTCAAGACCTGGCAGTATTATGGCCTGTGGCAGGTCGAACAGGGCAATCGCGATCAAGCGCAATTTCACCTGAACAAGATCGCTCAGCTCACCGGCACCTCGAGCGAGGAATATCGCTCGCTCGCCGCCGCGCTGGAAAAGGCGCCGGGCACGGGGCTTGTGTATTGAGGTATTGACTTTTCCCCGTCATTGCGAGCGAAGCGAAGCAATCCATTTCACGCCGCGACATGGGTTGCTTCGTCGCTTCGCTCCTCGCAATGACGAAGAAAAAGCCGGCGCAGTTGCAAGGACTGCGCCGACTTTTTTTGTTTTCGAATTTACTTCATCACCTTCTCGACTTCCGCACGAAACGCCTGACGCGTGGCGTCGCGCGAATAGAACATGTGGCCGCCGGGATAGACGACGAGTTTCACCCGGTCCGACCGCGCATAGGCTGGCAACTGGTCGAGAATGACCTTCGAGGCGAAATAAGGCGTGGCGAGATCGAACAGCCCGTGGCTGACCAGCAATTTCATTTTCGGGTCGAGCGCCAGAATCTGGCGCAACTGTGAGACCGACTCGGCCGGTCCGCGGCCGAAATCCCAGCCCCTGTACACGGCCTCGTTGAGCAGGTGATACGAACCATCGGGGCGCCAGTTGAGCTTGCGCGTGGTGAGGTCGACGGCCGCGCTCGTCAGCGGCGCCATCAGGGAATCGCCGGATGGATCGCCGAAATGCGAGTAGTTCGAATCCGGATAGGGATCGATGCCCGAAACCGAGGCGTCGTAACGTCCGGTGACGCGGCCGTTGCCGCGGTCGAATTCCCTGCGGAATTCGCCGATTTCAAAACGGCCGGCAAGCCTGCGGCTGACCGCCTGATCAATGCCGGTCAATGACGCAACCTTGTCGGCCAGCCGCGTCGTCGCTTCCTTGTCGGCCTGTCCCTTGACGAGATCGGTCAGAAATTCGCCCTGCGCATAGCGCTCGACGTCGGCGAGGTCGGCGCGCGTCACCTTGCCTTCTCCCTTGGCCTCGCGCGCCACCGCCGCCATGCTCGGCAAAGTGTTCATGTATTGCAGGAGGCTCGAACCGGAGAAGTCGCGGTAGTCGAACAAGGGTGAAACCAGGATCAGCCCGCGCACGCCGACGCCCTGCTGGGTCTGCAAATTGCGCACGATTTTCGGTCCGCGGATGCCGCCATAGCTTTCGCCCGCGACGAATTTCGGCGACTGCAGGCGGTCGTATTTCTCCAGCCAGCGCCGGATCACCAGCGCAACCGCGCTGACGTCGCCGTCAACGGAGTAGAACCGCTTGCGCGCGTCCTCGCCGGTCGCAACGAAGCGGCTGTAGCCGGTGCCGACGGGATCGATGAAGACGAGATCGCTGAAGTCGAGCCAGGTCTCGGCGTTGGGCAGCAGATCGGGCGTCGCCGACGACACCGCGCCTTCACCCGCGATCGACACCCGCCAGGGACCGGCGGCGCCGAACTGCAGCCAGGCCGACGACGCGCCCGGGCCGCCATTGAACAGGAACGTCACCGGCCGGCTGGCGCGATCGGCGCCGTCGAGCTGGTAGGAGGTGTAGGCGATATCGGCCTGAGGCTCGCCCTTGTCGTCGAACAGCCGGATCGAGCCGGCGGTAGCGGTGAAGTTGAGCGTGCGGCCGGGCAGCGCCAGCGTCTGCCTGGTGGTCGAATCCGGCGGCAGGCGGTGCTGCTCGGCCGCAGACGGCGGCGGCGCGGCAGTACCCCGCCCGGCTCCACCCTTCTGGCCCGATGGCGACGGTGACGGCGTAGCCGCGCCCGGCTGCTGCGAGGTGGGCGAACTCGCCTCCTCGGCGCGCGCGCTGCCTACGCAACACACGACCAGAAGGATGGCGGCAAGACGCATGGGGCGCGCCGCCGTGAAACGAAAAGCCATACCTTGCTCCCTGCGCGCGCGCCCCGCGATCCAGCCGCTCCTTACGGATTCTGCCGCAAGACTGCGACAATGGGGTGGTGGTGCACAACACGGAGAAACCTGCCCGAAAATCACAATCCCGACAGCATCCCGTGAGAAAGTAGCCCGCCACGTCCGCTGATTGTCCCCGCCGGCGGTTAGGTGCTATCGGTCGGTTCCGCGAACGTATTTGCCCGGTTTTTTGATCCATCCATGAAACCATTCTGGCGCTGGCGCGACTAATGAACCTGCGCTTTTCAATGGGGTCCCAACAAATGAAACGTACGATTGCTGTCTGTCTCGGACTGCTGGCGCTGGCTTCTCCGGCAGCGGCAGATTCGCCGTCCGCGGTGGTCGAGGAAGTTCAGGGCAAGGTCACCGGCGCGGAGTTCATGGATTATGTGACGCCCAAGGCCGTCATCAAGGTCGGCGACGGCGGCTCCGTCATTCTCAGCTATCTGAAGTCATGCCGGCGCGAGACGATCAGCGGCGCCGGCACCATCGTCGTCGGCACCGAGGAGAGCGCCGTTCACCTCGCCGACGTCAAAGCCGAAAAGACCAATTGCGATGCCAACCAGGCGAACGTGACGACGCGGGAGACCAGCGGCGTCGCCGCCACCGTGCTGCGCAGCGTCGACAGCACCAAGGCAGCTTCCCTGCCGCAGCCGCAGCTCACGCTTTATGGCGCCTCGCCATTGGTGGAAGCCAAGGGACGCGGCAAGCTAGTGATTCGGCGCCTCGACGTGCCGGATGAGCGTCAGGAAATTAGTCTGGGCGGCACCCAGCTCAAGGGACGGTTCCTCGATTTCGCCAGCGAGAACGTCGCGCTGGCGCCCGGCGGCCTCTACGCCGCCTCGTTCAAGTCGTCGAAAATCGTGTTCCGGGTGGATACGCAGGCCAAGCCCGGCGCGACGCCGATTGTCGGCCGGCTGTTGCGGATGGAATAGGCGTGGCGGACCTTCCAGCTTGAGAGTAAGGCGCAGCACGCGCAACAGGATGGCGATCGCCGCCATCGCGCTGATTTGCGCCGCCGCATCGGTTTCTCCCGCCGCCCGTCCGATCCGCGGGCTCTCCCTCGATATCCTCACGGCGCTGCGCTGGGATGTGTTCGGCCGAAGGCAGGATCCCGCCGCTTCGCCGGCGGTCGTCGTCGCGATGGACGAGGAGAGCCTGCGCACCGCCCCGTTCAAGGGCGCGCCGATGTTGACCTGGACCGGCGAGATCGGGCGCGTGCTGTCAGCGACGCTCGAAGGCGGCGCCAAAGTTGCCGGCTTCGACATGGTAATCCCCGCATCGATCGAGCAGTCGGAGATTCCGTTCGGCGAAGGCATGCTGGGAGAGAAAGTGCGCGGCTTCGACCGCGATTTTCTTCGCGCACTTGCCGGTGCGTCGGCGAACGGCAAGGTGGTGCTGGGAGAAATCCTGGGCGGCAACCAGCCGGTCCGGCCGTCGCCGGGGCAGCGCGTCGCGGTTCGCCAGCAGCAGAACATCCGCCCGCTCAACGTCCACGTCGACAGCGACGATATCCTGCGGCGCATGCCGCTGAGTTTTGCCGTCAACGGCACGAGGGTGCCCTCGATGGCGGTCGAGTTGGCCTCGCGGGCGCTGGGCGCTGCCCCCGAATTCGACGAGCGCGGCAGGCTGACGCTCGCCGGCTACCAGGTTCCGGGCCGCGTGCCGAACACGATGACGCTGAATTTCGAAGGCGGCGGCGACGACATTCCGACCTTCACCTTTGCCGATCTGCGCGCCTGCGCGGTCAAGAACGACAAGGACTATTTCCGGCGCTGGTTCGCCGGCAAGGTCGTGATCTTCGGCAGCGTTCTCGACATCGAGGACCGTCAGCAGACGTCCAAGCGCTTTGCCACCGGCATCGAAGGCGCGCGCGCTCCGCGCTGCACGAACGAAAGCACGCCGGTCGCCGCGGGCTTCAAGAAGAGCACGATCGCAGGCGTCTATATCCATGCCACGGCCGTCAACAACCTGATCGCGCGCAACGGCGTGATCGAACCCGGTCCGCTTCCCCGCTTGCTGATCGCGGCGCTCGTTGCCGCGCTCGCTGCGGCAGCCGCCTGGCGGTTTCGGCCGGTTATCGCGTTCGCGGCCTGGACGGGCATGATCGTGCTTGGCGTGGCGGTTGCGACCATCGCCTTCAACCATGCGCTGGCGCTGCCGGTGGTCGAGCCGTTCCTGGCCAGCCTTGCCGCGTTGTCCGCCACGATCGGCTTCCGCTTTGTCGTCGCGGACAAGGACCGCCGCCTGCTGCAAAAGAGCTTTGCGCTCTATCTCGCCCCGCACGTCATCAACCGCATGCTGTCGTCGAACAAATTGCCTGAGCTCGGCGGCGAGACCCGCAACGTGACGGTGTTCTTCTCCGACATCGAAGGATTTTCGCTGATCGCGGAAAAGATGTCGCCCGACGGCCTGATGGAGCTGATGAACGAATATCTGTCGGCGATGACCGACGTCATCGAGAGCCATGGCGGATATGTCGACAAATATATCGGCGACTCCGTCGTGGCGGTGTTCGGCGCGCCGGCCGACGATCCCGATCATGCCGCCAATGCGGCGCGCGCCGCGCTGGACTGCTGCAAGCAGCTTGCCGAGCTCAACGCTTCTTCACCCCTCTTCCAGGAATACCGACTGGCACAGCGGATCGGCATCAATTCCGGCGAGGCGCTGGTCGGCAATTTCGGATCGCGGCGACGCTTCAACTACTCCGTGATGAGCGACGCCGTAAACCTGGCGTCGCGGCTGGAGGGCGCCAACAAATTCTACGGCACCACCGTGATCGCTTCCGAGACCACGGTTGCGCTGGCCGGCGAGGCCTTCGCCTGGCGCGAACTCGACGCCATCAGGGTCAAGGGACGAACCCAGGCGCTGAAAATCTACCAGTTGCTGGCACTGGCGGCCGGGCTGACGCCCGCGCAGCAGACATTGATCGCCAACTACGCCGACGGGCTGGCGCACTGGCGGGCCCGCGAATTCGAACGCGCCGCCGAGTGTTTCGGCCATTCGGCCGATATCGACCGCCCTGCGGCGTTGTTTGCCGCGCGGGCCCGGGAATTGGCCCAGAATCCGCCGGGCCCGGACTGGGACCCGATCCGGACATTGCAGGAAAAATGACATCCCGATGACCGCCGGTTTACGTTACCGGCGCGAAAGGGCGGTCCGGCCATCTCGACAAGCCCCGACAAGGTGTATAGACGAGCGCGGCGCAATCCGGCGCCAGCTGTGAGTTCGTCGTCCCATGGCCACTTCCAAGCGATACGACCGGATCGCCTTCGTCGCGAGCGCAAGCGCCGAGGCGCAGGCCGCGCTGGCGCAGCTCGTCAAGCTCTACGGCAACCACGCCTCCGCCGATGCCGACGTCGTGGTGGCGCTCGGCGGCGATGGATTGATGCTGCAGACGCTGCACGCCCATATGCGCTCCGGCAAGCCGATCTATGGCATGCATCGCGGCACCGTCGGCTTCCTGATGAACGAATTCACCACGCACGATTTGCACACGCGGCTGGCAGCGGCCCGGGAATCCCTGATCAATCCGCTGCTGATGCGCGCCACCGACGTGCATGGCGCGGTGCATCTGCATCACGCCATCAACGAGGTCGCGCTGTTTCGCCAGACCAACCAGGCCGCGCATTTGCGTATCCTGATCGACGAACACGAGCGGATGGCGGAATTGATCGCCGACGGCATCCTGGTGGCGACGCCGGCCGGCTCCACCGCCTATAACCTGTCAGCGCAGGGACCGATCCTGCCGATCAACGCCGCGCTGCTGGCGCTGACCCCGATCAGCGCGTTCCGCCCCAGACGCTGGCGCGGCGCCCTGCTCCCGAACTCCGCCTTCGTGGTGATCGAGGTGCTCGAGGGCGAAAAGCGCCCCGTCGCCGCCGCCGCCGACCATGACGACGTGCGCGACGTCCGCCGCGTCGAGGTGCTCTCGGACAAGACGATCTCGATGCGGATGCTGTTCGACCCCGGTCACAGCCTCGAGGAACGCATTCTGCGCGAGCAGTTCGGGTCCTGACGCCGTCGGGGGCTGGCTTGGAACTGAATCCCCTGTCTGAAAATGGTGTCGCGCAAGTCCAATACGCCCGCTTCGCAACCATTCCTTAACGGCCGCCGCGATATGGTTAACGCCAGTATACCGTTTTGCTGGGCCGGGCCGGACCATGTATCGCATCGACTTCAACAAGCTGCGATTTCTGATTTGCGACGACAATCCGCATATGCGCCGCATCCTGCGGACGTTGCTGCATTCGTTCGGCGCGCGCGAAGTCTATGAGGCCGAGGACGGCGCCACTGCGCTCGAAATGTACAGCCACTACGTGCCCGACATCGTCATCACCGATTGGGCGATGCCGATCTTCGACGGCCTCGAACTGGCGCAGATGATCCGGCAGCCGGAATCCAAGGGCAATCCCTACGCCCCCATCATCATGCTGACCGGACATTCGGAGAAGCGGCGCGTGACGGTCGCGCGCGACGCCGGCGTCACCGAGTTTCTGGCCAAGCCGATCTCGGCCAAGGGCCTCTACCAGCGCATCCTCAACGTCGTCGCCAGCCCGCGTCCCTTCATCAAGACCAAGACCTATTTCGGCCCGGACCGCCGGCGCAACACCAACAACACCTATATCGGCCCCGAGCGCCGCGTCGGCGGCGAGGTGGAAGTGATGCAGCAGCCGTCGCTGCTCGACAAAGCGCGTTCGAACGTCTAGCGCGAGCCTGGAGAGACCATCATGGCCAAAGAAAAGCTAGGCACGATACAGGTCAAATCGTTTGCCGATCACCACGTGATCACGCAGCCCAATCCGCTACGCAAGGTGCTGCTGCGCGTTCCCGAATCCGATCTCGACGATCCCGTTGGGCGCGCGGAAAAGGCGCTCGCGGGATTGTCCGGCGAATTCAAGACGTGGATGGCGATCGAGGCCGACCGTCTCTCTGCCGCGCACGCGGTCATCCTCCGCGACGGATTCACCGTCGACAACCGCGAAGAACTGTTTCGCGCCGCCCATGACATCAAGGGCGACGCCGCCACTTTCGGCTTCCCTTCCGCTGGAGCTGCCGCCGAAAGCCTGTGCCGCATCATCGAACACGCGCCCGACCTCGACCAAGTCCCACCTGAGCTGATCACCCACCACATCAACGCCATTCAGGCGATCGTGCGCGAACGCACCAAGCTCGACACCGCCGTGATGGCGAGCAAGCTCAGCAAACAACTGCGCGGCGTCGCGGACGAGTTTTTGCTGAAGGTCAACCGCGACCGACCCGAGCATCTCGAAGCGATCCTGGCGCCGAGCATCGTTCCGGCGGAGTAGGACAAGACGGGATTTCTCCACGCGTCGTCCCTGCGAACGCAGGGACCCATACGCCAGGGCTTCTCGATTTAAGACATGCTGGTCGATGACTTCACGTAACCACAAACGGCTGTGGTTATGGGTCCCTGCGTTCGCAGGGACGACACCGAATATGTTGCTGCAGCTTCGTAAGGTGGGCAAAGGCGCTCTTGCGCCGTGCCCACCATCCTTGTGCTGCTAGAAAATGGTGGGCACGCTTCGCGTTGCCCACCCTACGAAATCTCAAACCTTACGCCGCGATCAGATCGCGCACGGGCGGCACGAACGCTTCGTCGGCGACCAGTTCCTCGCAGAACATGCGGGCTTCCTCGCGCGCGGACTCGGTCGCAAAACGCCGCAGCAGGATCAACAACGGTTCGGCAGCCTTGCGGTCGGTCTCGCAATAGGTCAGCACGCGCTCGACCATGCGGCGGCGCAATCTTGCGGCGCCACCGACCGTATCGACAAAACCGGTCTCATGGCTGACCTCGAGCGCGATGCGGAAGGCACCGAACGTCGATTCGGGGAAGCCAGCACGGATCAGGAGCGCCTGCAGGCTGGCGCCGCCGCGGTCGTGCAGCAGCGCGGTGACGCGGGCCAGCGGCAGGTCGGCCAGTTCGGCGAGCGAAGCATCGAACAGGTCGAGATTGCCCGACAACAGCGCGCGCAGGATCAGGCCCGCGGTCAGTTGCCCGGTGGCGCGCAGGTGCCGGATCAACCCGACCATGTCCTCGCCGCGCGAACGCGCCGCGATGTTCACGGCCGAGCGTTCGCGCGCCTCGCTCGCGAGCCGCCCAGCCCGGTCGGCGCTCAGCCAGTTCCGCGCGACGACGAATTGCGCCAGCGTCTCGGAAAGTTTGGCAACCAGCGCCGCGCGGGTCGCGGCGGGCAAGCCTTCGAGCACCAGCATCGATTCCCTGATCGCGGCGAGATGGCCGTGACGTTCGACGATGCGGTCCCAGGAAAACGGCGCCAGCTCGGCATAGGCGTTTTCGATCAGTTCGAGCGCTGCGGCCGCCGAGCCGACTTCGGCAATCGCGGCCGACACCGAAGGCGGCAGATGGAGGCGGCGCGCGATGGCGCATTGCATGTCGCTGTTGCCGGTGGCGACGATGTCGACGAGGTCGGCATCGATCAAAAGCGGCGAATGTTCGAGGACGGGAAGCGCGATCGAGGGCTGATCGAGCGATAGCGCCTGCACGATCGCGGCCGGCGCATCCGAACTGCGAGCGAAGACTTCCGCCATCGCTTGGCGAACCAGCGGCGACGGATCATCGAGCTGCATCAGAAGCGCGCCTTCGGCGGCGATGCGGTCGTCGTCGCTGAGATCTGAAATCAACCAGGCCCGCGCCAACGCCCGCGTCGCCTCTGCCCGCTCGCCTGCCGGAGCGGTACGAATCCAACTGATGAACTGCCGAACAATCATGGTCCTGGCTACGCAACCTCAAACGACACCGGAACGCGATGCCACTATTAGAAAAAATAAACCACGACGCTTAACAAAGGGTTCACCATAAACGGCTGGTTTTATTGACGTTTTGTTAAGGGAGACACAACGCCTCGTTAATGTTTTAGGACCGCATCGCGATAATGGATGCTTTCCTCTCCCGGTTTTTCCGGGAGCCGATCACGATGAAGATCGCCGAAGCGCTCGAGCGGTTCACCAGAAGATGGCGTTGGTACATCCGGTAGGAAATCCCGCGTACAACTCAGGCTTGACGCGAGCGAACGAAGAATCCGGCAGCCCCTTCGTGACAGGCACGTCCAAAAGCCTTCGTATCCTGCCGGACACCCTCCTCTGTCGCTAGCTTGAGAACGTGCCGTTGCGGTCGCTGAACAGATCGAGCCTTCCGGGGGCGCGGACCTCGGGCTTGTGGCCCGACAATGCCGTGCTCGCGGAAGCAACTGAGGTTGCTGGCGCAACCGAGGTTGCTGGCGTAACCGAGGTCAGCGACGAATTGCTGCCCCACAATTCCTGCACCGCGGGCGAGATCGGCTGGGTGCGTTCGCCGGCCTGGAACAGCGAGCGGAAGATCGGGTCCGTCGAGGGCGAGGCGGTCTGCGACGCTGCTGCGACCGGCGTCACGGCGCGTTGATCCGGGAAGCTCGAGAGATAGGCCGCGTTGTCGATTGCGGTTGCCGTTGGCACGGCGTTGCTCGCCACCGTGACGCGCCTTGGCAGGTCGCCGCCTGCGGCCGCCATCGCCGTGCGCGTCACCGGCGAGTTGGCGGCAGCCGCGTAGCGCGTGCTTAGCACCGAATAGACCTCGGAGACGCTGCGCGGCTGTCCGGAGCGGTCATAGAAGATCGATTGGTTGGCCGCCGCTGCGTTCGGAAACATCCGCACGGCGGAGGCGTTCGGATTGTCCTCGGCGCTCTGGATCAGTTTGCCGGCGCCGCCGACGCCCATGAAATGCGCCATATAGAGTTCGGCATCGGTCGGGCGGCGGCCGATCTTGCCGGTCAGCTTGAAGCTGTTGGATTGCGTCAGCACCCCCGCCATCGCCGACGCGGCCTCAGGATCGTCGCGCAGCCGCATGATCGCGGCGCGCGCGGTGGGATCGTCGACCGAATAGCGGCCGTCGGAATTTTTGGTGATGGCGTCGGCATATTTGTCGTAGCCGAGATGAGGTCCCGCCTCCTTCACCGTGCCGAGCCAGGTCTGGTCGATGAACTGAAACAGCCCGCGCGCCGACGAGGTGGTGGCGGCCGCCTTCGGGTTGAAATTGGATTCCATCTTCGCGGTGGCGAGCAGGTATTCGAAGCTGGCGCCGGTGGTCGATGCCGCCTGCTTGATCGAGCCCGCGATCCTCGCGCGCGTGGGATCGACACCTGCCGCAGCCGTGGCGCTTGTTGTGTCGACCGCCATGTCTCCGCTGCCCCGCTCCTCGCGAAACCTCGCGCGGGCTCATAAGGCCCCGGCAATCAGGACCTCCGCGGTCGAGACTGCCGCAATCATGGTTAATGGCGGGTTAAGGGCGCTCGTGCCGGTCGTTCCGGGAATAACGAGGTCACTTGCGATAAACCTTGCCTGGATCGAACTGCCGGTCAGCATCGACGAAGGACAGGCGCGTGCCGCCATCCGCTGTGTCGACCTTGCGGTAGAAGCATGAGTGCCGGCCGGTGTGGCATGCGGCGCCGGTCTGCTCGACACGGATCCAGACCGCGTCCTGATCGCAATCGGTGCGCATCTCGACCACGCGCTGGGTCTGACCCGACGTCTCACCTTTTCGCCACAACGCATTGCGCGAGCGGCTGAAGTACCAAGCATCGCCTGTCGCGATCGTCTTCCGCAGCGCCTCGTCATTCATGTGGGCGACCATCAGCACATGGCCGGTCGCCGCGTCCGTCGCCACGCAGGTCACTAGGCCCGACGCGTCGAATTTGGGCTGGAAGGCCAGCCCCTCTTCGCGCTCGTTGACAGTTGCTGATGTCGACACGGTATTCCTCGCGGAAATTTCGGCGAGGCTACCGGCTCGGTCCTCGCACCAGGGACAGGAAACGCTGCTGCTCCGCCGGATTGTCGCGGAACATGCCGGTGAAGCGGCTGGTGAATGTCATCGCGCCATGCTTGGCGACGCCACGCACCGACATGCAGGTATGCTCCGCCTCGATCAGCACGGCAACGCCGCGGGGCTTCAAGACCTCGTCGATCGCAGCCGCGATCTGGGCGGTCAGGTGCTCCTGGGTCTGCAGGCGGCGGGCGAAGATATCGGTCAGGCGCGCCAGCTTCGAGAGGCCAACCACCCGCTCCACCGGCGTATAGGCGATATGCGCCCTGCCGTAGAACGGCATCATGTGATGCTCGCATTGCGAGGTGAATTCGATGTCGCGGACGAGAACAAAGTCGTCATAACCGGCGGTTTCACCGAAGGTGCGGTCCAGCACCTCGGCCGGGCACTGGTGGTAGCCCTGATAGAGTTCGTCGAAGGCTTCGACCACCCGGCGCGGCGTATCCAAAAGGCCCTCGCGGCCGGGATTCTCACCGATATAGCTCAGCAGCGTCTGCACGGCGTGTTCGGCCTCGGCGCGCGACGGGCGCGGCAGGTCGGCACGGACGGCGGCAGCCAAGAATTCGGCGGGATCGAGCTCGGCCGGACGGGTTTCCGGCGCCACATCGGGTGACTTCACCTCGGAAGGCTTGGCGTCAGAAGGCTTGCCTGGGCGGAGGGATTTGATCAATGCGTCCATGTCTTCTCCGTTCGACCGGCCCGCAAAGACCGGAGTGTCACCGGGCAGACGGGGCGGTTTACCGCCGGACGCCTGAGTCCCATCCTCAAAACGCTGGCGACCGGACAGGTTTCCATGTCGGGCCGCCCTCGGCAAACGGCCGGGCTGTTTTTCCGCCGTTCCTGTTCATATATAGGACGGTGAAACCCAGCCGCCAAGGGCGCTCGCATAGCCGAGCCCGGGACCCGGATCTATGCTGAACGACATCTACAACAAGCGGATTATCGAGCTTGCGGGCAATATTCCGCGTCTCGGACGCCTCCCCGACCCCCACGCCAGCGCCACCGCCCATTCCAAACTGTGCGGATCGACCGTCAAGGTCGACCTCAAGATGGAAGGCCCCGTGGTCACCGACTTCGCCCATGACGTGAAGGCCTGCGCGCTGGGACAAGCCTCCTCCTCGATCATGGCGAGCCATGTGGTCGGCTCGACCGCTGACGAGTTACGTGAGTTGCGAGAAACCGTGCGCAAGATGTTGAAGGAAAACGGCGGTCCGCCGCAGGGCAAATGGGCCGACATCGCCCTGCTCGAGCCGGTGCGCGACTACAAGGCCCGCCACGCCTCGACCCTGCTGACCTTCGACGCCGTGGTCGATGCCATTGGCCAGATCGAAGCCAGGGCCAAGCAGCCGGCGCAGGCGTAAGGCTGGTCATTCCGGGATGGTCCGAAGGACCAGACCCGGAATCTCGAGATTCCGGGTTCGCGCTTTTGCGCGCCCCGGAATGACGGCTTCAATTTGAAACCTACTTCTGTTGCGGCTGGGCCGGTTGCGCTGGCGCGGTCGCATTGCCGCCGGTCGGAACCGCGGCTTCGGCGGTCTTGGTCGACTTGCCCTGCTGCGGCTGCGCGTCGCCTTCCATGGCGGAGCTGACGAAGCGATCCTGCGGCTTGGCTGGCTTTGCCTCGGCCATCGGCACGGATGAATTGTCCTGCGGGAACACGTCGGCGACCGCATCGGTCGTGACCAGATTGCTCAGGCGCAATTCGCTGCGCGACAATTCGTGCAGATCTTCCCAAGGCGGAACGCTGAGCGCGAGCGACAGCAAATCGCCGGTGCCACCCATTTCGAAGGTGTATTTGGTGAGCCGGCCAATGTCGCGCTGCACGATCATCAGGTCCTGCGCGCTATAGCTTGCAGCCTTGGCGTCGTCGGCGCGGTCACCCATCCAGATCTGGTGCACGCGGACATGCGCGACCGGCGGCACGTAACGCGTCTTGCCCGACAGCAACAGGAACACGCACATCGACTCGCAATAGGCTTCCGGCGCCACACTGGTGCGTTCGCCATTCGGGGTCTGCTTGCGCACGGTGGTGCCGACCGTGGTCAACATACCCAGACTGCGGAACTTGCGGCCGAGCACGATGGAATCGTTGACCGAGCCGCCGCTGGAATCCAGCACGATGGTCGCGCCGGCGAGTTGGCGATTTTTTGCAAATTCCTCGAACTCGCGCGGACTATCCGACGTGACAATGCCGACGGCCGAGACCCAACCTCTGCAATCGGGCTGGCAGGCATTCCACTTGAAATGCATCGGCTGCTTGCGTTCTTCGAGGACGCCGCCGGCATGCGCCGAGTTGCCCAGCGTCGTGATTGCGCCTGGCAATGCGAGACAGAAGGCGGTGGCGCCGAGAAGCGCCCAGCCGCGAAATTTTAGCGACCTTGCAAACCTCAATTTGGTTCCTTCCCCCAAGCCCCCATCAACGGGTGATGGTAATGGTCCCGTTTCGACACGAAATGATTCTGTCATCGATGCGTCGTCAAAACGGTAACTGTCCTGTCCTGTGTCGTCCATAATACCTTGGCTTGCTCCGGCATTTTGCGGTGCGATAGTTGCGAACTGTGGCGTAAATATCTGCACGTCTTAAGTTCCTTGCTTGGGAACTCCCGGAAAACTACGTACATAGCTCGAATGACGCCCGCAGATCAGTCATCGTCATCACACAACCGATGCACGGATTGTGCCAACGGAGTGTCCCGTTTGCCGCGCAACGCCGGGCGCGCGCTGATCTGGATTTACCGGCACACGCTGTCGCTGCTGGTCGGCTACAACTGCCGGCATCTGCCGACGTGCTCCGTGTATGGCGACGAAGCGATCGAGCGTTTCGGTTTGTGGGGCGGCGGCTGGATGACGCTGGCGCGGATCCTGCGCTGCCAGCCCTGGGGAACGTCAGGCATCGACAACGTGCCGCTCACGGCACCGCCGGGTGCGCGATGGTATCTGCCATGGCGCTACGGACGCTGGCGCGGCGTCAACCCTTCGTGAGCGCCACGCGCTTAGCGCCAGAAGAAAAATCCGCCTCGCGGCTGCTGCGGCCAGAAATCCGCCGGCGGCCGCGGCGCTATATCCGCCGGCGGTCGCGGCCTTCGCGGGCGCGATGGTGGCGGCGGCGCCTCAGTCGACGCTGTGGCGTCAATGGCGGGCGATCCATCGTCCGGCAATCTCACCGACAGCAGCACATTCGTTTCTGCCGTGCGCCAGCGATAACCGATGCCGAAATCGATCGGCTGCGCGCGGCGGAAGAGTGCAGCATATGACTCCTGGTAGCGATCCGGGAATTCGTCGATCGGTCCGAGATAGCGGCCGAACGGAAACAAGCGCCATTTCTTCGTGCTGTAATAAGCCAGCGGAATTCCTGAATCGTCCTGGATGATGGTGGCGCTGTTGTTGAGCAGGAAGTTGCGCACGGTGGTGAAATTGCCGGAATGCGGAAGATATGACGCGCTTTTGATCAGGCTGTTGCCCGGCGCGAGTGTCTCGCAGAATTTCAGGAACCCGCTCGCCCGCACGCCGGAATTGGAAAGATCTGTCGAGAAGTAGTACAGCGTCTTCTCCTGCCCATCGCCTCCGGCGAAGATGATACGCACGCCGCGCACGGCATTCGGCCCGGGATTTTCGCCGGCGGTGTACGCCGCGCCCTTGTCGTCCAGCGAAATCGGAGTGACGCTTCTGACGGTCATGCCCGAGCGCGCCAGGAACACGTAGAGGATCGGCAAGGTGCCGCTGATCTGGCCCGCCTGCAGATCGGTCTTCATCTGCTTGGTGATGAAGAAGCTGAAGCTCAGGATCGAACCGAGCGAGCGCTCGACATTGTAGAGCGCCGACGCGATGCCGCCGCGTGGCAATCGCGTCAGGTCCGGCACCGAGCCAACCGGCTCCAGCGCGCTCAGCACATAGGTCGACGCCTTCGAATAGAACGCGTTCGCATAGAGAAAGTCCGGGCCAGAGAACATGTAGAACATGGTCGGCCGCGGCGCCGCCAGGTTGGTGTCCGCCCAGGCGCGGATTTTCGACAATTGCCGCTGCTCAAGCTGCTCGAACGCACCGTCGAAGAACTTGGCGTGGCGCTGCCAGGCCGGATCCCTGGTGAGCGGCGCGAGCGGCGAGTCCGCCGACGGCATCATGCCCGCGAGAAATTTCGCGGTGTCGTCCACCGTTACGGTCTGGGCCTGGCCGGTAACGACGGTCGCCAGCAGCATGAAAGCCGCAAACGTCACCATTCTCGGGGAATGCAGCACGTTCATTCGCGACCCGAAGAGACAGCTACAGGACCTGGATCCGCCCGCTTGCGGAAGACGGCATAGATCAGCAGGCCCGACGACATGATCAGGATACTCAGCATCGACCGCAGCGGCTGTTCAGCCAAAAGGTAGTACATCATGAAACCGGTCACGAGCAGAAAGACGAGAGGCGTTACGGGGTATCCCCAGGCGCGGTACGGCCGCGGCAAATCGGGGTGCGTGATGCGCAGCTTGATCACGCCGAGCACGGTGAAGAACGAGCAGAACAGCAGCGCGAACTGGATGAACTCTAATACCGCCTCGAAGCTGCGCGTGAACAGCATCAGGCTGGCGACCGTGAGCTGAAACAGGATGGCGTAGGCCGGTGCGCCGTTGCCGGAGCGGCGGGCAAACGGACGCAGCAACGGAAGATCCTCGCCCATCGTCATCATGACGCGCGGCCCGATCCACATCATCGCGCTGATCGAGGAGATTAGCCCGAAGCAGATCATCGCGCCGACGATGCGGCCGCCGAATTCGCCGAAAATGTAGCTGCCGGAGATGCGGGCGACGTCGATCTGGCCGGCGAGCTTGTCGATCGGCGCGGTATGCAGGAACACCGCGTTGAGCGCGACATACAGCACCAGCACGATCAGCGTCCCGATCAGCATCGCCCGCGGCACGTTGCGCTCGGGCAAGCGCACCTCGCCGATGATGTAGGTTGCCGCGTTCCAGCCGGAGAACGAATACATCACGAAGACGAGGCTGATCGCGAACGGCGCGCTGACGATGTGGGTGAAATCGGAAGCTGATGGCGTGAACGACACCGGCTGCGCTGTGCCGATCACGAAACCGCAGGCCAGGAAGGCCAGGATCAGCACGACCTTCAGAATGGTCGCGACCAGTTGGAAGGTCGAGGAGTGCCGCACCCCGGTAAGTTGCACCAGCGACACCAGCCAGACCACGCCGACCGCGAGCACCAGCGGCGGCGCATCAGGCAGCACGGACTTGCCGTACTCGCCGAAGGCCATGGCGGCCAGTGCGACAGGCGCGGCGAATCCGACCGTCGCCGAAACCCAGCCCGCCACAAAGCCAAAGGCCGGGTGATAGGCCCGGCCGAGGAAGTTGTACTCGCCGCTCGAGCGCGGAAACATCGCGCCGAGTTCGCCGTATGAAAACACGCCGCACAGCGCGACGATGCCACCGACCGTCCACAGCAGCAGGATCGAAAAGCCTGACGGGATGTCCTTGACCTGAAAGCCGAGGCTGGTGAAGACGCCGACGCCGACCATGTCGGCAACGACGATGGCAACCGCCACCAGGACCGAAACGGTGGAGCCGCCACTGGTGAGCGAGCCAGGCCAAGCCGGGCTTCCCGCTTCTGATGCCGCCATCTCGGACCCCACCTTCAAGCGCCCGCAGCCGAGAGCTGCATCGTGCAGGTTGACGCCTCTCAATTCAAGCAATGTTAACAAGGGTTTAAATTGAGACCCAAAATAGGTTCGATGGTACCGCGATCTGGCCCCGTGCCTGCTGGATTGCGAAAACATCGTGACCGTCCCACAATCGCGACACGATTGGGTGGTCTCCTCGAGCGTCCGGATGTGGGGAGTTTTTCCGGACGCTTAACGTCGCCGCGTGCAAGCTTAACCCCGGTTGACGGTGGATCTTGGGACATTGGGGTGGATGGTCGGAGCTAATCCGAAATTCCAGACAATTGGTCGCGCCATGCGGTCGGCGTTGTCGGCCGGGCCGCGGCGCGTCCTGCAGCTGCGATGGCACTGGGTCGCCCTGGCTGCGCTGATCGTGCCGCTATCCTTTGTGCTCGTTCAGTGCGGCAAGGCGCCCAACGCCGGCATTCTGGCCGCGAACACGGACGGCGCCAAATCCCGCGCCGCCAAGTCGCAGGCTTCGGCCGATACTTTCGAGGACCGCTTCCTCCAGCCGCAATTCGCCGATCGTTTCCCGACCGACGGCGAAAGCCTGCCGCGGATCCAGCGCCAGGTTGCGCTTACACCGCAACCGGAGCCGCGCGCGGTAAGGACCGAATCCGTAAGGGTCGCCTCGCTGACGCCGACGATGACGTTGCCCCGCACCGGGCGTGAAGAGCCGACCACGCTGGTCAGCATGAAGTCGTCCGCCTTCCCTTATTTCGGCACCAATCCACGTTCGGACGAGCCGTTCCTGAACATCACCAAGGGCGACCGCAAGGGCCACCGCAGCTATGGCGGCCGGGTCTATTGGCAGGACGAAACCTACAACGACAGCCGCGTGCTGGTGCATGTCCCCGAGACGTTCAACGTCAAAAAGCCCGGCGTGATCGTGGTGTTCTTCCACGGCAACGGCGCGACGCTCGAGCGCGACGTCCGCGACCGGCAATTGGTGCCGCAGCAGATCACCGATTCCGGCGTCAACGCCGTGCTGCTTGCACCGCAAATGGCGGTCAACGCCGCCGATTCCTCGGCCGGCAAGTTCTGGCAGCCCGGCGGCTTGAAGCGCTTCATCGATGAATCGGCCGGCCATCTCGCCCGTCTCTACGGCGATCCAAAGTCGGCGCAGGCGTTTGCGAACATGCCGATCGTGATCGTCGGCTATAGCGGCGGCTTCCTGCCGACCGCCTGGAGCCTGGAGGTCGGCGGCCTTCCCAATCGCGTCCGCGGCGTATTCCTGCTCGACGCCGTCTATGGTGAACTCGACAAGTTCGCGTCCTGGATCGAGAAGAACCGGACCGGCTTCTTCGTCTCTTCGTACACCCGCTACACCAAGCGGCACGACCTGGAGCTGATGCAGATGCTCCGCGACAAGGGCATCACCGTCACCGAGAGCATGGACGGGCCGCTGCGGCCCGGCAGCGTCGTGTTCGTGCAGACGCCTGACGGCGTCACCCATCGCGATTACGTGACGCAGGCCTGGACCGAGCATCCGATCAAGGACGTGCTGGTCAAGATGGCGGCAACGCCGGCTTTGACCCAGATCGCCAGCTACGCAAACCGCTAGCCGGCTTCGTCACCCGCGGCGAGCGCACCGAATCGAATCTCGTGGTCACTTCGCCGGATTTGCCGCGGCTGCGGGATCGGCGTTGAGATTGGTCGATGCCGCCGCAGGCCGCGGGTTGTTGGCGGGGCACGACGCCAAGAGCCGCGTCCACGCCGCTCCGAGGCCAAGCATGTCGATGTCGAATGTCGACAGGTCGGTCTTGCCTTCCGCCGCTGGCATGCGTTCGCCCATCTGCAGGCGGGGAGCGGCCAGCATTGCCTCCATGGCCTCGGGCGCGACGATGTCGCTCCAGATTTCGAACTTGCCGACACGCGCGGGGTACCTGCCAAAGGCCACGGATTTTTCCGGACCCGCCATCAACATCACCGTCTTGTTGACGTCCTTGTTGCTGCCGGCGTCCTGGTCGGCTTCCCGGACGAACATCAGCCTGGCGCGAGTCTTGGCCTCGCAGAACAGCCGCCACTCCATCGAACGGAACGATGTGCCGTCACCCTGCCTGGCCGACGCGAGCTTGCGAACGTAGGGGCGCGCCGCGGTTTCGAATGTCCAGGGCGTTTCGAGCAGAGAACGCTTGTCGATACCGAAGCGATAGAGCTCAGCCCGTGTCAGGACGTGCAGGCTCTCGAACTTTACCGTCTTGATGAGATCGTCCAGCTCACGGCTGACGCCCATCGAGGTGACGAACGCGGCGCGCTCGCGATCGGCACTGGCCATGCGGCGCTGCTTGTATTCGGCGATCACCTGTGCCGGGATCGACCCGTGAACGACCAGCGTCAGCCTGGAGTTATGAACGGCCATGACGGCATCGGGTGCAACCTCGCGGGTCGTGGCGCCGAGAAGCAGGTAGCCGCAGGCCGAATTGCACATGGCGTTGCGGGTCGTCAGTTCGGCTTCAACCTCACCGCCGGCCGTCTTGATCTTGAGGCAGGCCGCGTCCACCTGGGTTCCGCGGGTGCAGGCGGTTGCGATGGTGCGCCCGATCCGGGCAACGGCCTTCCTGCCGCGCAGCATCCGGGCGATGACATAGGACGGCCTGACCGAACCACCCGGCGAATGGAAATAGATCGGGCGCGTGGTGTCCTTGGCGTCACGCAGGAAGCGGCTGACACGAGCCGCCGCTCCCTCATCGACCTGGCCCTCGATCGCGATCCAGCGGTCGCAACCCGGACCGCAGGAATTGGCCGGCCCCTTGGCGTTGTAGATGATCAGCCTCGGCGCAAAGCCGGCTTTTTCGGCCGGCGTTTCGGCACGCAATTCGCCGCTGACCAGCAGCAGGGCTGCGAGAACGAGAAAACGAAACATCGTCAGACCGGCACAATCGGGCGAATGGGCGAGCAGCGGCGCAATACGCAAGGCTAGACAATGCGCGTCAGTCCGGCAATCCCTGGTGGCGGACGATCGGCCCTTGCCGTTCTTTGTGATCACGATATGGCGTGATTTTCTCGATATTGCCCGATTGCAGGAGCCGAATCCCCTGCTATACCGCTGCTTTCCCGCTTACCTGCGCTCGTTCGCAGGAGTGAGCTCTAGGAGATGCCAATGCCTGACCAGAATACGCCCGCATCGGGATTCCAGTTCGGCCTCGCCAATTTGAAACCGGCCGAACCCGTGCAAAAGATCACCCTCACCTTCCCCGACGGCGCCAAGCGTGAATTCGCCAAGGACATCACCGGCCTCGACATTGCCAGGGGCATCTCGCCCTCGCTGGCCAAGCGCACGGTGGCGATGGCGCTCGACGGCGTGGTCGCCGATCTCAACGATCCGATTTCGGACGACGCCAGGATCGAGCTGATCAACCGCGAAGACCCCCGCGCGCTGGAACTGATCCGGCATGACTGCGCCCATGTGCTGGCGGAGGCGGTGCAGTCGCTGTGGCCGGGCACGCAGGTCACCATCGGCCCGGTGATCGAGAACGGCTTCTATTACGACTTCTTCCGCAACGAGCCATTCACACCGGAAGACTTTGCCGCGATCGAAAAGCGGATGCGCGAGATCATCGCGCGCGACAAGCCTTTCACCAAAGAGGTCTGGGATCGCGAAAAAACAAAACAGGTGTTCCGCGACAAGGGCGAGGCGTTCAAGGTCGAACTGGTCGACGCCATTCCCGGCGACGAGCCGATCAAGATCTATTTCCAGGGCGACTGGTTCGATCTCTGCCGCGGCCCGCACATGAGTTCGACCGGCAAGATCGGCAACGCCTTCAAGCTGATGAAGGTGGCGGGCGCCTACTGGCGCGGGGACGCCAACAATCCGATGCTGACCCGCATCTACGGCACGGCGTTCGCCAGGCAGGAAGAGCTCGACGCCTACCTCAAACAGATCGAGGAAGCCGAGAAGCGCGACCACCGCAAGCTCGGCCGTGAGCTCGACCTATTCCACTTCCAGGAAGAAGGCCCGGGCGTCGTGTTCTGGCACCCGAAGGGCTGGACCATCTTCCAGGCGCTGATCGCGTATATGCGCCGACGCCTGACCGGCGACTACGACGAGGTCAATGCGCCGCAGATCCTCGACAAGGTGTTGTGGGAGACCTCCGGTCACTGGGACTGGTACCGCGAGAACATGTTCGCGGCGCAGTCGGCCGGCGACGAGGCCGAGGACAAGCGCTGGTTTGCGCTCAAGCCGATGAACTGCCCCGGCCATGTGCAGATCTTCAAGCACGGCCTGAAGAGCTACCGCGACCTGCCCTTGCGTCTTGCCGAGTTCGGCGTGGTGCATCGCTACGAGGCGTCGGGCGCCATGCACGGCCTGATGCGCGTGCGCGGCTTCACCCAGGACGATGCGCATGTGTTCTGCACCGAAGCGCAGCTTGCGGAGGAGTGCCTCAAGATCAATGAACTGATCCTGTCGACCTACGCCGATTTCGGCTTCGACGGCGAACTCACGGTCAAGCTCTCGACCCGGCCGGAGAAGCGCGTCGGCACCGACGAGATGTGGGACCACGCCGAGCGCGTCATGGCAACGGTGCTGGCGGAAATTCAGGCCAGCGGCAACAACCGCATCAAGACCGAGATCAACCCGGGCGAAGGCGCGTTCTACGGGCCGAAGTTCGAATATGTGCTGCGCGACGCCATCGGCCGCGACTGGCAATGCGGCACCACGCAGGTCGACTTCAACCTCCCGGAACGTTTTGGCGCGTTCTACATCGACGCCGACGGTTCGAAGAAGGCACCGGTGATGGTGCATCGCGCGATCTGCGGCTCGATGGAGCGCTTCATCGGCATTCTGATCGAGCATTTCGCCGGCAATTTCCCGCTCTGGCTGGCGCCGACGCAGGTGGTGGTGACGACCATCACCTCCGAAGGCGACGAATACGCCAAGGTGGTCGCCGCCGCCGCGCGGCGGGCGGGCCTGCGCGTCGAGATCGACCTGCGCAACGAGAAGATCAACTACAAGGTCCGCGAGCATTCGCTGGCAAAAATCCCGGCCCTGCTCGTCGTCGGCAAGAAGGAAGCCGAGACCCATTCGGTCTCGATCCGCCGGCTCGGCAGCGACGGGCAGAAGGTGATGCCGACCGACGAGGCGCTGGCCGCCCTCGTCGAAGAGGCAACGCCGCCAGACGTGAAGCGGGCGCGAGCGGCAGCCTGATCATAATCGGTCTAAATCGGCTTCCGCTGGACCGGCTGCGCCACTATCTTTAGCACAGCCATTCCCGACGAGAGAAAAACTTCGTGCCTGACGCCCTTGAACTCCTGAAGATCCGCCGATCGGTGAAGCCCCGCGAAATGAGCGGGCCTGGCCCGACGGCCAGCGAACTCGACACCATCCTGACCATCGGTGCCCGGGTGCCCGATCATGGCAAGCTGACGCCGTGGCGCTTCATCGTATTCGAAGGCGACGGACGCCTCCGCGCTGGCGAGGTCATCGCGCGAGTGTTCGCGAAAAAGAATCCGGCAGCCCCGACCGCCGATATCGAGATCGAAAAGCGCCGGCTGATGGATGCACCGCTGGTGATCGGTGTGGTTAGTTTCACCAGACCGCACCCAAAAGTACCGCCCCTGGAGCAGGAACTGTCGGCCGGCGCGAGCGCGATGAACATCGTCAACGCGGCCACTGCGCTAGGCTACGGTGCCTGCTGGCTCACCGGCTGGTTCGCGTTCGACCGCGACGTGCTCGACGGGCTAGGATTGAAGGCGGATGAAAAACTCGCCGGCTTCATCCATATCGGAACACCGTCGAAACCAACCGAAGACCGCCCGCGCCCGACGCTGTCGGATATCGTGACGCGGTTCTAAATTCGCCGCGGCCGTCATTGCCGGGCTTGACCCGGCAATCCATTAATCTCGAGAAGACTCTTGAATCTCGAGAAGACTCTTGCGAAGAGGATGGATGCCCGGATCAAGTCAGGGCATGACGAGTTGCCATTGCCTCAGGCGGCCTTCGAGCCTCGCTTGTCGAACCCGGACAGCAACGCTGCCAGTTCGGCTGCCGGTCTTGCCGCGCTGAATAGAAAACCCTGCACTTCGTTACAGCCTTCGGCGCGCAGCCAGTCGAGCTGGTCCGTGGTCTCGACGCCTTCGGCCGTCGTCGTGATGTTCAGGCTGCGTCCGAGACCGGAGATGGCTCGCACGATCGCGACGCAATCGGTACGCGCGACGAGGTCTTTCACGAACGAGCGGTCGATCTTGATCTTGTCGAATGGAAAGCTGCGGAGATAACTCAGGCTCGAATAGCCGGTGCCGAAGTCGTCCATGGATATGCTGACGCCAAGTTCGCGAAGCTGATGCAGGATCGCCAGATTGGCCTCGGTCTCGGCCAGGAAGACCGATTCGGTGATTTCGAGTTCGAGCCGGCGCGGCGACAGACCGGAATGCGCCAGCGCGGAAATCACCGCCTGTACCAGGTTGCGGCTGCGGAACTGAACGGGCGACAGGTTGACGGCGACCTTGATGTCTTCCGGCCAGTTCACCGCCTCGGAACAGGCCTCGCGCAGCACCCACTCGCCGAGCCCCACGATCAATCCGATGTCCTCTGCGACCGGAATGAAATCGGCTGGAGAGATCATGCCCTCTTCCGGACTGCGCCAGCGCAATAGCGATTCGAACCCGCTGATCCGGTTGGCCGCAATATCCACGAGCGGTTGATAGTGCAGTTCGAATTCGCCCTTGGCGAAGGCCCGGCGCAGATCTCGCTCCATATCGCGGCGCTTCTGCGCCTGGCGGTCCATCTCGGGCTCGAAGAAACGATGAACGCCACCGCCATCGGATTTCGCGCGGTAGAGCGCCATGTCGGCGTTGCGCATCAATTCCTCGCAGGTCGCGCCATCGCCGGGCGACAGCGCAATACCGACGCTGGCGCCGACAATGACCTCGATGCCGTCGAGGTCATAGCGCGCACTCAGCACGCCGATCAGGCGGTCGGCGAAGTCGCTCACCTCGTTCGGCGACACATCGGAGGCCAGCACGATGGCGAATTCGTCGCCGCCGAGCCGGGCGACGAGATTGTCGCCGCGAACCTCGGACTTCAACCGCTCGGCCACCTGCTTCAGCAGTCGGTCGCCCATCGGATGACCGAATGAATCGTTGACGTTCTTGAACAGGTCGAGATCGACGCAGAGTACTGCGACGCGCCTGTTGCCGGACGCACGCTCCAGCGCCTGGCGAAGGCGGTCCTGATAGAAGTCGCGGTTCGGCAGGTCGGTCAGGCCGTCATGATGGGCCATGTGCACAATCCGCGCTTCCGCTTTGCGGCGCTCGGTAATGTCGACGATGGCAACCAGATAGCCGTCGCGCCCATCGAAGGCGACACGCCGTCCGAATGTCAGCACATGGATTTCGCTGCCATCGGCCTTGAGATGCCGCCAGTCGCGGCTCGAATTATAGACGTCGCCGAGCTGCTGCAGCGCCTGGCTGTGGCTTGCCCATTCGTCCGCTGGCCAGATCTGGCGAAGTTGCATCTGCAGGAACGTTTCGCGAGCGTAGCCGTAATGCTGCACGGCCGCGTCGTTCACGCTGAGGAATTGGGTCGTCTCGGCATCGAACACCCACATCGGCATTGGATTGTTGTCGAACAGCAGGCGGAACGAAACTTCGCTCCGCTTCAGCGCCGTGACGTCGGAAACCGTCAGCGACAGCATGTCGCCGAACGCGGTCACACCCAGTCGCAGGCAGCGGTCCTCGCTGTCGATTTCGATCTGGCCACCATTGCCGCTGCTGATGATTTCGCGCAGACGCCGAACTATCTCCGGGGCGCACAGCAGGTTTCCGCCCGCGGCGAGCCGGTGCCACAACAATTCCGTCGACGGTTGCCGCAGCAGCCGCGCTGCACCCTGATTGAGATGAACGATCTGAAAATCGGACGGATTGCCATTCGCATCGCGAATCGCGGCCAGCGACAATACGCCCTCGTCGGTCGCCGAGAAGATCGTATCCAGCAGATTGAATTGTGCGTCGCGCTCGTTGACATAGGCGCCGACCAAGGTGGCGCCCCAACGCGAAGACGTCGGCAGTGCCAGCACGTCATAAGTTCGAACCAGCCCGTCGCGCACGCAATGCCCCGCTGCAAGATACGGACGGCCGTTCTGCAGCGCGTGAGATGCGGCTTCGCCGAGCGCAGTCGCGCAATCCGGCGGCAGCGCGCTCAAGGGAATGTCCCAGCGATCATCATTGAGCCATTGCTGGACATAGCGGCCGCTGTGCGAGACGGCGAGCGTGTCGTCGTCGTCGCGAAGCAACACCACATGGTCCGCAAGCCGGCCAAGGCTACCGAGCATGACGTCTTCGTAGCGTGGCAAATTCTCGCCCGGGCGCAACGCGGCCTGCCATTTGCGCTGCAAAACCGCGACGTCGGCAAACATTTCGGTATTGAATTTCTCTGATGATCTTTTCGATGATCTGTTGGCCGCAACCATGCCCTGCCCCGCTACGCGCACTCAATCCCCGGGCATCCAATGCAGCCGGGTTTAAGGCTGTGTAAAAAATGCGGCAGCGGTACGCCGATATGGCGATTATGACAGTTTTAAGCTGTGCGATGGTTAGTGCACATTAGAGACTATGACAGTCCGACGCGCAGACGGTCAGCGCGCGATGACCTCGACCTCGCCGTCGACGCCGTTGACGACGTTGAAGGGACGCTCGAACACCTTGCCTTCGTTCTTGGCAATCGCCCGGTACTCGCCTTCGGACAGTACCACGCGCGGAAATGCGCCGATCGATTCCTTGATGACGTCGCCGCCCGGCGTGATGACCGACCATGCGGTGTTGGCGAGCGCCTCGCCGCCCCGGTCGCTGACGAGCTTTAGCGTAATCACCGCCGCGCGGTGGCTGACGGTGACGTCGGTCAGCTTGCCGGCCTGGACCCGAATGTCGGAGCGCACGACCGAGTTGGCGTCGCCATAGTTGGAGATGATGTAGTAGGTCCCCTCGGGCAGCAGCGCGACGTCGGTGGCGGGAACGCTCGGCAGCAGCGGGCTGCGCTCGGCGCCGCCCTCGAACTGGCTGCCCTTGTACAGCGCGAACGAAATCTGGTTCGGCGGAATTTTGCTGCTGCCGACGCGGCCTTCGATGCGCAAGCCCCCGGCCGGCAGCACGAAGGCGACGCGGTCGGTCTCCGCCTTCAGGCTCACCGCCCGCACCGCGCTGACGAGGCCGAGCGCGACGTGAACGACGTAGTTGCCGGGCGGCAGCACGATGTTCGGGGTCGCGCCGCGCTCCTCGCGAATCAGCTTGAAAGTGCCGGTATCGTCGGGCTTGTCGGCGAACACCCGCCACACCAGCCCCCCATTAATCACCGGGAGGTCCTTGCCGTAGCGCGCCGTCAGTGACAGTACCCCCTGAGTTGGAGCTGCGGCCGCCGGCGGCGGCGCCGCTGCCGGCGGGACCGTGGCGATCGAGGGGGGCACAATGGTTGGCTGGTTCAGCGGCGGCGGAACGGTCGGAATCGTGCCGGTCCCCGAAGGCGGCGCCAGATTCATGGCCGGACCGGTCTGGACATCAGGAACCGCAGCCGGCGGCACCGGTGGCGGGCGATCCGAAAACATTTGGGCCGAGGCCGGGACCGAAAGCGCTGCGACGAGCGCCAATGCAAGCACCAGCGCCGGGAAAGGCCGTCCGCCCTGCCCGTTTCCAGCAATGCCATTGCCGCCCGAAATCATGGCCATGCTTTTCACCGAAAACGCGGCAAATTCAAGCCTTGGTGGCGAAAGTCCGGCCGACGGCCATGGCGGAACCCGTGCGGGCAACCTCATGCCGCTGCTGCGGTCGTGGTCCAGTCACATTCCCTGCCTAGGCCGATTTTCACCGGGGCGTAAACCATGCATCCGGATCAGGATAGTCTATTCTGGCGCGGCCGCGCCGCGCCGAATATCGTTGCTGCCGCAGGAGAGTTTGCGTGTTGGATAGCTGGATGGGGCGCGGCCAAAAGAGCTCCGATGCCCAAGATAAGGCCCAAGGTAAGGCCCATGACAAGGTAGGGCTCGGCAGTATCCGCCGGCCGGTGATCGGACTGGCGCTGGGCGGCGGTGCCGCGCGCGGCTTTGCCCATATCGGCATCGTGCGGACGCTGGTGGCCCACGGAATCATTCCCAATGTCGTGGTCGGAACATCGATCGGCGCCGTGGTCGGCGGCGCCTATGCTGCCGGACATCTCGACACGCTGGAAGAATGGGCCCGCAGCCTGCAGCCGCGGACCGTTCTCTCGTATCTCGACATCCGCCTGAACGGCTCCGGCCTGATCGGCGGCGCCAAGCTCGCGGCCCAACTGGAGACCGCGCTGGGCCAAAGCCTGATCGAGGATCTGCCGGTGAAATTTGCCACGGTAGCGACCGAGGTGCGCACCGGCCACGAGATCTGGCTGACCCATGGCCCGATGGTGGATGCGATGCGCGCGTCCTACGCGCTGCCCGGCATATTCTCGCCGGTCCTGGTCGGCGACCGCTGGCTGGTCGACGGCGCCCTGGTCAATCCGGTGCCGGTGTCGGCGGCGCGCGCGCTCGGCGCCGAAATCGTCATTGCCGCCAATCTTTCCAGCGACGTCTTTGCGCACTCCACGACGATCTATTCCCACGGCCCGACACCCGGCGTCTCGGTCTCGGTGATGCCGGAAGCGTTGCCCGAACCCGAGCCGCGGAAACGCGGTATCGGAAAATTCTTCTCTGCGGAGCGCACGATGAAGCGTGAGTTCTTCGGCGGCGGCGGACGGCCCGGCATCTCCTCGGTAATGGTCGATGCCTTCAACATCATGCAGGACCGCATCACCCGCGCACGGCTTGCCGGCGATCCGCCGGATCTCCTGATCTCGCCCCGCGTTGGCAAGATCGGCTGGTTCGATTTTCATCGCGCCGACGATCTGATCGCCCATGGCGCGCGCGCCGCCGAGCGCGCCATCGATTCGATCCAGGAAGCGATCCACATTCTGGTGCCGCCGACGGCGGCGAGCGAAGCCGCGGCGGCGGTGGAAAAGGCGGAGAAGGAATAGCGATCAGGCCGTCTTGATGTAGTCGCGCAACGCTTCCTGCTCGGCCTCGTATTCCTGGACGCGGCGCTTGACGATGTCGCCGATCGAAATCAGACCCACCACCTTGCCGTCCTCGACCACGGGCAAATGGCGGAACTTGCCGATCGTCATCATTTCCATAATGCCGGCGACAGTGTCGGACTCCCGGCAACTGACGACCTTGCGCGTCATGACCGCGCTCACGGGCTCCTCACATACCCGGGCTCCTCGCTCCCCCAGCACGCGGACAATGTCGCGCTCGGAAAGGATGCCCTCGAGACGTCCCTGGTTCATCACCAGCACCGCGCCGATCTTTTTCTCGCCCAGCAGCTTGACCGCAGCCGAAAGCTTGGCGTCGGGCTCAACGCTCAGGACCTGATGTCCTTTGGTATCGAGAATTGCACGTACCGTCATTGTCGCCTCCTGAATCGGTTCGCGCCCGCAAGGGCCCGACTTGTTCGCGAGTCTTCAATCAACAGTTCCGCGCCGGTTTCGTTTCGGGGGCGCGGTCAGCAAGCAAAGTGGTGATGCGCGTGCCTCGGCTTGCAGTTCGTGACGATGATGGATGAAATCGCCCTGACCCGCAAGCGGCGATCAGACGCGGCCGGCTTCGTCCGGCGATGAAGAATCCGCAGCATGCGGCGTCGCACGCGGCACCGGATCGAACAGCGAGAACAACATCAGGCCGGCGAGAAATCCGCCGATATGTGCCTGCCAGGCGACACTGGCGCCTTCGGACCCGATCGAAATCGAGCCGAGGCCGAAGATGATGTTGACGCCGAACCACACCGCCAGAAATCCGAGCACGCGGCCGTTGCGCAGCGCCCGGGAAAGCGACAGCGCCGGAACCTTCGCCGCGGCATCCGCATCGCCCCGATGGAACGAAAGAAAGCTCCCCTTCACGAACGCGAAGCGGATGGCGGCGGCCATGGCGCCGGATACCGAGGCAGAGGCGCCGATCATCGGCGCGATCGCGTGCTCATGGGTGAGGAGATGTGCCAGCGCGCCCGCCGCCGCCGTCACCGCCATGAATACGAAGAACCTGACCGGACCGAACCGGCGCGCCAGCGCGCTGCCGAACGGCAGCAGCCACAGTATGTTGAAACCGATATGGCTGAGATTGGCATGCAGCAGCGAATAGGTGACGAAGGTCCAGACCTTGGCCCCGGCTCCGCCGGGAAAGGTAATCTTGAGCAGCGTGGAATCGTAGCGCTTCGGAATGAAACCGAAGACGTCGATGGTCCAGTTCTCCAGCTCCACCGGCAGCAGCACCCGCAAGTGAATCGCCGCGATCAGCGCGATATAGGCCGTCAGCGCGCCGGGCAGCGTCAGGATCGGTTCACGCGGGGCGTCCGGCGGCTCGACCGGGGATGAGTACGACTGGGATTCCAAGGGATCCAGGACCTTAGCTGGTGCTTCGCGGCATATTGGCCCAGATAGGCGGCTTTGCCTGCCCTGTGCAAGTGCACAATCACACCTATCCGTGTCCCGGACGCGGCGCAGCGCCACTCGGCGGTGCGACGCAGAAACGGGGACCCACGGCGCAGACCGTTTGTCCCGGCTCTGCGTCGCGTCACTGCGTGCCCCATCCGGGACACGATATATCGCTGGCGAAAAGCCAAAATAGAAAAAGGGGAGGATGCTGAGAACATCCTCCCTTTACTTGCTGATCTTCTCGCGCCCCTTGGAGCCGGGATCAGATCCCCACCCCTCCCCGCGCGATGACCAAACTGTTTGACGCCATCCGTGTACCAACTGCGCCGAGAACTTGAAGATAAAGCGACGCCGTCCGATGCGTTCCACCTTACGCACGCCGTCCCGCCTTCGCCAACCTCACAGTTAATTTAACGTTAACAACGCAGGCGCCCCAGCATTTGACTGTTCGCGATTCGAGCCTAGGTGCCCTTGCCTTCTTGGACGGCTTAAAGACTCGCCTCGCTTGCTGCACTTCTCACAAACGAAACGGCCCTCTCGATATCGGACAGCCGAACAGACCGCCGCCGCTATATCTCGAAGCTATCCTGCAACAGAACCTGCGGTACTGATTTCAACGGCGCGGCCGCGATCGTTCTTTGTCGACACACAAGCGAAGCGCACTTTTTGGCGAACTCGTCGAAAGCGGCTTGCTGATCAAATCGTTTGCGTCTGTCGCTCTCTACGCTGCAACCGCCAACGATCCAGCAGGAACTTCATCAAGACAGCGCCGGCTATGCCGGCTCGCTTTCTTCCGCTCCTACCTTCGGCTGTGGGGTCCGACCTTGCCGGCGATCTGGACATCCCGAAGCTCACAAGAATCTCCGTGAGCCCGATAGCGGCTGCGCAAAACCAAGCAAGGAATGTGGTGGCCGCCTGGGGAACCAACTCCGTCCGGTTCCAACCTTTGCTGGAAGCTAGAAAGATGAAACAACTCGTGGTAGTGGAATCGTGTTCGTCGGGCGACGGTTCAATGTACAACTTCAAGTTCCTCAAAAAGCCGATCAAGAAGCCGGAACCTCCCCGGAAGCCGCCGCGTCCCAATCCAAAGCCGGAGCCTGGCGAGCCGAATTTTACTCCGGAGCCGCTGGATCCCACGAACCATTCGGATTGAAGAATGGAAACCCTCCAAATCGCAGCGATCCTTTGGTTTCAGTGGGGTATCCTCGTGCTGATCGTATATCTTCGATGCGCGTCATGATGCTCAATATCCTCGGCGCCGTGTTCTACGTCGTTGGCGGACTGTCGATGCGGCTTGGTGCCATGTGCTGGCAAGCGGCGGATCGAGCGCAAGGCAAGCCCGAGTGGCGTCACCCTTCTCCGTCCAGAATCCTCGATCGATGACGCGTGCGGCCGGATATGCGATTCTCGCGGCATCAGCGCTGCTCTACGTCTGGCTCGTGCTCGACGGCATCGATAGGATCTACCCGCTATCCCGTCTCACCAAAGCCGTCAGCGGCGTTCTCTTGCTGGTGTTGATCGCCATCGGAATGACGCCTTACGCAAAAGATTTCGGTCGGATCCCGCCGATCCAATGCGGTGATGGCGCCGACGTCGATAGCAGGGACAAGCTTTGCTATCCGAGCGGGACCGTCCCGCACGAATTTCAGAAACGTTAGGAACCCGCCAAGTGCGGCAGCGCACTTGACCTGAGTGCTGCGCGGTCATCCTGCGCGGTATGAGCCTCGCTTTCCCGTAAAGACAAACTCGGCTAGCAGCCTGATCGCAAAACCACGTTCGGCCGATGGAATTGGCCAACGTCGAGGATCCGCAGGAGGTGCTGACCGAAGCGGAAATCAAGGCGATCGTCATCGACGCGGTGACCGCAACCGTTACCGCCGCGCTGGCCAAAGGGAAGCGGCGCAAGTCGCTGACTTCTTAAGAGGCATGGTGAATTTAACGTTAACAACGCAAAGCCGCGCCGCGCGCGGCCAAATCGCGTTGGCGGCATGGACGCTGCAAAGCCTGTCCTGCACAACAGCCGAGGGAAGGCGTGTTGCGCAAAAGCGAGACAGAAGTGTCTCGCCAGGCAACCCGGGGGGCGAGGACACGACATGAAACACCCATCGAGCCGCGAGTTTTTCGCCTATTGGGATGCGAAACGCGGCGATGCGCGGGCGCCGGACCGCAGCGAGATCGAACCCGGGGCGGTACGCGAGCTGCTTGGCGACATTTTCGTGCTGTCCTACGACAACGACGCCGGTTACCCGTTTCGCGTTGCCGGGACGCGGGTCTGCGCCCTGCTCGGCCGTGATCTCAAGGATACCAGCTTCCCCGCACTGTTCACCCCGGACAGCCGCCGCGAGATCGAGGACATCATTACTTACGTCGCGGAAGACATGCTGGCGGCCATTGCCGGTATCACCGCGACGTCTGAGGATGGCACGACGGCGCATCTGGAGCTGCTGCTGTTGCCTTTCAACAACCGGGCGCACGCGCCGATCAGCCTGACCGGATTGCTGGCGCCGTTCGAAAGCGATCTCGGCACCATCAGCGATTTCAAGATAACGTCGTGGCGCTATCTGCACCGGCCGGAAAAGCTGGTTCCGCGCGCCCTGCGCAAGCTCGCAATCGCGCGCGGCTTCATGGTGTATGAAGGTCTGCGGTAAGCAGCAACCGCAGATTCGCCAGGTACCGCCAGCACAGCGCATGGTGGCAGGCGTGCTCGAAAACGACCCACAAAAGCCTCCAAAAAAAGCACCGCCGAGCATTGCCTAAATGCGAGGCGTCAGGCAGGGTCGGCCAACGACGTGGAGCCGGGCCACATCGAAATGACAGCGCACCGATAATGATATCGGGGCGAAGCATTGGCGTGACCTCGGAGATCCAAAGAATGCTGAAGAGATTGATGCTTGCCGCTGCAATTGCCACTGCTGCGGTGGCGACGCAGGCCCATGCCGACGCCCTCGACTCCATCATGAAGTCGAAGGTGATCAAGATCGCGGTGCCACAGGATTTTGCGCCGTTCGGCTCCGCCGGCCTCGATCTCAAGCCGCAGGGCTATGACATCGACATGGCCAACCTGATCGGCAAGGAACTCGGGGTGAAGACCGAGATCATTCCGGTGACCAGCGCCAACCGCATTCCCTATCTGCAGACCAACAAGGCCGACCTCGTGATCTCCAGCCTCGGCAAGAACGAGGAACGCGAAAAGGTCATCGACTTCTCGATCGCCTATGCGCCGTTCTTCTCCGGCGTGTTCGGCACCAAGGCGATCGCGGTCGGGAGCGCGGCCGATCTCAAGGGCAAGACCATCGGCGCCACCCGCGGCGCGATCGAGGAGCAGGCGCTGACATCAGCCGCGCCGCCGGATGCCACCATCAAGCGCTTCGAGGACAACAACGCTACCATCGCCGCCTTCGTGTCCGGCCAGGTCGATCTGATCGCCACCGGCAACACGGTGGCCGCGGCCATCGCCGAAAAGGTCCCTGCCCGCGCACCGACGCTGAAATATGTCATCAAGGACAGTCCCTGCTATGTCGGGCTGAACAAGAATGAGCCGGCACTGCTCGCCAAGGTCAACGAGATCATCACCAAGGCGAAGGCATCGGGAGAAATCGGCAAACTGTCGGAGAAGTGGCTGAAGGCGCCATTGCCGCCCGGCTTCTAGACGCGAAGCGTTGGGGGACGCCGCGGTGTCTTACAAACTGCAATTCGCCGAACTGCTGCCTTACTGGAACGTGCTGCTGTACGGGCTCGTCTTCACGATCGTGCTGACGATCGTGTCGACGGTCGTCGGCGTCGCCGTCGGCACCGCGGGCGCGGCGGCGCGCACGTTTGGGCCGGCCTGGCTCGGCCGCATTGTCGCGGTCTATGTCGAATTGATCCGCAACACGCCGTTCATCGTGCAGTTGTTCTTCATCTTCTTCGGCCTGCCCGCGCTCGGGCTGAAACTCAGCGAGACCACGGCCGCCTTTCTTGCGATGGTGATCAATCTCGGCGCCTACTCGACCGAGATCATCCGCGCCGGCATCGAGGCGGTTCCGAAAGGACATATCGAGGCCGGTCTCAGCCTCGCCATGACCAAGTGGGAGGTGCTACGCCGCATCGTCCTCAACCAGGCATTTCGAAAAATCTATCCGGCGCTGTCGTCGCAGATCATCATCGTCATGCTCGGCTCGGCGGTGGTATCGCAGATCTCGGCGGAAGACCTGACCTATGCCGCGAACTTCATTGCGTCGCGGAACTTCCGCAACTTCGAAGTCTACCTATTGGTCGCGCTGGCTTACCTCCTGCTGGCGATGCTGACGCGTTCGCTGTTGCGCGCGCTCGGCCGCGTCATCTTCAAGGCGAGGTGAACCATGCTGCAGTTCAGCTTCTGGGACATCCTCTCCAACCTCCTGGTCGCCACACAGTGGACGATCGTGCTGTCGCTGATCGCGTTCTTCTGCGGCGGCATCGTCGGCCTGATCCTGCTGTTCATGCGCACCTCGCGGATTGCGCCGCTGGAATGGTTCACCAAGATCTACATCGAGTTCTTCCAGGGCACGCCGCTCTTGATGCAACTCTTCCTGTTCTTCTTCGGCATCGCGCTGTTCGGCGTCGAGGTCTCACCGTGGATGGCCGCGACGCTGGCGCTGACGTTCTGGACCAGCGCGTTCCTGACCGAGATCTGGCGCGGCTGCGTCGAAGCGATCCCGAAGGGCCAGTGGGAGGCGTCCTCCAGCCTGGCGCTCAGCTACATCGAACAGATGCGCTACGTGATCCTGCCGCAGGCCTCGCGTATCGCGGTCGCGCCCACCGTCGGCTTCTCCGTGCAGGTCATCAAGGGCACGGCGCTCGCCTCCATCATCGGCTTCGTCGAACTGACCAAGGCCGGCACCATGCTCAACAACGCGACCTTCCGCCCGTTCCTCGTTTATTCGCTGGTTGCGCTGATCTATTTCTGTCTGTGTTTCCCGCTGTCGTGGTGGGCGAAGAAAATCGAAGGCCGCCTCAATGTCGCTCGTTAGCATTCGTGACGTCAGGAAGAGTTTTGGTCCGAACGAGGTGCTGAAGGGCGTCTCGCTCGATATCGCCAAGGGCGACGTGGTCGCGATCATTGGCCGCTCCGGCTCGGGCAAGAGCACCCTGCTCCGCTGCATCAACGGGCTGGAGACCTATCAGTCCGGCACCATCACCGCCGACGGCATCGAGGTCGGTGGCGCCGCCACCAACCTGCGCGAGCTGCGCCGCCATGTCGGCATGGTGTTCCAGCAGTTCAACCTGTTTCCGCATCTGACCGCGGCCGAGAACGTCATGCTGGCGCCGACCGTCGTCAACAAGGTATCGAAGGCGGAAGCACGCGCGACCGCCGCCGAGGTGCTGGCCAAGGTGGGGCTGTCGGAAAAGATGGACGCCTATCCGAGCGAACTTTCCGGCGGCCAGCAGCAGCGCGTCGCCATTGCCCGTTCGCTGGCGATGCGGCCGAAGGTTCTGCTGTGCGACGAGATCACCTCGGCGCTCGACCCCGAACTGGTCAACGAGGTGCTGCGCGTCGTCGAGCAATTGGCGCGCGAGGGCATGACGCTGATCCTGGTGACGCACGAAATGCGGTTCGCCCGTGACGTCGGCACCAAGCTCGTTTTCATGCACCACGGCAAGGTGCATGAGGAAGGCGTGCCTAAGGAGGTGTTCGCCGCGCCACGAACACCGGAACTGCAACAGTTCGTCGGCCAGGTCAGCTAACGGAGCCGCGCGTTGCCTGCGGGAGCGGCGTCCGCAGGATCTGACGTGCAGCTTCAGCGAACCGCAGCGTCAAGAAATCTCGTAGACCGACACCTCGTCCTCGATGCCACTCAACGCGACGCGTCTGAGCGCTGGTTTTAGCCCGTTGGACTCCAGTAGTGTCTGAGTTTGCGCGTTCTCTACCACGGATTTCGTCACGACGATCGAGCGCGATGCCGCAAGACTTTGGACACGCGAAGCAATATTGACGGTCTGACCGAAATAGTCCTGCTGGGCATTGAGCGTGACCGCAAGGCATGATCCTTCATGGATGCCGATCTTCAGACGCAAACTCTGATGCTGACGCTGGGCGCCGAGATCGCTCATCGCCTCGCGCATGCGGATCGCGGCGGCAATGGCGCGGTCAGGCGTCTCAAAGGTCGCCATCACGGCATCGCCGATGGTCTTCACGACCGCGCCCCTTTCGGAGACGATAATCTCCTGCAGCAGCCGGAAATGCTCGTCGACGAGATCGAAGGCGACGAGGTCGCCGACGCGCTCATAAAGCTCCGTCGAGCCCTTCACATCGCTGAACAGGAAGGTCAGGCTCAGAATCTTGAGACGTTGGCCGATGGCAAGTGTGTCGGTCCGGTAGAGGTCGCGGAAGGTCTGATTGGTGAGGAGGCGTTTCGCGGTGAGAATGGGCTTGCGGCGGCTGAGGAGGTTGTCCAACGCCTGGTTCGCCATCCATACGGCCGGCAGCACCCGGCTATCGGTACGGTTCTCCAGGGTCAGGCGCAGTGGCCCGGGATGCAAAGCAATGGTTTCGACCGGGACCTGCACCTTGTTGAAGATCACGGACAGGTTCTGGCGTTCGTTCGTCTGCCCGCCGCTTACTTCAAGGAATTGCGCCGTATGTGTCACGGGATCGAACACAATCAATGTGCCCGCCGGTAAATGCAGGGAGAGGATGGCCCTCTCTCCCGGCGGCAAGTCGACACTTTCAAGCGTGACCTCGTCCAGCATCCTCTCTAGATCCGTTGGAAGGTCGATGGCCGAACTCCAAAAGACCTGGCGATAATACTCGGGCACGGATAGATCGTCGGGGTTGTGGGCCGATATCCTTCGCACGCGCGGGCTCACCGTGAAGGTCACCTCGACGAGGTTGTCGAGCGTCGTCTCATAGCCGGCGGCGCAAAAGGCGCAATTGTACTGCCTCCTGTCCAGCGTCTTCAGGCTCTTGTTGGCGGAAAGAACGCCTGCGCAGCTCGGACACATGACATTCCATGTCATCTCGAAGATGCCAAGCGCCACCGCATTCAGCAGTGCCGCGACGACCCGTTCCTCGGCGAGGCCTTCCTTGGCAGCGAGGTCAAGCGCGTTCATTTTGTTCAAGGCATGATCCGGGGCATCCCGCACCATGCGCTCGAGCATGTCCACCACGTCGTCGCCGGCCGACTGGCGCAGGGCCGCGAACAAGGTCTCTGCTTCGCTCATGCGACAATGCTACATGAAAGAATGCGGGGCGGAAACTGCTTCGGCCTAACGCCTTCAACAACGGATCGTGACAATAACAGCCAGGGACATCAGCGGCCGCTGAATACGGCCGCCCGTTTCTCGAGAAAAGCGTTGCGCCCTTCGACCGCATCTGCACTCAGGCGGATCTCCGCCTGTGTTTCGATTTCGCGGCGGAACTGGTCGGCATAGCTGGCATGCTCGCTGTCATCGATCAGGCGGCGTGTCGCGACGAGAGCACGCGTCGGACCCTCGGCGAGTTTGCGCGCCAGTTCGAGAGCGCCGTCACGCAACGCCGCATCGTCGAACACTTCGCGGACCAATCCCCATTCCTTCGCCTGGTCCGCCGAGAGCGGCTCGTTAGTCATCATCAGTTCGAGCGCGCGCTGCCGGCCGACAAGACGCGGCAACAGCCAGGTCGAGCCAAGATCGGGCACCAACGCGATGCGGCTGAACACCTGGATGAAGCGTGCCGAGCGCGCCGCCACGATCATGTCACCCGCCATCGCCAGACTGAACCCGCCGCCAGCCGCAACGCCGTTGACGGCGACCACGATCGGCACGCGGCATTCTCGCATCGCCTTGAACGCCGGCCAGTAATACTTCATCACGCCGGCCGCGAGGTCGTCGCCCAGGATCTGCGCGGCCTTGAGGTTCTGGCCGGAGCAAAAGCCGCGGCCGGCTCCCGTCAGCACCAGCGCCCGCACCTGCGGATCGTCGGTAACTTCACCAATGGCGATGGCGAGATCGCCCAACAGATCAGGCGTCATCGCGTTGAGCGTTTCAGGCTCATCCAATGTCAGCACGCTGACATTGCCATCACGCTCGCGCTTCACTCCCGGCATCTCGCAACCTCCGTTCACAGGCATTTTTGGCCGGCCCGGCCGGGCGCGACAGATACCCCTAATGGTACCGGAAGAAGGACCTCAATCAACTGGTACAGAAATAGGCGATACCGCCATCACTGTGCCAATATCGGCGCAGTGATTGTTTACCCCGAGAGGAGCGAGCGTTGAGCAATCGCTGGGGTATTCTGGCCGTCCTGTTCATTGTGCGGCTGACCGTGGCGTTCCAGTTTCAGAGCGTCGCTGCGGTTGCGCCGCTGCTCGGCGCCAAGTTCGATGCCAGCCTGGCCGATATCGGACTCCTGATCGGCCTCTATTTCACACCGGGCGTTGCGCTGTCGCTGCCGGGCGGCGCGGTCGGAAAAAGGATCGGCGACAAGCGTGCCGTATCAGTTGCGCTGGCGGTGATGTTGACCGGCCAACTCGCCATGGTGGCGTCAGACTCCTGGGGCTGGCAAATTGCAGGACGGCTGATCGCCGGCAGCGGCGCCGTCTTGCTCGGCGTCATGATGACGAAAATGGTCACCGACTGGTTCGCCGGCAAGGAACTCGCGACCGCGATGGCCATCTTCGTCAATTCGTGGCCAGTCGGCATCGCGACCTCCCTTTTGGTCTTGCCCATGATCGGCACCGTCCATGGTGTCAGCGCCGCCTATCTTTCGGTTGCCGCGCTGATCGGCCTCGGCATCCCGCTTCTTGTTGTGGGCTATCGATCGCCATCAACTGCTGCAGCCGCGCCGTCAGCCGCCTCGCGGCTCAACCGCAACACGCTTTTCGCCGTGATCATCGCGGGTCTGATCTGGGGTATCTTCAACATCGGCTTCACGATGATTTTCAGTTTCGGTCCGACGCTGCTGGTCGAACGCGGCTGGTCGATCACGGCGGCCGGCTCGGCCATCAGCATCGTGCTGTGGATCGCGGCGTTGAGCGGAATAGCCGGCGGATTTCTGGCTGATTGGACCGAGCGGCCGCAATCGGTGCTTGTCATCGGGTGCGTCCTGTTCGCGCTATTGATGCTGATGCTGCCTCGCAGCGAGGCGGTGATTCCCATTGTGATTGCAATCGGCGCGATCAGCGCTCTGCCTGCAGGGCCGATCATGAGCCTGCCCGCGAGCGTGTTGCAGCCTCAGACGCGCGCGATCGGGATGGGTATTTTCTTCACCGTCTTTTTCGCCGTGATGATGCTTGGTCCGGCGATCGCCGGCGCCATCGCCAAATGGACCGGCAGCGCTGCGGCGGCACTCGACTTCGGAACGGCGGCCCTGCTTGCCTGTCCAGTATTGTTGTGGGGATACAACCGGATTGTGTTATTGAACCAGCAGGATTCGCCGAGGTAGGCACGATCTTGCAACTGCAGCCGGGCTCCGAACGCATCTTTGCCGACGACAATACCGACCCGCTCGACGGCATCGTGCAGTGGGCGCCGGCGAAATCGCTTTGGATCGGCAGCATGACGGCGATGGCGATCATCCTTGCGCCGATCTTCATTTCCTGGAGCGCGATTATCCTGTTTGTCGTGGCCAGCGGCGTAACCCTTTGCTTCGGGCACTCCGTCGGTATGCACCGGCGCCTGATTCATTCCAGCTTCGATTGCCCGCTATGGGTCGAGCATTTGTGCGTTTATCTCGGAACGCTGGTTGGAATGGCGGGTCCCTACGGCATGGTCCGGCTGCACGATTTTCGCGACTGGGCGCAACGTCAGTCAGCTTGCCATGATTATTCCTGTCACCGTGCCGGCTTCTGGCGCGACGCATGGTGGCAAATGCATTGCAGGCTGATGCTGAAGCATCCGCCGGAATTTCGGCTCGAGCCACGGCTCGCCGGCGACCGATTTTATGCATTCGTCGAGCGGACGTGGATGTGGCAGCAATTGCCGTGGGCAATTCTGTTTTTCGCGATTGGCGGCTGGAGCTGGCTGGTCTGGGGCATCTTCGTTCGCATAAGTGTCTGCGTAACCGGTCATTGGCTGATCGGTCACTTCTCCCATCGCAGCGGTGGACAGAGCTGGGTCATCGATGGCGCGGCGGCCCAGGGATACAACGTCGGCATCGCCGGGCTGATCAGCATGGGCGAAAGCTGGCACAACAATCACCACGCATTTCCGGGCTCGGCCAAGCTGGGCCTCTTTCCCGGCCAGATCGACCTCGGCTGGTGGTTGATCAAGACTCTCGAAGCCATTGGCCTTGCGAGCAACATCAAAACGCCGGACGAGATCCCCCAACGGCCGGGATTACGGCGTTTGGGAAGTACGGAAGGCGTTGCAGCGTTCGCGCCCGGCGGCTCTGCTCCCCTGAAAGCAATGACGGCGGAAAAAACGTCGGAACTATCGAGCCACGACCGCAGACTGCGTGAATGCCCGCACTTCCTGCAACCGCCGCTAACACATCGTTAACCCTGTCGGCCTTAGGGTCTTTCCGACGCCGAAGGACCGGCTGTCTGGTGGCGAAGATGTCGTTTGCGCAAAAGAAAACAGTTACTGTCCCGTCCGCCGAGGAGCGACGGCGCTTTCAGCGCGTCAAGGTCCACCTGCTCGGCCGCTACATGCTGCCGGATCGGCGCGAATTTCCTTGCCAGATTATTAACATGTCGCCGGGCGGACTGGCATTGCTCGCACCCGGGATCGGCAATGTCGGTGACCGCGTGATCGCCTATCTCGACCATATCGGCCGGGTCGAGGGCAAAATCACCCGCATCATCGACAACGGCTTTGCCATGACGGTCGGCGCGACCGCCCGCAAGCGCGACAAGCTCGCCGCCCAGCTCACCTGGCTCGCCAACCGCGATATCCTCAATCTGCCGGAAGACCGTCGCCACGACCGGATCGTGCCGCGCAATCCGATTGCCCTGCTCACGCTCGAGGACGGCAGCAAGATGACCTGCCGCATCATCGACCTGTCGCTGTCGGGCGCCGCGATCGCCGCGGAGAACCGCCCGCCGCTGAAATCTCTGGTCATGCTCGGCAAGGTGCAGTCCCGCGTGGTGCGAAACCTCGAAGAAGGCTTCGCTCTCGAGTTTGTCCATGAGCAGATTGCCGAGACGCTCGAAGATGCGGTTACCGCGCGGTAAAGCGCCAACCGCCAAAAAACCCTGATTTTTCAGCCTCAAAGGCGGTATCCGCATTGCCGGATACCGCCTTTTCGCCGTTCGGCGCCCCGCCAAGGTAGGTTAACGCGCCGGGCTTTTGCCCGCGCAATCCCTGCGATTTGCAGCGTCACAGGCGTTAATCCCTAAAATTTGAATCAATTGCAGTTGTTTCAAATTTTAGTCGAATTCGATTCAAGTATAGATCGAATTCGCCGCGCCTTTTACTAGTATTCACGTCAAATGTACTTGCCTGACTTAGCGGCGGCGCAAATCCTTTGTGCGAAACATGGTCCCAACAAGAAACGGGGGCCACGATGTTGTTCAGGGGACAGGGGAAGGGACTGGCGATCATCGCCGTCCTGTTAGGGATAAACGCTTCGATGAGCGTCTCGGCGAAAGCCGGTGACGCCCTCTACGCCAGCCTGGGCGAGGCCGCACGTTCGCCGATCGGCTGGGTCGAATTCTGCGCCGAGAACGCCAGCGAATGCCGCGGCGGCGCGTCTCAGCCGCGCGACATCGTGATGTCGCAGACGGCGTGGCGGGATTTGCTGCGGGTCAACAAGTGGGTCAACGAGACCATCAAGCCGATCACCGACATGGATCATTGGGGCGTGATCGAAAAGTGGTCGTTGCCGACGGACGGTTACGGTGACTGCGAGGACTATGTGCTTCTGAAGCGCAAGATGCTGGTCGACGCCGGATGGCCGCGCGAGGCGCTGCTGATCACGGTGGTGCGCGACAAGAAGGGCGAAGGCCACGCGGTGCTGACGGTGAAGACCGACAAGGGCGAGTTCGTTCTCGACAACCAGAACGAAAACGTCCTGGCTTGGACTGAGACCGGCTACCGCTTCGTCAAGCGTCAGTCGCAGAGCGACCCGAACGTGTGGGTCTCGCTCGGTGACGGCCGGCCGGCGGTCGCCACCGCGTCGTCGCGCGATCGATAACGAGAAGGAATCTACGAACCCGCGACCCGGTCACATCCCCACCCCTCCCCGTCCCAGACCGGTTCGCGCGCGGCCACCCTTCCCCCAAAGGGTGGCCGCAACTTTTTTAGAGAGCCATTTGCTGGCCGTCCGCTTTTGCCGCCGGGCAGACGGTCGTCCTAGGCAGCTGCGCGCCTGCAACATCCACCAACAGATTTACGAGTGCTCGCCCAACCGCGATAATGCACGAGCTGAATCGTTGAAGGAAAGCCGCCGCCGATGGACATGCTGGTCAAGCTCTACGCGCTGCCTGCCTCCCGCGACGTGTTCGAGCGCCTGAGCAAAGCGGGTATCACGACGCGGCGCGCGCTGGCTCCGGAAAAGCACAAGGTCGTCGCCTGGGTCCGCCAGAACTTCAGCGAGGCGTGGGCCAGCGAAGTCGATGTGGCGTTCTCCCGGCAACCGGTCTCCTGCTTCATCGCCATCAGGCAAAAGAGCATTCTTGGGTTTGCCTGTCATGACGCGACCTGTCCCAACTTCTTTGGGCCCACGGGAGTGGACCAGAACGAAAGAAAGCACGGGATCGGCAAGGCGCTGCTGTTCAATTGCCTCGAAACCATGAAGCAGCAGGGATATGGCTACGCCATCATCGGCGGCGTGGGCCCTGCCGAGTTCTACGCAAAGGCAGTCGGCGCGATACCGATCGAGGGTTCCGAGCCCGGCGTCTATCGCGGGCTTTTGTAGCGCGGACAATCCGAGAGGACGACATGGCAGAACGCGAGATCGACGCCATCCGCAAATTGCTGACGTCAAAGCCGCGGCCGGTCGGCTGGTCGGAGCGGCGGCAACGGCTCGACGAAGTCGGATCGATCTGGCCGGTAGCGTCTGACGTACAATGCGAGGCGGTCGATTGCGACGGTGTCGCCGGCGAGTGGTCGACTGTGCCGGGCAGCGAGACATCGCGCGTGCTGCTGTATTTCCACGGCGGCGGATATTGCTCCGGCTCGATTGTCAGCCACCGCCGCCTGGTGACGGAAGCCGGGCGCGCGGCGGGCACCCGCACCCTTGCGATCGGCTACCGGCTTGCGCCTGAACATCCCTATCCGGCCGCCCATGAAGACGCGCTCGCGGCGTGGCGCTTCCTGCGCCGGCTAGGCATTGCGGCGGCAAGTATCGCCGTCGGCGGCGACAGCGCCGGGGGCAACCTGACGCTCGCCCTGATCAACCGCCTGCGGGCGGCCGGCGAGGCCTTGCCGGCCTGTGCCTGGCTGGTCTCGCCCTGGACTGATCTCACGATGTCGGGCAGCACGCTGCAGACCAAGGACGCCGTCGATCCCTTGATCCACAAGGCCTATCTCGATGAGCTCGCGGATGCCTACGCGCCGCCGGGCGTCGACCGGAGGGATCAGCTGATCTCGCCGCTGTTCGCCGACCTCGCAGGCTTGCCGCCGGTCCTGATCCAGGTCGGATCCGCCGAGACGTTGCTGGCCGACGCCGCGCGGCTTGCCGAGGCTGCGGGAGCTGCCGATGTCGATGTCACACTGCAGATCTGGCCGCACATGATCCACGCCTGGCCCGTCTGGAATGCCAATCTCGAAGACGGCCGCCGCGCGCTGGCCGGCGCCGGCCAGTTCATCCGGGCGCATATCCGTTAGCCCAGGGACCCACTCCCTCGCTCAACCCCTGATCGCGAGGGGTTTTGCCCGGAATCCCCGCCCCGCCCGGCAAATCCCGGGTTTTAGCGGCAGCATGGCTGTGCTATTTTGGAACTTTGGAATCACGTCCGGATTTGGAGTCGCATGATCGAACTCACCCCCCGGAGTGCCAGCCCCATCGCGCGTTTCGGCGGACAGCCGATTGCGATCGCCGCTGTGGCCCTCGTCATTGTCGTGCTTGGAGTTAGTTCTATCGCCCTGTGGCGCGCCTATACCGGCAGCGCTCCCGAGACCGATCGCGCAGTCGCGGCCCGGCAGTTGCAGGCGCGCACGGCGCAGGCATCCGAGCAACTGGTCGAGAAGACCAAGGGCCTGGAAGCGACGCAGCAGGAATCGATCGATCAATTGCAGGTGGTGCAGGACCAGTTGCAGACCGTCCGCCGCCTGCTCTCCGCGCAGCAGGCCGATAACAAGAAGCTTTCCGAGCAGGTCGGAACGCTCACGGAGGCAATCGAAGGCTTGCGGCAATCCTTTGCCAGCGCGCAGGCCTCCGAACCCGCCGCATCGCCTGCGCCGCGCAAGCGGTCGGTCAAGGCAACGCCCCGCTCCAGCAGGGCGGCGAACCGCAGCCGCGCCAAGGCGCGCGGCTAACTGGCCGGGACCGAGTTCGGCGACAACATTCTTGCTCGGGTTTTGTCTGGCCGGTGCAGCGATCTTCAGCGCTCACTATGGCAATCGGCCGATTTTCATCACTGACGTCGGCCGCGAAATTGCACCGGCCTTGCGGCGGGATATTTTCCACAAGTTGCGGCAGGCGTTGCCGCAACTTTTTTCCACTTTGTGAACTGGTTCACACATCGCCGGATGAATCGCGGGCATCCTGAAATTCACCGGATGGCGTGAGCCGATTTCAATATCCGGGGCTGGCAAGGTCGTTGACGGTATACTGCGTCGACGGCCTTGTTTTTTTTGTGCCTCATTTTTGGGCGTTGCACTGTGCCCCCGGCTGACATCTCCCAAGCAGGTGATTTGCGCTCGCGCCGGTTTGCAAGCCGAATGCGCCTCCCAAAAAAGGAGAGCCGCCATGAGCGCCGAATCCCTGCCGACCTCGGATGTCATCGGACTGACCAGGGTCGCACCATTCTCTCGACGTGGCTTCATGACCGCGTCGGCCGCCGTGGCGGCGGGCTACACGCTGGCGGCCGGACCGGTGCGTGCCGACGTGATCAAGACCGACACCAACGGCCTCACGGCCGGTGACGCCATGATCAAGCTCGCCGACGGCGAGATGCCCGGCTATTTCGCGCGGCCTGCCGGCGTCAGCAACCCGCCGGTGGTGCTGGTGGCGATGGAGATTTTCGGCCTGCACGAATACATCAAGGACGTGACGCGGCGCCTTGCCAAGCTCGGCGCGTTCGCGGTGGCGCCGGACTACTATTTCCGCAAGGGCGTCGATCTGACCAAGATCGCGGATATTCCGCAACTCATGCCGATCGTGAATTCGAAACCGGACGCCGAACTATTATCCGATCTCGACAGCACCGTTGCCTGGGCCAAATCGCAGGGCGGCGACGCTTCGAAACTGGGCATCATCGGCTTCTGCCGCGGCGGACGCACGGTGTGGGAATATGCCGCCCACAGCGACGCTCTCAAGGCAGGCGCCGCGTTCTACGGTTCGCTGGTCGATCCGCCGAACCCGGTTTGGCCGAAGAGCCCCACACAGCTCGCAGCCGAGATGAAGGCGCCCGTGCTCGGCCTCTATGGCGAAGCTGACACCGGCATTTCCGTCGCAATGGTAGAGACTTTCAAGGCAGCCCTTGCGACCAACAAGAAGGCTGCCGAGTTCAAGATCTATCCCGGAGCCCCGCATGGTTTCCACGCCGACTATCGCCCGAGCTACCGCAAGGACGCGGCCGAGGACGCCTGGTCCCAGATGCAGGCCTGGTTCAGGAAGTACGGGGTGTTGAGCTAGCTTCGATCTGTGAACCGAAACAGCGGCCCTCAATAGCTGACCGATGCCTGCACCGATACACGCCAGGACCCGGCCGGGGTGTGCGGGCCGTCAGTCAAGGCCGTCGCCGCCAGCAGCTTGGAATTGAAGTTCGCTCCGGCCGCAAAATCGAATCCGGCGCCGACCGAGGACAGCGTGGAGTCGCGCCGGGAGAACAGATCCCGCCCCCAGCCGACATCGGCCAGCAGGAACGGCGCCAGCGTGCCTGGCATCCAGGAGGGCATGTTGGGTATCGAAGCGTAGAGCGAATTGCGCAGGATCAGGGCCTGGTCGACCGCACCGTCCTCGGTCACATAACCGCGCACGGCGTGGATCCCGCCGAGCCCGATGCGCTCGGTGTCCGGAAGCGGCTTGGACGACGCCAGCACGGATACTTCCGATTTCAGCGACAACCCCTTCGGCAGCGGCGTCACGCGGCCATACTCGAGGGTCACGAAATTGGTTTGCGTGTTGGTGACGCGGCCGTTGGTGAAGACGCTCCAGGCGTTCGAATTGTTGCCTGGCAGAACGCCGCCGGGATTGGACTTGAAACGGACATCGAGGGTGTTGGTGCCCAGATTGTCCGACCAGCGCCCGTTCCATCCAACCACCAATTGGGCGACGTCGGCGCTGCCCTCCGCGACCGGCGTACCATCGAAGATAGTCGTGCGTAGCTGGTGCTTGAGCTCGACGCCGCCCAACAGATCACCGGCCGTCGCGGGCAGCAGATCGGACAGCGCGGTGCGAACGATCGCCGAGGCCTGGCTGGTTTCGGTCTTGATCCGGAAAAGATTGTTCGGCCGCTCGTTGGTCAGCACGTGGTCGCCGACGACTTCGAGGCTCGTGCGCAATCCGAGCGGCGTCAGCAGCCGCCCCGCCTGGCTGACATATCTGGCGTCGTCAGGCCGGCTGAACAGCCCATCGTCCATCCAGAAATTTCCGCTGCCGGTGAGCTGATAGGACGCGACGATATCGGCGGACGGCGCCCCGCTGGCACCGACATAATAGCGGTTGCGGTCGGTCAGCAGCGTGCCGCTGTTGGCATAGCCGGCGTACACCTGCCATGGCTTGCGATCCGTCACCTGGATGTTGACGTCGGTCATGCCCAGATCCTTGCCGGGACCGAACACCGCTTCGACCTGCCGAAACGGATTGCGGTTGGCCCAGTCGAGATCGGTCTCGAGCTTGCGCGCATCGATTTCCTGTCCGGGGACAAGGCGGATGCGGCTGGGCGGATAGCGCTCGGGCGCGGCTCCCGCCACCTTGATGTTGGCGACCTTGAAGGGGATCACGCGTAGCTGCAGCACGCCGGTCGACACTTCCTGCGGCGGCAGCGTGATCGACACAAATGGCCGCCCGGCGTCGCGATAGGCTGCGGCCACGGCTGCCTGCACTTCGGCAATGACCTTGCGGCTGAGCGGCTGATCGAGAAATGACATGAGTCGCTCGCGCAAGTCGGCGGTGTCGATGCCGCTAACCTGCTTCACATCGATACCCTTCGCGCCGCTTACCGGCTTCGCGCTGGCGTTTGCTCCAATCAGGACGATGGCTTGAACATTCACGCCGAGCGGCGTCGCATCATCGCTCTTCAACAGATCGTCGGCACCGACCTTGATTGCCGGCGCGCGACGCGGCGGCTCCGGCGGCAGATTGCGCTCCACTATTTGCGCCTGCGCGATGGCGTCAGGCGCAATCGCAACGGCGCAGGCCATGAGCAAGGCGCAACGCCTGCCGATTGCACTCTCATGGCGCGCGGAGGTCCGCGTCCACCGTGTCGGCGATCTGAAATGTTTGGAGAGCGCCAGCATCATGGCGACCGGAGCCCGTCAAACCTTCGGGATGTCGACATGTAAGTTCGCATGAGGCTGCACGCTTCCGACGTTCTGTCGCACACGGCGAACAATGAAGAAGTCAACCATTATGGTTTCTCGATTAATAACGGTTTAAGGTTGAATTTTAGGTGCAACAGAACTGCAGCGTGTATACGGTTGAATTGCTGACGACTGCACCAACTGCTGCGTGCAGAGCCACTGGTTGAAGGCCAGACGCCACTTCCAAACAGGAGAATTTTCTAACGACGCACGCAATGCGCGCAGTTTCACGCAATCAACGTCAATTGTCGGCGAAGGCCGGCAGACGCGTCTGCATCGTATCGACGAATCTTGCGCGCGTGCCGATGCGCCGGTTGTTGGGATGAGGAAGCTCGAGACACTGCCTGGAAGTGCAGGCGATCGCGGCAGACGATTGCTCGATGCTCTCGGACTCACGCATCTGCCCGGGCGGCTGCGGCGCACGCAGAGCCACCCGCGACTTCACATAGGAGCCGAGTTCTGCAATCGGTATACGCGGTGCGGCTGCCGGCGTAATCGTGAGATTCGCGCCAACGAAAGTGAAGGCATAGTTCGATGAGGCTGCCAGCGTGCCCTGCGTGATGCCGTAGTCTCCGGCGTTGCTCGAAGCCGTCGCCGATGTCACGAGCGTACCCGACAGCGTATCGCCGTTGACGAGACCCGCGCCGCCGACGTGATAGGTCAATGCCGGATTGGCATCGCCGTAGACCCGGCTCTTCGCATCGGCCGTCACCGTGATGGCACGCTGGGTGACGGTCAGGTTGTTGCCCGCATAGTTCAGCGCATAATTGCCCGAGGCGGTGAGCGTGCCCTGCCCGATACCGTGGACGCCGACGTTGCTCGCTGTCGTCGCTGACGTCGCCAGCGCACCGGACAGTGCGTCGCCATTGACGAGGCCTGCGCCGCCGACCTGGTAGGTCAGCGCCGGATTGGCGTCGCCATAGGCGCGGCTCTTGGCGTCGGCCGTCACCGTGATGGCACGCTGGGTGACGGTCAGGTTGTCACCTGTATAGGTCAGCGAATAGTTGCCCGAGGCGGCCAGCGTTCCCTGACTAATTCCGTAGACACCGACGTTGCTCGCTGTCGTCGCCGACGTCGCCAGCGCACCGGACAGGGCGTCGCCATTGACCAGCCCAGCTCCGCTGACCTGATAGGTCAGTGCCGGATTGGCATCGCCGTAGACCCGGCTCTTGGCGTCCGCCGTCACCGTGATGGCGCGCTGGGTGACGGTGAGGTTATTGCCCGTATAGCTCAGCGCATAATTGCCGGAAGCCGCCAGCGTGCCCTGCGTGATCCCGTAGGTGCCGACGTTGCTCGCTGTCGTCGCTGACGTCGCCAGCGCACCGGACAGTGCGTCGCCATTGACCAGACCCGCACCGCCGACCTGGTAGGTCAGTGCCGGATTGGCGTCGCCGTAGGCGCGGCTCTTGGCGTCGGCCGTCACCGTGATGGCACGCTGGGTGACGGTCAGGTTGTCACCTGTATAGGTCAGCGAATAGTTGCCGGAGGCTGCCAGCGTTCCCTGACTAATTCCGTAGACACCGACGTTGCTCGCTGTCGTCGCTGACGTCGCCAGCGCACCTGACAGGCTGTCGCCATTGACCAGCCCAGCCCCGCTGACCTGGTATGTCAACGCCGGATTGACGTCGCCGTAGGCGCGGTTCTTGGCGTCAGCGGTTACCGTGATCGCGCGCTGAGTGACGGTCAGGTTGTCGCCCGTATAGGTCAGCGCATAATTGCCCGAAGCCGCGAGCGTTCCCTGCGTGATCCCGTAGACGCCGACATTGCTGGCAGTGGTCGCCGACGTCGCCAGTGCGCCCGTCAGGCTGTCGCCATTGACGAGGCCCGCGCCGCCGACCTGCCAGGTCAGCGCCGGATTGGCGTCGCCATAGGCTCGGCTCTTGGCATCGGCTGTCACAGTGATGGCGCGCTGGCCAATCGTGAGGTTGGCGCCGTTGTAGGTCAGCGCGTAGTTGGAAGATGCGGTGAGCGTGCCCTGGCTGATGCCATAGGTACCGACGTTGCTCGTTTCTGTCGCCGACGTTGCCAGTGCACCCGAGAGGCTGTCGCCATTGACGAGTCCGGACCCGCCGACCTGCCAGGTCAGCGCCGGATTGGCGTCGCCATAGGCTCGGCTCTTGGCATCGGCCGTCACTGAAATGGCGCGCTGGCCAATCGTGAGATTGGCGCTGTTGTAGGTCAGCGCGTAGTTGGAAGATGCGGTGAGCGTGCCCTGACTAATGCCGTAGGTGCCGACGTTGCTGGTTGCTGTCGCCGACGTTGCCAGCGCGCCCGACAGCGTATCACCATTGACCAGCCCCGCGCCGCCGACCAGATAGGTCAACGGCGGATTGGCGTCGCCATAGACGCGGCTCTTGGCGTCGGCCGTGACCGTGATCGCGCGTGGCGTGACCGTCAGCGTGGCCGGCGTTTGGACCAGGCGATAGGCCTGTCCGGCGGTGCTTACGACGCTGCCGCCAGCCGTGATCGCGTAGCTGCCGACATTGGACGTCGTCGTCGCCGCCGTCGACAGCGACAGGCCGGAGAGAATGGCTGATGTGTCGCCCGTGTGCAGGCCATAGTACGTATAGGTGAAAGCCGGGTTGGCATCGCCGTAGACCCGCGACGCATTGGCGGGATCGACGCGCAGGACATGGTTGACGCCGTAGAGCTGCGGATAATAGCCGGCGCTCGGCGCCGACCAGACATTGGCGAAATCCCAGCCCGCGTAGGTGATGGCGTAGTTGACCGGATCCTGCATCTGGCTGGTCGTCAGGCCGATCCCGCCGGTGACGGTCCCGGTTCCGATGGCGGAGTTCCGGCCTGTTGTCACCGTGTCAAAATAGGAATCGCTGACGGTACCCCACTGACCACCGACCAGCCCGCCGAGATTTCCAAGGCCGCTCACCGCCCCGGCCGCGTAAGTCTGGGTGATGGTGCCGAGATTGAGGCCGGCAAGACCTCCCGCTATGAAGCCCCCGACCGCACCGGTGGCGTAGGCCTGCGTGATCGCGCCCTCATTCCTACCAACAAGCCCGCCGACATAGTAATTGCTGGGGGTGCTGACCGTCACGTTGGCATAGGACTGCGTGATATTGCCCGTCGCGGTGTTCTTCCCGACCAGCCCGCCCACATCATCGTTGGTGCCGTTCACCGCGCCTGTCGCATGGGATCGCACGATGGTCCCGGCGTTATTGCCGACAAACGCGCCGACATCCCTCCTGCCGGTTACAGCGGCGCCGATGAGACCGACGTCCTGCACCGTTACGCCCGCGCCAACATATCCAAACAGTCCGACATCGTCGGTGGTCGATCGATTGATGGTCAGGTTGGCAATGGTACGACCTTGGCCATTGAACGCTCCGGTGAATTTCGTGGCGGTGCTGCCGATCGGGAAGAAGCCCGCCGCCGACCACATGCCGGGATATTTGCCTCCGGTGACAAGGTCGCTCGAGAAGTCGATGTTGGATGTGAGGTTGTAGCTCGCACCGAGGTTCATCGCCATCAGCTGAAGCTGGTGCGCGTTTGCGATATTGGTCGAATATTCCCACTGCCCGAATGGACGGGTTTGGCCTTCGATCGAGAACCAGCCGGTAGACTTGTTGCCAGCGGTGAAGCTGAAACCTACATAGGCACTCTGCTTGTACGCGTAGTTTGCCGCCGCCGACTGCGCGGGATCGCTTGTCACTGCAGTCACGCCGCTCGACGCGGTGCCGGTACCGATTCCGCCAGCCTGACCCGTCGTGTAACTGTCCCAGTAGGACTGCGTGATCGAGCCGCCGTTGTAGCCGAGCAGCCCGCCGACGCCGGACGTGCCGCTGACAGCGCCGGTGGCATAGGACTGGGTGAGCGAGCTGCCGGCGAAGTAGCCAACCAGTCCGCCTACATTCTGCCCGCCGCTTACGGACCCTGTGGCATAAGCCCGCGATATGTTGCCGCCGTTCACGCTCAACCCGGCGATTCCGCCGGCATAGATCGACGGCGCGCTCACTGTGGCGGTCGAGTAGACATTCGACAGCGGCCCGTAATTGTAGCCGACGATGCCGCCCGCGCCAGCATTGCTGGTGACCGTTCCTGACGTGTAGACGCCCGTGATGGTCCCCTCGTTTTTGCCAGCGACGCCGCCGGTGGCCGTGCCGCCGGTGACGGACACATTCAGAATCCCCAGATTCCTCACTATCGCAGAGGCGCCGTTCCAGCCGAACAGCCCGACGTATTGGCCGGAGGGCCGATTGATACGGAGATTCGAGATGGTTTGGCCCTGGCCGTCAAAAGTCCCCGTGAAGAGGGAGATGCCTCCGACCGGCGTGAAACCCGCGCCACCGTTCCAGGACGCGGCAGCGCTGGCGTCAACGTCGCGGCCGAGCGCATAGACGCCTGCGAGATTGTTTTGGATATTCTGCAGGTCAAAGATAGTGTTGACCAGCATAGAAGCATTGAGCGTAGCGCCGCCGGTGACGTTGCCGCTGAAGTTGGTCTGCGTCGGCGCCGTGTATTTGGTGGTGTTGATGGTCGAGCTGCTGCCAGTCGGATTGTAGTAGATCGAGACCGTTCCCGCGGTCGACACCTGCCCGCCGCCGAACGTCACGGTGCCGGTGCCCGTGCCGGCATTGTCGGCGCGCAGCACGAGGCCACCGCCGCCGCTGCTGGTGATGTTGGCGTTGACCGCGATGTTGCGATAGGCGCTCAGCGTCAGCGTCGCGCTGGTCGACCAGCTGATGCCGCTGGCCACCGTGATGTCGCCGCTGCCGCCGCTGCCGGCCGCATTCGTCTCCTGGGTGACGTTGCTGCCGCCATTGAGCGCGGTCGCGATGGTGCCGGCAAGCGTCGAATTAATCGTGAGATCCACAGGATCGAGCAGCCAGGTGCCGCCGGGACCGGCATTGACGCTGCCGCCCGCGAAGTCGAACGTATGCCCCGACGTCTCGATGAAGCCGCCGCGCAGCCCGGTGGCGCTGATCGCGCCGCCAAACGACGTCGTGCCGTCCGACCACACCACCACATTGCCGCCGGCGCCCGACGTGCCGTCCGCCGTGATCGTTGCGCCCGCCTCGATCGTCGTGTTCTGCGCATTGGCGATGGCCTGCGGGAGGAATTTCCGCGTAACGTCCGATCCGCCGGCGCGGTCGCCGCCGATCAGCACGGTGCCGCCTGACGTTCCGCTGGCGCCGATCTTTGCACTTGACGTCAGGGTGACGTCCTTGCCGGTCACCACCACGGTGCCGCCCGCACCACTGCTGCCTTTGGCCGTGATGGCGCTGCCGACCACGACCTTGTCGCCGCTGACCATGATGTCGCCGCCGGTGAACGAGCCCGGTCCGGCAACGTTTGTCCGCGCCGGCACAGCATCCGCCTGGATGCGCCGCGCCACCACCTTCTGCGTTACATTGACCGAACCGCCCTCGGAGGTGAGGAAAACTCGGCCGCCCTTGTTGGCAACGCCCGTTGCCGAGATCGCACCATTGGTGTTGCCGGCTAGCGCATAGATGTTGCCGCCATTGGCGCGCAATTTGCCCAGCGAGCCGTCGCTCAGCAGCACCTCGCTGCCGGACGCCATCGCGGCGGTACCGTTACGCGCGGTCAGCGAGCCGTCGTTACGCACCTGGCGCGCGATCAGGACGACGTCGCCCTTCGACGCGCCGATCTTGCCGAGATTGACGACCGAGGCGTTGCTGTTGCCGCTGAAGGTCAGCGCACCTCCGGCCCGGAAATCGGTGTTCTTCACATCCAGCGTCGAGGCGACGAAACTGCCGCCGGTCTTGATCACGCCGGTCGGTCCAACGACGATTCCCGACGGATTGACGAGATAAACCGAGCCGGTCGCCGATACGACGCCGTTGATCGACGACGGCACGTTGCCGGTAACGCGGTTGAGCGTCGCGCCGCCGCCGTTATTGAACTGGACCTGGTAGCCCTGCCCCACCGAAAAGTTCGACCAGTTGACGATGCCGGTCCGGCTCGATTGGGTGACCGTCAGACTGGTCGGCGACGTCGAGCCGATCGAAACCTTCCCGCTGACCACCGTTCCACCAGTCGGCAGAGATTGCGCCATCGACGGTTGCGCGCAACTGAGGCCGCATAACAGCGCGATCAGGCTGACGGAGGCTCGAAAATCCCTGGTGGATGATTGGATGGACGACGAAAAACACGACCTGGATGAGACGATCATTGAACCACCATCCGCTTAAGGCGGCACCGCAAACTTTTCGTCTCCCAAATTCTTTGTCAGACATGCACGCTTTCGTGCAGATGGAACCTGACAGGTTCCCATCTAAGGATGTATCAAGTAACAAGCGCAATTTATCGGAAAATTGCAGATATCGGGCGTGAAGCCAGCCGCCAGGCATTGCGCGAGACAGACCGCGCAATGTCACGTCCGCTAAAGCGTGATGACTTTTCTTCGAATCGTCATCCCGCTTTATCTTTTTGTTTGAGCATGATCTTTTCGGAAAACCGCTGCACACTTTTCCGGATCATGCTCTAGTGCGGGCCGTCGCTCTTGCGATGCGGTCTGGACATCCGACGCAGCCTGGACAACGTCTGCTCGATCTCCCAGAACATCCAGACGAACGCCGCACCCAGTGCAACCACCACCATCAAAAACATCAATGTCAATTCGGGCGCTGTAAGCATTTCAACATCCCCCATGCGATGCGGAAGGGATCAGCAAGAATATCAAACAGCGGCCTCGGTGTAGTATCACCGAGACGGCGCTGTTCATTTGGGCCTGACCGGATCAGACTCAGACCTGCACGGGTCGGATGCGCGTCGGATCCTCAGATCCCGGATCAACTCTAGGACGAGTTCTCGGAAGTGGCTGGGTAATTTTGCTCACTTCTACGCGATTGTATGAGGAAGATCAGCAGCCGCGGCAAATGCTCTTGATCTTGCGATCGACCGTTTTGTTCTCTTCAGCGATTGCTGCGTCAACGCTTCCTGACCCCGCCGATCTTCCCGAGCCCGTCGTTACACCGCTTTCGGTGTTGACGCCGCGACCTGACGACTGGGCGGAGCCTGCAGTGTTGGTGCCCGGCGCAGGCGGTGACGCAAGCTTGGATGGGTTCTGCGCGCCGCTCGGGTCTTCGCCGGAATTGTTCAATCCGCCCGGACTGGCCGGACCAGGCGGCACGCCGGTGATGCCTTGCGTGCCCGCGCCCGCCGAGCCCGCGCTCGGCGATCCGGCGGCGCTGCTGCTGCCCGCGGAAGGGCCACTTGCCGCGCCGCTTGCACTGGCTCCACCGGCGCTCGCGCCTCCTCCGGTGCCGCCGCTGCTTCCACTTCCGCTCTGGGCGAGTGACATGGCCGGGGATATCAGGATTGCGAATGCCGCAACTGCGGCTACAGATAACAGCTTCATCGGAAATCTCCTTTTTGGAGCAACGATGGCTCCCGGACCTGGTTCCTGCCGGAACGATTCCCGCGCCAGATCATTCAATCACAACCGCTCGACGCCCGGAGTGATCGCGCTTGCGCAAATTGATCGCCTTCGACGACGACACGTTCGACAAGCTCAAACAGCTTGCCCGTGACCGGATGGCGACATTTCAGGAACTGGCCGACGAAGCCTTCGCGGACCTCTTCAAGAAGCACGGCATTCCCATCGACCTCAAGGATGCGCTTAAAAAGAGCGCCGGCGTTTCGAAAGCCGCGACGGCGCGGAAGACGAGATCGAAAACCGGAAGGACGCCCTCATGAATTCCGACCCGGACCCTTTCGAGCAAGGCCAACTCGCCGCGCGTCAGAACATTCCCGCAGAAGCCAATCCGTATCAGAACGGCAGCGAAGAGCATGCGCTGTGGGCCGCCGGGCATGAAAAGGTCGCCGGCCCTCGCGAAGCCAACGAGAGCGAGGGAAGCTGAGCCGCGTTTGAATATCGGATGCAGACCGGCGGTCTTCAGCCGATCTTTTTCAGTCCGTTTTTGAATCGCGGTCCGTTGAGCGCGTAGAATTTCGCGGCGCTTCCCATCGCCGTCACCTGCTCGGGTGTCAGCGTGCGCGCCACGCGCGCGGGCGAGCCGAGGATCAGGGAAAATTCGGGATATTCCTTGCCTTCAGTGACGACCGCCCCCGCGCCGACGATACTGCCACGGCGTATCCGCGCGCCGTTCATCACGATCGAGCCCATGCCGACCAGCGTGTCGTCCTCGAGCGTACAGCCGTGCAGGATGACATTGTGGCCGACGGTGCAGTTCTTGCCGATCGTCAGCGGAAAGCCGCGATCGGTATGGCAGGTGGAATTGTCCTGCACGTTGGAACCTTCGCCGATCTCGATCCATTCATTGTCACCGCGCAGCACTGCACCGAACCACACGCTGGCGGAATTCAGCAGGCGCACCTTGCCGATCACGACAGCGGTATCTGCGATGAAATAGTTTCCGTTTGCGGGGAGTTCAGGCCCCTGCCCGTCGAGTTCGTAGATCGCCATAACAAAAGGTCTCCGTTGGTGGAGACCTTGGCATAGCCGCTGGTGTGGGATCAAGCGAACAGGCCGGCAGCCTCAGGCCAGCACACCCGCGGCACGCAGCGTCATCAGGAAGAACGTGCCGGACATCATGCTCCAGAATCCGGAAAGCACGGTCGCCATCATCACGAATTCGAAGCGGCGGCGCTCGATCTTCGCGCCGCGCAGCGTGTTGCGCATGATGATGAAGGGTGCGGCGAAAACCAGAAACGGCACGGCCGCAAATGTCTTCGGCGCCACGCCCTCGCCAAGCAACCCGAACCCCGCCGGCCGCTCCGCCATCGCCTGATAGCCGCTGGCGAGCGCGCCTGCGAACGCAAAGCCGATGCACAGGGCGAACAGGGAATTCAACGCTTCGGGCGACATGACAACTTCCGCTACTCGACAAACCGCGCGCCCTGCTTTCGCAAAATTGGCCGGCGGCCGCCACAGCATCCTTAAGGAAAGGTTAACAACGGGCCGCCGGGACCTCGTTTGCGCATGGCTTGAAGGGCTCGACTCCCGCGAAATCATGAGGAAATCACGCGCCCCATGGCATATTCGCGGAATGATTCGCCTGGTTCCTTCCCGACCGATGCTTCATTCATGACCCTGCTTTCGACGGCCCAGCACCTTGCCCGCGACACCCGCAGGGACCCGCGCTCGCACATGATCCTGATCATGGCCGCGGTAACCATTGCGGCGGGCGCCGTCGCGCTGGTCGCCTATTTGCTGTGGCCGACCTGGGTGGCGCGGCCCGCCAGCGCCCCCGGCCGGTTGCCCGTCAGCGTCGGCGCCACGCTCTTCAACGTGCCGACAGCCGCCATCCGGCGCAAGATTCAGCGCCACTCGGGCCCGCAGGAACGGGTCGATCTCAGCTTCGTATTCCCATCGCTCGAACCGCCGGATGCGCCGAAGCACGTCAGCGCCGATACCGTGGAGGAGAAGGTGCAGCCGATCGACCGGATCTTCGTCTCGATATCGGCCCACCGCGATGCGCTGGCGCCGGACATGCGGGTGCGCACGATCTATCCGCGCTACCTTGAGCAGAAGGCAACACCGATCGACGATGGATTGACGATGCGCGCCTTTCGCGACGGCTCGCCCTACGCCAATGAGGACCTGTTCTCCGCCACGTCGCCGAGCCTCAACGCGCGCTGCTCGCGCGATGGCCAGACGCCCGGCATGTGCCTGAGCGAGCGCCGCGTCGACGGCGCCGACCTGACGTTCCGTTTTCCACGGAGCTGGCTGTCGCAATGGCGCGACGTTGCGAATGCAATGGAGCGGCTGACGGCGCAGATGCGCGGGCCGAGGGGCTAGCTGCGGACTCGTAGCTTGGCAGGGTGGGCAAAGCGTAACGTGCCCACCGATTATCTTACTTGCATTGTGAGTGGTAATGGTGGGCACGGCGCAATTGCGCCTTTGCCCACCTGCAAGGTCGCGGCACGCGCCTCAGCCGACGTCGGCCAGATCCTCCTCGAGGATCGCCATCTGGAACTGGAATGAACGGTCGTCGTCCTCGTCATCGACGAACAGCACGCCGATGAACTCCTCGCCAATATAGACTTCGGCGGAGTCGTCCTTTTTCGGGCGCGGCACGACGCGGATCTTGGGATTGCCGAATACGCGCTTGAGATAGGCGTCGAGCTTCCTGACTTCCTGAACGTCCACGGCGGTCTCCAATCGGATTCTTTGAATTTCCGGGAGGTTTTTAGGACGAGACGGCGCAGACTACCAGCCGTAACTTCACAAATACGGCTGGCAGAAAGTGTGGAAAATCAAAGGCCGATTGCGCCGAGCATCTGATCCATAGTGCGCGACGGCTCCGCACAGCCGGCTTCGCCCACGATCTTGGCTGGAACGCCTGCAACCGTGACATTGTGCGGCACAGGCTTGACCACCACCGAGCCTGCCGCGATGCGTGCGCAATGGCCAATCTCGATATTGCCGAGAATCTTTGCGCCCGCCCCGATCAGCACGCCGCGCCTGATCTTCGGATGACGGTCCTCGTTCTCCTTGCCGGTGCCACCCAATGTGACGCCGTGCAGAATCGAAACGTCGTCGTCGATCACGGCGGTCTCGCCGCAGACGAAGCCGGTGGCGTGATCGAGGAAAATGCCGCGGCCGATCCTGGCGGCGGGGTTGATGTCGGTCTGAAACACCGCCGACGACCGGCTCTGCAGGTAGTAGGCGAAATCCTTGCGGCCCTTTTGATAGAGCCAGTGCGCCAGGCGATGGGTCTGCAGCGCGTGAAATCCCTTGAAGTAGAGCAACGGATCGATGAAGCGCGAGGTTGCGGGATCGCGATCGTAGACCGCGACCAGGTCGGCACGGAACGCATTGCCGAGATCGGGTTCGTCGCGCAGCGCCTCGTCATAGGTCTGGCGGATCAAATCGCCCGATAGCGCCGAATGATCGAGCCGCTCGGCGAGACGATGCACCACCGAATCTTCAAGGCGGTCGTGATGCAGTACGGTCGAATAGATGAAGGAAGCGAGCTCGGGCTCGCGGCGGACGATATCTTCCGCCTCGCCCCGGACACGGTCCCAGATCGGATCGAGTGCTGCGAGCTTTGATCCCTGCGGATTGACCTGATGCACTGCCATGGTGGCTCTCGTAAATTCGCTTGGTTGGCCGATATGATAGCACGGCGGGCGGACGGCTGTCCCGGGCAGGCTTCGGCAAAGTAAACCGCTGCCAAATGCCGTTCGGGGTCAATTCAAGGTGGTCAATCAATTCCGGAAATCAAGCCGGATAATGTCCGACTATTGGTCAATTTCGGCCGGCCGGCCATTTCCGGATGCTGGGGTCAATGGGGGAAAGTCGCATCAGCACGCAGATATTGCAGGCGCGGACCGCTGCGGATGCGCGGGCCGCCTGGATTGCCGCCGTCGCCATCCCCTTGATGTTGCTAGCCCCCGCCCTGTGGAATGGCTATCCCCTGCTCCAGTGGGATACCGGCGGCTATCTGGCGCGGTGGTACGAAGGCTATCTGGTGCCCAGCCGCTCCACCACGTTCGGCCTCTATCTTCATTTCGGCGAGGATTCGAACTTCTGGATCAACCTCGGGTTCAACGCGCTGGCGACGTTGTGGATCCTGCAGTTGACGCTGCGCGTGCTGGGCCAGCCCCAACCATTGCGACTCCTGGCCATGAGCCTCGTGCTGGTCCTGACCACCTCGCTGCCCTGGCTGGCCAGCACGCTCCTGACCGATATTTTTGCGGGCCTCGCCGTGCTCGCGTTCTTCATCCTGGTCGCGCAGGGCAAGCGGACCTCGATCCCGGAAAAGTACCTCCTGTTCGGCCTCACCGCTTTCGCCACAGCAACGCATAGTGCGCCGCTCGCGGTGCTGTTCGGACTGTGCTGCATGGGGTGGATCGCGCGCCCCTTTCTGCGCGGGCGGATCTCCGTTTCCGGATTGACGCAAGGCAGCCTCACCATCGTCGCCGGAGCTGCGCTGCTGCTCGTGACCAATTTTGCACTGTCCGGAAAACTGGCGTGGACGCCCGGCGGTTACGGCGTCGCCTTCGGGCGCATGCTGCAGGACGGCATCGTCGCGCAATATTTGCGCGATCATTGTCCGAAGCAGAACTTCAAGCTCTGCCCCTACCGCGACCGGCTTCCTGCTACGGCGGACCAGTTCCTGTGGGGCAACAGCATGTTCAACACGCTTGGCCGCTTTCAGGGACTGAACGACGAGATGGGCTTTATCGTGCTGCATTCGCTGGCCGAGTATCCGGCCCGGCAGGCCAAGTCGGCGCTGACGGGGACGGCTCAGCAACTGATCCAGGTAGCCACCGGCGAAGGCATCGGTGTCTGGCTCGGCCATACCTACGGAATCATCGAGCGCTTTCTTCCTGCACAGGTGAAGCCGATGCGCGCGGCGCAGCAGCAGCGCTGGCATTTCGACTTCACCGCGATCAACCGGATTCACATTCCCGTCGCACTGGCATCGATGCTGCTGGCGGCGATCCTGTTCGGCCACGGCGTGCTGCGCCGGCCGTTCGACGATCTCACTTTGCTCGCCGGCACGGTCACATCAGCCGTGCTCGGCAACGCCTTCATCTGCGCGGTGATATCGGGCCCACATGACCGCTACGGCGCGCGGATGGCGTGGCTTGCGACCACCGTGGTGCTGATCGCGGCTGTCAGGCAATTCGCCGGAGAAGACGCACGCGACCGCTCATTGTCGCCGCGACAGGAAGTCGGTGACGCCGATCTTGTAGACCTTGTCGCCGACCGCGCGCATGTGATCGCGGTTCGGAATGTCGAGCACCTCGGCACCCGGAATGATTTTCCCGAGCGCCGCGGCTGAGCCGGCGATTTCGTCTCTGGTGCCGACCGCGATCAGGACCGGCACGCCGATCCCGGCGGCTTCCTCCGATGTCATCAAGCGCCGCGAACCTCGCAGGCAAGCGGCCAGCGCACGGCGATCGGAACGGGTCTGGTCGGCGAAAGCGCGAAACGTCCGCCCGACCGGATCGGTCACGTCCTCCAGCGACGGCGCCTCCAGCGCGATCGCCACGTTCTCGCCGGGGCCACCGCCCTCGATCAGTCCGATTCCGATGCCGCCGAGAATTGCCGATCGGAGCCGCTGCGGCTGCTCGCGCGCCAGGATCGCCGTCATGCGCGATCCCAGCGAATAGCCCATGATGTCGGCGCGCTCGATTCCCAAATGATCCAGCAGCGCGATGACGTCATCAGCCATGATGGCGATCTCGTATTGTGCGGAATCGTAGAGCTTTTCGGAATCGCCGTGGCCGCGGTTGTCGAGCGCGATCACGCGACGGCCGTCTTTCCTCAGATCGGAAACCCAGGTCGGATAGACCCAGTTCACGTTCTTGCTGGAGGCAAAGCCGTGCACGAGGACGATCGGATCGCCCTCGCCTTCGTCGAGATAGGCAATTTCGACAGCGCCGTTATGAAAACTCGGCATCATCAGTTCCATTTTTCGGGGATTGGAATTCGCGACCTTGCAATGACTGCAAGTCTAGCCGTGTGCGACGGCGCCCGCCAGCGCCGGAGCGGACGGCACGCATGTTGCCGCCGCTTGCTGTCTCAAGCGCCGCGCTTTCTTGCGGCGCAGCCACGCTTCGGTTGCCCGCTCGGTAGTCGCCTTGATCGACGACAGGAAACCGAACAGCGCCAACAGCGCGCCGAACACCCACATCGTCAGATTGAAGGCACCGGTTGCCAGCAGCAGCGCACCGCGGCCGAGCACCTTCAGTATAGCGCGGGTCTGGCTGCCCTTGGACTCGGCAAGCCGCGCGGCGCGGGCGACATCCTTCGGCCCTTGCGCGATGCGCAGCGTGTCGAGCGCCCCGCGCGTGCCGGCCTTCTCGCCGACGCGTCCAACGTCCTTTGCCAGCCGCACCAGCGCGCCGGCCTTCTCGGCGCGGAACGCCGCCTTGATCGCGCTGATGGTCTGGCCGGGCCGCAGCACCGAGCCCTTTGCGACCGCCTGTTGCAGCGCGGGCGCATCGACGACCTCGCGCGCGGAACGGCCGGCCCATTTGGTCAGCCCCTCGCCCAGCCGCCCGACCTTGCGGGCGTCCTTGACCATGGAAAGCCCGGCGCGCACCGGTCCGAGCCCGCCGACTGACACGTAGGTCGCGGCGGTCACCGCAAGCCCAACCGTCGCCAAGCCCAATATCAGCCGGTCTACCTCCTCGCCGGTCGCCAGGTGCTTGCCTTCGCGCACGACGTCCCTGATGTCGCCGAACACGAAGAGATCGCCGGCGACCGTGCCCGACAGGCTCGCGACATCGTCGGCGTTGCCGGTCACGAGACCGGTGGCAAAACGTTTGGCAAAATGCGAGGCCGAACCCGCGTCGGTAACGGCATCGCTGACGCGCTTCGACAATTCGTCGCTGACGACAATGCCTTTGTCGCGGGCGAGTTCGACAAAGCTATTGGCGAGATCGGAATCGCCCTCTGCGAGTGCGGCGTCGATGTTCTCGGTGATGAGCGCCTGATTGCTCCGCAGGGCGGAATTGATGTGGATGTCGGACAGCGCCGCGGGATCGTCCTGTGCGGCCAGAATGGCGCCGGCCTCGCGGGCGTGCGGCCACACCGCGGCGCATACTACCGCGCTGAGCGCAAGGCATCCCAACGCCCCTGCCAGAGCCGAACCGAGTCGCAATCGCCTCATCCAAAAAAGCCTAATGTTTTCGTCTTTCTCTAGATGGTATCCCGTTTTTAAGACACAACTGCCCCGACGAAAGAAGGGCTTTTCTCCGACGACAAGATTGTGTCGAATTTGCATGAGCAAATGTGCGGCGGGGACACCCCGAATCGGCTCTAGGAATCATCGGCACCCCCCACTATGGTGCGCGGCATTTCGAACCTGCCGCTTCGCGTTGATTGCGTGCGCCCGTCGTTGCTATCCAAGGTGAAACCCGATGTCCGACCATGTCGTCCCGCATTTCCATAACGACGCCGGGGTCTCGGTAATCGAGATCGGGTCGCAGGAATTCATGTGCGTGGGCGCCAACCCGCCGTTCGACCATCCGCACGTCTTTCTCGACCTCGGCAACGACAATGAGATCATCTGCCCCTATTGCTCGACGCTGTACCGCTTTGCCGCCGACCTCGCCGCCGGCGAAGCCCGGCCGCCGGAATGCGTCCTGAGGGACAAGGTCGCCTGACCCTTCAGTGGCTGCCGCGCGCACCATCATCGTTGCTGGTGCCGGGATCGGGGGATTGACGGCAGCACTTTCGCTCGCAGCCAAGGGCTTTCGCGTTATTGTCCTGGAGAAGGCCGAACGGCTGGAAGAAGCCGGCGCCGGGCTGCAGCTTTCGCCCAACGCCAGCCGGATCCTGGTCGACCTCGGCCTGCGCGCGCGGCTCGCAGCCCGCGCCGTGACGCCCGAGGCCGTCAATATCATGAGCGCCCGCGCAGGCTGCGAGATCGCCCGCCTGCCGCTTGGCGAGGCCGCCGGCCTTCGCGCCGGCGCACCCTATTGGGTGATGCACCGCGCCGACCTGCAAGCCGCCCTGCTGGGAGCGGTCAACGACCATCCGGACATCGACCTCAGGCTCGGCTGCCAGTTCGAAGACGTGACGTCGCACGCCAAAGGGCTGACCGTGGTGCAGCGCCGCGGCAACGCGCGGCAACAGGAACTGGCAGCGGCGCTGATCGGCGCCGACGGCATCTGGTCGGCAGTGCGGAACCATCTGTTCCCGGAGGTGCAACCGCAATTTTCCGGCCTGATCGCCTGGCGCGGCACGCTCGATGCGACGACGCTGCCGCGCGAATATACCTCGGCCCGCGTACAGCTCTGGATGGGACCGGATGCACATCTGGTCGCCTACCCGATCTCGGGGGCGCGGCAGATCAACGTGGTCGCGATCGTGCCGGGAACCTGGAACAGGCCGGGCTGGAGCGCACCGGGCGATGCCAACGAACTGAAGAGCGCGTTCGCCTCGCAGCGTTGGCCTTCGACCGCGCGCATGCTGATCGGCGCGGTCGACGGCTGGCGGCGATGGGCACTGTTCACCCTGCCCGACATCGGCGAATGGACCGATGGCGCGATCGCGCTGCTCGGCGATGCCGCGCATGCGATGCTGCCGTTTGCCGCTCAGGGCGCGGGAATGGCGATTGAGGACGCCGCCGTGCTCGCCAAATCCTTAAGCGAAAGCCCCGGCGACAATATCGCGGGCATCCCGGCGGCACTCAAGCGCTATGGCCGGCTGCGGCGCGGCCGCGTACTGCGGGTACAGCGCGCCGCGCGGCAACAGGGGCGGATCTATCATCTCTCCGGACCGCTGGCGCTAGCGCGCGATCTCGCCATCAAGGCGATGGGCCCGGAGCGCATGGTGGCGCGACAGAACTGGATCTACGACTGGCGGGTGTAAGCGTTTCGGCAGAACGGCGGTGGTCCCTGATATCGTGGAGGCCGTCATCGGGCGAGCATTCCCACGACCAGTTGGATCATCCAGGCTACGCCCTAATTTGCGCTACCCGCAGCCTTCGTGCGGCCCTTCTTGGCTGCGGGAGCCGGCGCGATTGATGGCGGGGTCGGCGCCGGCCTGGCTTCCGGTTGCGCTTCATGGCAGCGGTTCTTCTGCCAGGCCTCGTCGGCCAGCTTCGACTGTCCGCGCAGCGCGATGTAGTCGTTGCGGTAGGCCATCTCCGCCACCACCGGACCAGCGACGCCGGTTTCGGCCTTCTTCATCAGCCCCTGCAACTCGGCGGTGCGCGCAGCGAGGCTCTTGCGCTCCGGCTCGAGCTGCTTGCAATCGTAGAGGTCGTATTTGGCGGGATCGGCGAAGGCCGGCGAAATGGTATCGCTCATGCTGGCGCAGCCGGACAGGCCGGCCGCAAGCGCAACCAGCGCCAGCGCGGCAAGACTGCGCGAGAATAACCGGCGATGGGACAACGAGTTGGGCATCAGACCTTCGTTAGGTGGATTATGTTGAGATTGCCTAAAGCTCGCCGCAGGTAAACACCCCAAGTGTCCGCATTGAGGCTTTGCTTTGGGGCGTGCGCTCACTTAAAGGTGGGGAGCGTTTGGGCCGGAGATTATCCCAATTTCACTTCTCCGGAAAACGCGCTAAGTATCTGATCTCCTGAGACTAAGCGGACGTGGCGGAACTGGTAGACGCAAGGGACTTAAAATCCCTCGATGGCAACGTCGTGTGGGTTCGAGTCCCACCGCCCGCACCACGTTGAAACATCAGCCAAATTACCGATTTTGCCCACGTTTTTAATGCCCGAACATTTCCACAAAAATCGATCGAGGGTATGTCCCAGGGTATGCCCATCGAGAGGTCGCTGTTAGCGCCTCGTTTTGCCGCCGCTGTCCGGCACCGCGCCACGCGAAATAACGCACCGGTGGCTCGCGCTGCGAAAAGGCGGGCGTCTGAACCCAGTTGATTGCGCAAACCGAACCAGCCCGCGCGCCCATGCGAAGCATGTTCGTTCAGGTGCCGATGCACACCCGCTACGCACGCGCGTCGAGGTGAGCGTGCCCTATATCGCTGCCCCATCGCCGACGGCGGGAGATACTACGTAGAACCCAAAGGCCTCGAAGATGTCACCGAGCGCCGGCGCCTCCCCACTGCTCATGTTGCGAACCAAGAGCAGCACATCATAGCGAATCTACCCAGAGCCATGCCACCTCCGAGCGGAGGTCTAAAGGTTGCGATCACCGCAGGAATCATCGACTGTCGGCTATTCCGACAATTGATGGCGCCCAAGGTGCAGACGGCAACCTACCTCGAAACCCTCAACCCCGAGCAGCGGCGAGCCGTCGAGCACGGAGCGGCCGGGGGAATGGCGGCCCCGCCCCTGTTGGTCATCGCCGGCGCCGGGTCCGGCAAGACCAACACCCTCGCCCATCGGGTCGCCCATCTGATCGTTCAGGGTGCCGGCCGAAATCGAGTACCGTGCAAAAATCAGCGGAGGACAAAGTACGGTATCCGTTTTCAAGGAATCAAGGGAGGACCTGAAGCCGAAGTGAGGATCATCCGTCGACGGTTATTCACGTTGTTAGAATCTGTGCGGATGACCGCGCGGCGATAAAAGGCGCGTTCACCTACAGGTACGGCCACAGGCTAACAATCAGGCGGCGATATTGCTCGCAGCGATTTTTCTTGAGAGCTTCGCAGACCGTGCGAACCTCGGATGTAAGCCGAAAGGGACTGAAGACAACGGATGACCGATTTGCAGCCACATCGCCAGCCGCGCCCGACTGCACCGCTGTCTGCTGGAGCGAGGTTCATTCGCGGCTTCACACGCATCGGCGCAGTTGTTGCCGTGCTGGTGGCGCTGATCGGTGTGGCAACCACCGTTGTCATTGCCTACGACAGGCACAACTCAGCGGAAACGTCCTATCAAAGCGCCAAGTGCATCGCGAGTCTGGCGCGGCTGGGTTACCAGTTCAAAAAGAAGGAATACAGCAACGCTCTCGACTACAGCGTCGAGGGATGCTCTGGCTACTATCACTCGTACACTCCGCTCAACGAGGTGATCGCCATTGCAGCCAAGCCAGCGCCGACGTTCGTGACAGGCGACGCTCCCTCGATCCTCGGTTGGGGCCTTGTCATCACCGGCCTGATCGCCATCGTTGCGTATCTCGCCTTCTGGGCGATTGGCTGGCTATGCGCTGGTTTCACGCGGGACGCCTAACTCGTCATTTCATTCGCGGGGGCCACGCGAGATTCAGCTTCACGCCAAAATGCGCCGATGAGCCATCATCCAGTTCGAAGCCGCCAACGATTTTGGCGCTGCATTGGCCGCTGCTTTCTCCCAGCGCCGCTCTGTACTCCAAAGCCAACTCACGCGGGAGATAGCCAACGCCGCGAGATTTGATCTCGACCCGCACAGCGTTAGGATCGGCAGCATTGTCATTCTCGGGGACCAACGCGGCGCTCACCTTGATGTCGTAACCAGAACCGCCGTTCTTTCGATAGAGCATCTGAAGCACATTTTGATAGTGCGATTCACCAACACCGGCACGACCCAGCCGCGCCCTGGGCGCAAGGCTGCTAGCCTTTGCTCAAAGCCGAATAGCCTTCTCAAGAATCCCATTTCGCACCCCTCAAGGTGATCACAGTAGCCCTGTGAATAGCCGGGACAAACGTCCCAACTTTCGTATTGCTACCCTGCATTGTGTCATCGTGTAAGCTCCCGATTCGCAAGAACTGGGACCACCATGGGGGAAGATTTTGAAACTTACCAATTTTTCCGTTGAGAATTTTCGGTCGGTTGCATCAAGCGGAAACATTCCAGTCGAGGAGCTTACAGCTCTCGTTGGCCGCAACGAGAGCGGCAAATCGAACCTGTTGCTCGCACTTGAGACCGTCAATCCCATTGGCGGGCAAAAGGACCTCGATCCGGTCAAGAATTTTCCGCGCGGGCGACATCTCAATGAGTGTCATCCAAAAACCGTCGTCGTCAGCACAATCTGGCAACTTGATGCTGCGCAGATACAAGAACTCTCAAAGGTTCTTCCGGATCATGCGCCTGTCAAACAGGTCCATATCATTCGCAAGTATCATGCGAAACAAAGCTCCGTGGATTTAGTAGGCATCAAACCGCCAGTGCTTGACCCGAAGAAAGTAACTAGCCTTGTTCGCCGGGTGATGCCTGTCATCGAGGGGGTTGTCTCGGATATTCCAGAGCCCCATCTTGGGCCAGCCAAGGCCGCTATCGAGGCGGTCACCGACGCCGTCAACAAGCAAGACGATGCGCGTGCGTGGGGCCAAGCGGTGGTGCAAACGTGCAAAACCCTCCGCGGCGCGATTGGCGCTGGCGGGGTTACACTTGACGAAGCACCTGATGCGTTGCTCGCTGAACTCGAAGATTTGGCAACGAAGCTCTCCACATTCGAAGAGGCACAGGGGAAAGCAAAGGCGCTTGTTCTTGGCTGGGTCCCCACCTTCATCTACATAGCAGATTTTCCCGAACTATCGGGGCACCAGAATCTTGCTGAGTATGTGAAGCGGCGCGACGATAACCAGCCGGAGACCGAAGCGGAGAAGAATTTTGCACGGCTCGCAAAGGTGGCGGGATTTGACCCCAAAGAGATCAACTCTCTTCAGAGTGACCACGAAAAGCGTCAGACACTTCTGAGCAGGGCCAGCGCGCTCATCACACAAGAAATGCGAAGACTCTGGAAGGATCGAAGACTTACCGTCCGCTTTTATGCCGACGGACCACACCTCGATACGTTGGTTTACGATGAAAATGCCGACTATCCGGTTGAGGTAAATCTCGATGAGCGCAGTCGTGGATTCCGGTGGTTCTTTTCGTTCTACGTCACCTTCTCCGCCGATACTCAGGGAGGCGCAGCCAGCAACGCGGTTCTACTGCTCGATGAGCCCGGTCTTTACCTCCACGCGCGCTCGCAGGAGGATTTGCTCAGCCACTTCCGTTCTGACTACAAGAATCAGATCGTCTATACGACGCACTCGCCGTTCATGATTCCGCCGGACACGATTGAAATTGTCCGCACTGTCAACATTTCGGACAAAGGCACCGAGGTCACTAAAGACCCAAGCGGCGACGCGCGCACCCTTTTCCCTCTCCAGGCAGCCTTGGGTTACAACCTCTCGCAGACACTATTCGTCGGTACGGCTAATTTGGTCGTCGAAGGCGTCACGGACTTCTGGATTCTCTCTTCAGTCAATGATTACCTTCGCGAATCCGGAAAGGCTCCTTTGGTTGAAAAGATGGTACTGACGCCTGCCGGAGGTGCTGGCAAGGTGAGCTACATGACATCCCTTCTGGCATCGCAAGAGCTGGACGTGATTGTTCTTTTAGATGATGACAAGGCAGGGCATGATCAACGGGATGAACTCGTAAAATCTAAGATCTTGCGCGAAACCTCGTTGTTATTTACCTCCGCCGCGTTCGCTACCCCTCCCGCTGAAGCCGATATTGAAGATGTAATTGACCCGACCGTCTATGCTGAACTGGTCAAGAGAACATTTGCCCAAGAGCTAAAAGGAAAGACCCTCAACCTTAACGCCAAGATTCCGCGCATCGTGAAGCGGTACGAGGAAGCATTTCAGGCGGTGGGAATTAATTTCTTCAAATCACGGCCAGCGCGGGAATTCATGATTCAGATGGGGAAAGACCCATCGAAGGTTTTGACTGCCCCGAGCATTGAGCGGTTCGAACGACTCATCGAGGAGGTGAACGCCCGCTATGAGAAACACAAAGCGGCGGGCCGAAAACCCTTCCAATAAAAGCTAGCGCACCGGGCTTCCGCCAATGGCCTCAAGATTCATGTCGTCGCCGTCGAGAGCTCGGCCGCTTCGCAAGCGGCGACAGGATCTGGGTGCCAACGGCTGACACCGAGACGCCGCATGCGCAGTAAGTGCGAGTTCAGCGGACTCGCGACTTATGGCTTATGTTGCGGCGACCTTCTGGAAAACAGGATCGATTCAAATTTTTTAAACCAAAGAATTGTGTGCAAATGAGACATACAGTCCTCCTCGCATTTTGTTTCGCTGGCGTTCAAATGTTTGCACCAGCCCCTTCGTTCGCCGACGTGCTGAGATGCAAGGTTGAAGGCTACAGCGAAGACATCTTCATCACCACGTCGCCCGACACCAATTCCAGCGACGGCCAATTCGCCCGGATCGGCATCTCCCGCGGCATCGGCAACAGGGCGATCGTTGTCGCCGATCGCATGGGCGCTACCGCGTTCGTTGAACTGAATGCCGACGACACGCCGGTCGGCCTGCTTACGGTGCAGAAGGATTTGCGCGTGATCAAATCGAGTCACTCGATCGATCCCTTCGGCATGGTTCTGGCACCTTCCCAGAATGCGGGTGTGTGTACCCGCTCACGCTGAACTGATGTCAAGATGACATTACGCCAAAGTAGGAATCGACAGCATCACCGCCCGGGTGTGGTCTGACGCGCCACAGGCCCTGTCAGCGCCTCACACATCATCGCGGAACACCTCGCCCAAGCATGTGCCAAGTCAGGTGCGGACCCCTCCTTTCGCTGACACGGGCTGGCGGTCCGCACCGCTTTTGTCATGGAGGTCGCAATGATCCCGAACGACGATGATCGGTCACTTATCCACGAATTATCCGCCGCCGAAATCGCCCGCGTTGTCTGTCTGGATTGCGGCGTCAACGTCATCGAGATCGGCGACTATTGCATGCTGTCGCCCAAGGTCTGGAGAGACCAGTTGGGTCTCGGCTGGGACGATAACCTTTGCATCGCCTGCATCGAGAAGCAGCTGGGCCGCAAACTGAAGGGCCTTCATGACATCTGTCCATTCCGTCCATCAAAGGCCACGGAAGGTCGGACACGCTGATGGACCGCCTTAATCCTCGCTGGCGGGAGCAAATGGCAGCGGCGCGAAACAAGAAAACGCGCAAGGCAGGCATGCGATGAAGCAGCCTGACCTTAGAGGCCTCGCGCCCGAAAGCTGGTGCTGCATCGACTGCAACATCAACACCGCGCCGGGCCTGAAGAGCCGGCAGCAGCTAGAACAGGCTGGAGCAATCAAGGCATCAGGCAGACCGTCAATGAATTTTCGGAGGTCTACACCGTCAAGGCCAAAGTCTGGGAGGCCGCCGGCATGGAGCCGATGGCCGGCTGCCTCTGCATCGGGTGCCTTGAACGTCGGCTTGGTCGGATGCTGACGCCGAAAGATTTCATGCGCAACCATCCGTTTGCTTCACTGCTGGTAACGAAGCGGCTGCTGGCGCGACGTGACGGACGACTCTCCACACCCACAATTCACCGTGGTTCCGGCGATGCCTGACTACCAGCCATAGGTCGATTTGCGCCAGACCCGGCGACCGGCTTTGATAGGCGATGGGCACCAAGTCACGGGAAGCCATTTACGGAGCATCGGTTCGGGCCGCCGCAGAACAGGCAGCGGATGCGCGCAAGATCGCCGACCGGCTGGCGTGCGAGGCGTGGAATAAGCGAATGCTTGGCTTTCAGGGACCGGCGCAGCCATCCCCGGCGCTCGGCGACGCGCTGAACGCCGGATACCTCTATCTGGAAGTCAAATGCCTTGGCTGTAGCACCCATCAGACCGTCGCGCTGAATATCGTCAGGCGACCAAAGACGACGCCGATCCATGAACTGGAGCGCTACATGCGGTGCAGGGATTGCTCCCGGCTCCGGCGGCGGCCGTACAAGCGCAGCCACCTGGTGGCGCTACGGCAGGCGAAGATTTCCGTCAACGACCCGGCGTCAACATGGTGGCCCGGCGAGCGAGACTGAGGCATGTGCAATCTTTATTCGATCACCACCAACCAAGAAGCTATTCAGCGCCTATTCCGGGTAATGAACAGGTACGTTGGTAATTTGCCGCCGATGACCGGCGTGTTTCCAGACTATCCGGCCCCGGTGATTCGCAACGCCGGCGACGAGCGCGAACTGACGATGATGCGCTGGGGCATGCCGCCGCCACCGCGCACCGGCGGGCCGCCAGTCACCAACATCAGGAACACGTCTTCCCCGCACTGGCGGATGTGGCTGAAGCCGGAGAACCGCTGCCTTGTGCCATTCAACAGCTTCGCTGAATACGCGCCAGAGCCGAACCCGGAGACCAAGAAAAAGGACGTCGTCTGGTTCGCGATCAATGATGATCGGCCGCTGACCTGTTTCGCCGGCATTTGGACCGAGTTCAAGGGTGACCGTGGCACGAAATCGAAGCCGATTCCGGGGCCGCACAATGTCTATGGATTTCTCACGACGTCACCAAACGCTGTCGTCGAGCCGATCCACCCGAAGGCCATGCCTGTCATCCTGATGACCGATGAGGTGCGCGATGTTTGGATGCGCGCGCCGTGGGACGAGGCCAAGGCGCTGCAGCGGCCGTTGCCGGACGATACGATCACGATCGTCGCGCGAGGTGCAGACAAGGAAGACAAGGCCGCCGCATGAAATACATAGCCGACCGAATGCGCTACCTTTAGTCCCGTGTCTAGGCTGACAACGTTCCACGGGGACGAGAACAGCCATGGACCTCCCGTTGTTCCTACGTCGGAGACTGGAGACCTGGAGAGGTGAGCCACTCCGACATCCGCGACGCAATAATGGCCTGTCTAGCCTTCCGCAGAATGCGCTGGCGCTCAACACCAGGAGGGATGAGCTTTGCTTGTGCTCGCAGCCTAGCAGCCTCTGCTTCGAGACGATCTTCCAGCGTTTGGGTTTGCTTGAAACGATTGCGCTTTATCATCACGCGGGTACTCCCTTGTTGACTAGGCGGGAGCGCAATGCGTTCTCATCACCGATAAAAGCCAAATGCCGCGCGGTGATGGTGAAGACTCTATGTCTTCAAAGATTCAAGCGACACAACAAACGTTAATATGGAACCCGAAGGGAGATCACGAAAAACTGCATTGAAATGACCTCGCAGTAATCCCACATCAAAGGGATGAAGCAATCCAATATTCTCAGAGAAAACGCTGACAACTGCCTGCGGCTCGCCGAAGGCCGATCAGACGAACCGTCTTTCAAGCGCTTTCAGCGCATGGCCGCAAGTTGGCGGGCATTGGCGGACGAACAGGACTGGCTTGATGGCGAAATCCAGCCCACCGGCCACGGTGCTATTTCCGAGACAACCCTTTAAATGAACTGGCCCGCAGCAAGCCTTCTGACGTGATGTCTCTGTATTCAACGTCCGCATAGAACTGCGGCTCTACCCATGTCGCCTTCGGCTTTCTGATGGGCTTGGTTAGCTTCGACTTCGGGCTGACGACCGTGTCGAGCTGCTTCCTGATCTGGCTGGAAACAGTACGAGACCAGCCTGTCCCGACCTTGCCCATGTAAACGAGTTCGTTGCCTTCCTTCTTGCCAAGATATAGGGCCGCGACACCGCTGGGGTCTTTGACAAAGCCGACAACAGGGAACTTCCCGTTTTGCACGGCTTTGATTTTCAGCCAGTTCTCACTGCGCTCCGACCGATACGCTGCGTCCGCCCGCTTCGAAATGATGCCTTCCCAATTCAGCTTGGCGGCATGCTCGAACATCTTCTGCCCATCGCCGATGAGATGTTCGGAAAACAGCACCGGGAGTTCGATGTCGTTTTCACCCAGCAGGTCTGACAGGAGTTGCTTGCGTTCGATCTGCGGGAGCTTGCGGAGATCGCCATTCCGCCAGAGGAGATCGAAGGCGTAGTAGACGAGCCGACCCTGTCTGCCCGCAGCCAACTCTGCCTGCAGTTCGGAGAAATTGGTTCGCCCTTCGTGGACGACCACTACCTCACCGTCGATGATGGCTTCGCCTTGAATAGCCAGCGCACCGGCAATCTCGGTGAAGCGCTTAGTCCAATCCAGCCCGTTGCGGGTGAAGACCTTCTTCCTACCCCGGTTGAGATGGACTTGCACGCGGTAGCCGTCATACTTGATTTCATGGAGCCACTGGCCGCCGTTCGGGGCCTTGCTCTTCAAAGTGGCAAGCTGGGGTTTAATGAACCCCGGCATCTCAATACGCATTGACACTCAGGAAACTCACAAAAGCCCGCCGCGCAATGGCGAGCATTTTACTTACTTCCTGAAGATCTCGAACAATCAGGGGAAGTGACCGCTCTCACCCACCATCGTGGCGTTGCGCCGAGGGCCGTTTGCAGGGTTTACCCGATCAGTTTCTGGCCTCGAAATACCGTGCTTCTACGGAATCGTCATTCCTATTGAACGCTATAAACTTACTCCTGCCAGCGTGGTGTTTTCATCCCGAACAAATTTGGGCTGGCGGAGGGCCGCAGGAATGCGGCCCTTTTGCCATCCGGGACCCGGTCGCTCGGAGCACAGGGCGCCTTGTTGGCGGATCGCAGCATGCCGCTTTCGACGTCGAACTCGCTGTGTGGATAGATCACGGCGGTCAGTTTCTGCAGCATCTCGACGGAGAGATCGGCCTTGCTGGCGGCGAACGCTTCCGGCGTGCGGGTGACGATGCCTCCGATCTCGCTCGCGATCAGTGAGGGCGCATGCGGGCTGCGGTTACGAGCGTGAACGGCTTTGCGGAGGATATCGGTCCCGGTGACGATTGGCTCCGCGGCTTTCTTCTCGAACAGGGCTCATCGATGATCTCCTCATTAACCGCATGATGCACGCGCTCCAACTCGGTGATGAATCTGCCGAACGCGGTGGTGCGGTGCGGCTCGACCGGTAGCGGCCGCGGCGTTGGGCGAGAACCGCGGAAACGGTGGTGCCTTGGTGTTCGGATGCCGCGGTACGCGCGGTGTCGGTTGTTGTGGCGCCGCTTCCGGCGCCCGCTGCGCGTTGTTGAGTTGGCGCAATTGCTCGATCACCGCCTGCCTTGAGAACACTGTTACGCACCAGATCGAGGACGTCGCGCGGCCGCTACTGCACACAGCGAGACCCTCGCGTCGCTTATCAAGACGACACTGACCGAGCTGCGTCTGGCATCGATGGCTAGTTGGGCGGGAATAGTACGTAAAGCACGAGCGCGGCCATCGCCGCCGTGGTGACGACTTCCAAGACGATCGCAAAACGAGATCGCTGCATAACGGAAGCTCTACCAGAAAAGCTCCGGCGCGGGGCCGGCGTGCGGCCGGTACTTGCGCGGGCTTGAAGAAACTGCTCCGGCGGGGCTGGGGGCTAATGTGCCAGAGCCGTTCCTCAAGATGCACTCTTTCGAGCACCGAATCACCATGCCGGGATAAAGTGGCAAAACCGTGTGAGCGCCCGAGCGCCAATCCGTTCCATTTCGGCGAAGCTGTCGCCCTGAAGCATTACGTCAGGGAGGTGGCACGATTCATGCTTGACCACGGAGGGTGAGCACAGGAGACTTCAGTTTTTCGGCCATCAATTTGACTAGTAATTAGGAGTACAAAATGATTGACGAGAATTTTGCTCGGCTTCGAACGCATCGCGGCAACATTCAGCGCTATCGCCACCTGTTAGAAACCAGCCTGACCGACTTCGAACGCGAGTTTGTTTCCAAGCGCCTTGCGGAAGAGCTGTCCGCCTTGGAAATGCTCTCTGCGGCGATGCCAACAAGACCATCCTGAGATTGACGAGCACAGCCTAACCGCAAGCTGTAACGAAGGCGCGGCGTAAGAAATACAACTTCCCCTCGCTCCTTTGCCGATCCAGAGAAGGCCGCACATCAAGGCCGCATCCACATCGAGAAAATCAACGAGCCGTTGCTCTTCCGTGACCGCGGCAGCCCGGCCGAGTACGGCGCGGGCCTCAAACTCGCGATTGAGCGCGGCTGGCTCAAGATGCACGAATCTGGAACCTTCGTTTTTCACGCCGGCTTGAAGGGGTCCGACCCTTTGATTTAGGTCAAGAGTTCCGATAGTCCCCTTCAGTGATCAATTTTGACCAGCGCTTTCCGTTCGGACAGCTCATACTCAAGCCAGCACCCTCACGGTTCCACGGCATTTATCGGTGATGAGAACGCCGGTTGCGCTCCCGCCATCCTCTAGCAGGCAGGGAAAGGAGCCCGCCATGCAGGAACGGCAGCGTTTCAAACCTATCGATCCCCTCGACAACCACCTTTCGGAAGAAGCCGAGCGTCTGCGGAAAGAAGCCCGAGGCACCCCACCTGGAGTGGAGCGCGACAGGCTTATTCGCAGGGCGCGGCTTGCGGAAACCGCCTCCCACATGAGCGAGTGGCTCAGCTCAAAGGGTCTTCAACCTCCGACATAGGACGAACGGCGATGGATTACCGCGCATACATCATGGGGCCAGACGGCCACGTTCAAAATGCGATGATGATGTCGAAGCTATCAGGCTCGCCAAGCAGGTCGTTGATGGTCACGACGTTGAGCTATGGCAACTGGATCGACACATCGAGACATTCAAGCACACCTCTGAGCCGCCAATACTGAAGCACTGATTACTGCGGATGGCGCTCGCTGATCTCGGACTCGGCTTGAAGCCAAAACTCCAGGTCGCGGCCTGAGGGACGTCCGTTCTGTTCTCAAAGTTCGTGGGCGCGTGCACTGATCGTCTTTTTGTAAGTCTCGCCTCCAGACGCCGCCGCAGCCTCTGCCTTAGATGCTCGATCCACGCTCTCAGCCGCTCCACGGTCCTCCAGACCATCTCCGAAAGTAAGACGGTTCAGGTCAGAGCTTTGTTCAATGAGACCTCTGAGTTTCGGCTCCCACTGAATGTGAGAAGTGCCTTGCCCTTCAGCTCATTAAACGTCGCTGCCCCGGCACGCGGAGCATTTTAACAGTGGGGGCTCCGAGGACTTTCTAAACCTGAACTCCAACCGAATGGGTAAGGAATAGTAGTCGGCTGGGGCGATGGCGTTTCGTTATCCGGCTTCTTGGTTTTTTCAATCTTCGACATGGGAAAGGTCCTCTTAGATGCGGTGCAACATTTGAGGAGCCGGTGTGTTCCTAACAAGTGGCTACAGGTTAAACCTTAGATAAGTTCCTGCACAGGAACACAAAATCGTTGTCTCGGGAGAGGGACCCTTAGGAACAACCGATCGGCTTCCTGGTTCTATTTGTGCATCGCAACAAGGAGCACAAATGTCAGCTGCGACACAGTCGATTCGTCCGCCGTCCAAAATTCTAATGTTACTTGAAGGGCGACGAGCCCTCACCGAGTTGGGGGCTTTTCTGAATGCGCTCCCGCTCTTGCATTTGACTCCAAGGGGGGATGGCCACCCGGTGTTGGTGATACCGGGGCTCATGGCCGGTGACGACTCAACGTTGCCCCTTCGCAAATTTTTGGAAGGTCGAGGCTACGCGGTCAAAGGCTGGGGACTTGGGCTTAATAGAGGTCTCCGTGCAGGCGTTCAGGACCGCATGCTTGATTGTGTGCGCCAGCTTAGCCACCTCCACAACAGGAAGATCAGCATCGTCGGTTGGAGCCTTGGGGGCATTTATGCCCGTGAACTCGCTAAAATAGCTCCGGACCAGGTTCGGTCTGTTATTTCGCTTGGTAGCCCATTCGGCGGGAGTCCGAGATCCACGAATGCTTGGCAAGTCTATCAACTCGCCAGCGGCCAATCGGTGGACAATGTCCACGATGTTGCGATGTCGGTTGCGCCGGCAGTTCCGACAACGGCGATTTATAGCCGTACGGACGGGATTTGCGCGTGGCAAGGCTGTGTAGAGAAAACCTCTGCTGAGTCTGAAAGCATTGAGGTGGAAGGAAGCCATTGCGGACTGGCTGTCAATCCAGCGGCCGTTTATGCAATTGCCGACAGACTTGCCCAGCCGGACGGTGCGTGGAAACCATTTGATCGTAGTGGCTGGCGGAGCTTGATTTTCCCCGATCCGGCTCGGTAGACGAGAGCCTAAATTCAGCAGCCAGTTCTTTCATACGTCCTTCCGCAACCCCTTGAAGAACGGATGCCTGACCTTACCCTCGGCTGATTCGCTCGGTACTCGACCACCCGCAAGCAGCCCTGCTCTACCCAGATGCTTTGTGCGCGATTCCACATTGCGTGGAGCTCATCATGCGTAGGTGGGACGACCGAACACAATCGCTTGGGGGAAAGCGCGGCGCTGATATACGGCCGAGGTTTCCGTACGCTCGTATGGGGCACTGATGAAATACGCGGCCGATCGCTCCTACTCGCTCCTACTCGATCCTCAGAAGGCCGCGCGTCGTCTCATGGAGCACGCGCACGCTTTCGAACCGATCAGGATGGCGGGATCTATATCGAGAAAGATCAACGTCCCGTTCCTGTTCGGCGACAAGGGCACGGTGGATACAAGCCGGCCTAGAGCTTGCCGTAGCACGGGGTTGTTGAGTCCGGAACGTTTTGCGAAATTCACCGCCGCTGTTGCGGACCATTCGCCTGATCGAGATAGGCTGGCGATCTTTCAGATTTTCCCGACTTTCGGTTTCTTATGTATCTTTGTGCACGACCGGAAGCTCCAAAGACGCGAGCACTCAAGGCGCGGGAACGGCTGGCGCAGCGCAAAAAAAGGGGGACGCGACTACGCCCGGCGGCACCATGAAGCAATAATGACTCGGATCGTGTCGCCCGTATCCCTGCGCTAAGGCCAAGAACCATATCCTAAGGCGCTTAGGGAACTGATTTTGCGTTGGAGCGTTATTTCGCAATGATCAATCGTCAACAAGCTGAGCCAAGGACACTCACGCCCGCCGAACGCGAAGCACGTAAGGTGTTTGTGGAGCGGGAGGCTGTCAAAGCGCTGAATGAATATGAAGCGGCGCAAAAGGCCCTTCATGCAAACCGAGAACGTCTAAAGGCAGAGCGGCTAGCGCGAGAAGCGGCAGCGTTGGCGCCGGTCCCGGCTTAGTTCATGTCTAGTCAGATCAGATCGCGAAGACGAGACCGCCCTTCGGGCGGTCTTCTGTTTGCGGTAATAGCTTAATTGGCCGGCTTAACTGAACGGCGCAAGAGTAGAAACAAACGAATTTGGCGCCCCACGGCCATGAAGTTTACCGCGCGACCAGTGCGGTGCGTTGCGCCTAATCCAGAAGCCAGCCTTCCGCGGCCGCAGCCGCCCGAAACGACCGCCAAGCCCGGATTTCGCAATCGTCTGACGCGCCGGCACTGTTCAGCGCCTGCCTCGCCACTTGCCAATGGGGTTTGTTCTGATCGGAAAGCCGCATGTGCATCATAAATGCATACGCGTCATCAGCGCTCTTGATCCGATTGGCGCCCGATACTTTTCTCAATTTCAGTGAGGTGAACGCCATCTCCCGATCCAACCGTAAGACGCTAACATAGTTTCGCTCAAAAAGTTTACGTGCCTCCGGCAAGAAAATGCAAGGCGATTGAAATGGGCAGGCTCCGCCTCGAAAATGATATGTCTCACCTGTTACCTCTAGATGCCCGCGCGGCGCACGCCTGATCGCATAGTCGCCGGAAAAACAAAAGCGTCGAGTTCGCGGGGTCTTCATGACGCGTGAAGCAGAAAAAGCATTGAGCGAATGTGAAGCACGCGACTAAATTGTAGGCCCTAGTTTCAGTCTTGTACGACCGCGACCCGATGAATCAATCCTCGGGCCTGCGTCCTTTTGTTCCTAAGACGCTTCGAGCAGTGGTGGGAATGGCCAACAAGCCATTCTCGGACATGGCGACCATACCGGCCGAAATACACGAACCCGTCATGGCCTTGCCGCCCGAGGACCGCCACGACCGCGCGAAGGTCAGCGAAGCCGTGCGGCGGTATCAATGCGATCCGCACCCGGGTTGACGCCGGCTGGACGCACCAATCAGGCCTCGTCGCGTCCTGGTCGACTGTGCCGATTCAAATGCAGCCACTCAATCGAGATGGACGCCTATCTGACCGGAAGACCGGGGTCGCAACATTGGCGCGGAACATCCGCGCGCGCCCGCCATTGTTCATTCGCTTGGCTGGGGCGCTACCGGAGGAACAAATTCATGGCAGACCAACCCAATCCGAACGATCCCCAACGTGGGGGCCGGAGTGAAGAGGAAATTCGGCGTCGCGACAATGAGCTGCAAGCCGATCCCCAGCTTGCCGAAGGTCCCGCCAGTGGCGGAAGGATAGCAGTGTACGCCATCGCCATCGCGGTTGTGCTCGGTGCCGTGTTCTATGGCCTGAATAACAGCACCATGAACCAGGCGGGCACCACGCCGCCCAGCGAGACCGCGCAGCAGACCCAGCCGGCTAACCGTACGGGGCCTTCGGGCAAGACCAACGCCGACCCTGGCACGACTACGGGCGCAGCAACGACCAACCGCCCTACGCCGCCGTCCTCGAACCCCACAGGTACTGAAGTCGATCGCAGCAAACAGTAACGGTCGATCGTTCGAAACGACGTGCAGCGTGGCTATCGGCGCGCCGTACCACGCCGGCTATCAAGCCTGGAGCGACCACCGCGAAGGACACGCCAGCGCGAAAGGTCGCGACTTCCAAAGCACGTAATCGTCCGCCCACTCATGCGCCTGAGGTTCACGTAATCGGCCGCTGAGGGCCGGACATCAGCTTCCGCTGACGCTCCTTTTTTAATTCGCTGTCGTGTCGAAATGGCACGCCCATTTTTCTCGCTCTCAATTTTGCCACCTTAAGCGGGCGCTTCAGCGCGACAGATGCACGGACCGCAGAAGCGCCCGACAGTACTAGAGCCCTCAAACGCTCCAGGTCCTCTTCCGACCACGTTCTCTTCTTCAGTTGACTCATTACGCACGATTTAGTCCGCGTCCCGGCCTATCGTTCCAATGTCGGCAACCCGACCGGGACAGCTCCGCCCCGCCAGACCCCACCATCCGAAGCGAGAAGGCCGGCAGAACCCGACAGCGTATAAAGATGGACGATCGGGCGCTTGCGTCCTGCAAGATCGCCTTATCTTCCCCGTTGAGCTGTTCGCCGGCCTCAAAGTCGAAATCTTCGCGCGCCTCGCGGCGCCAATTGACTTGGCCTTTGCTGTTGTAGTCGGCCTTCACTTTGGTTTTTCAGCCGAGAAAAGATCGCGTCGGCGTCATTGAGCGTCTCGCGCGCAGCTTCGTTTTGGTTGGCCTCGATGAGGGCGGGACTTGCGCGGCCTTGGCCTGCCCGACCTGGTACGGCATCTAGGAGTAGAAGTAGCCGTGTTCGGGGTTGTCCTCGCCTTCCTGCACCAAGCGGGACGCTCGTCCGGCTATGGGGAACGCCGTTGCTATCGAAAACGGCCAGGTTCACCAGCTCGTCGCTAAAGACGTGAGAGACTATCGCCGCGAGCGGCTTTCGGCCGTCGATATGGGGCAAAGAACCCATCGCCCGAAAGACTTGAAGGTGTGAACCACACAACGCGGCCGACTGTCGGTAGAATCTTAGTCATGAAAGGCATCCCATTTGACGAAAGTTGCGGAGGCGCCGGATTTACAGCGGCGCCGGAAAAGATTTGTGGGCGGCTCGCAGCAAAAAAAAAGCGGGTTGCTGAGCTGGCTTACGCGACGCTATTGATTTGCTCGAAAGGGAAAGGCAAATGACGATCAAAGCGCGAGAGTTTATCGACTTCTGGATTGAGAATAGCGTTCATGCCGCAGAGCCGTTACGGACGGCGGGAGCATCGCAGGACGTTGCCGAGCTTACCCGCCGCTGTATCGACGCGGCAAAGGGCCAAGGCATTTCCGAGAACGATATGCAGGCCGAAATCGGCGACGTTGCCGAGTACATCCGAATCAAGCTCAAGGCCGCCAACAAGGCCGAGAACGACCGAAACCGACCCAGCTATTGAGGCGCGATCACCCCATGGACAACGACGAAGTGAAAGCGTTGGCGGAGATACAGGGGCAATTAATCGACATGCGCCGCATGGCAGCAGAAACCACGGACCTGCGGAAGCGGGATGCCTGCCTCCGCGTCGCCGATGCTTTTGAAAAGCGGACACGCGAACTCGATCAATCGGAGATCTCGGACATTTCCTGACACGTCAAGAGCGACCTCTATGGCGCCCCCTATGTCGGCGCTTGCAGTTGCCCGCGAAGCCATGCGTTCGTCGTGACGGACTTCATCGGGTCAGCTAGTAGGTCAGCCACAGTTTGATCGACATGATTGCACGCAGGGCATTTGAACGTCCGGATGTCGAAGCCGATGGGGCCGGGTGTAACCCGCGCCAACACCGTTCGTGTTCGGCACGTGGGGCAAATTGGTTGCAGGATGGTCATGATGCTATCGCCTTTGGTTCAGGCGGGAGCGTTACAGAACTCTCAGTCACCGGTAGCTACCCAGGGGGACGGTGATGGATCAGCATTGGCTCACCGTGATCCCGGCGCTGGTCAATATTGCTCATTTTCGAAAAGTTAATGTATTGGTTGAAGTCGAAATCGCCCTCGCCGGCGACTCAAAGCAGTGTTTATTGGAACGTTGCTGTTTGCCAAGTTTTGGCAAACTAGAGGTTGCCGATGCCGCGCTACTTTTTTGATGTTAAAGACGGCCATAAGCTTTTTGATGCATCAGGCTTCGTTTGCGAAAACGATGCCGACGCAATCATCAGGGCCACGGTGCTCGCCATCGGCGTTTCACTCGATAAGCCCGAAGACGACCCTGAGCGCCGCATATCTATAATCGATGACGCTGGGCGCGAGATTGGCACTGTACCGGTCTATTCCAAGCCTTCATACGAAAATCCGGCCAAATAGAGCGGTTGATAGATTGGAGTCTCTTCTCATGCGCGAGCGCCTTTCCGCTTCCAGGCAACGCGGGTAGTGAGCTGACCGCTCCCTGAGCTTCGCATAAAGGCGCCCCTGGCGGATCAGGCGGGTGCACGACAGAATGTAGACACGGGAACTAACGGGTGATTTTCTCGCCGTAAAGATTTGCCGCGTGGTCAATATTGACCACATCCCATGGTCTTAGATAACTAGGTTTCGCTGGTTCCAATGGGAGGGACTTGTGAAGTCAGCAAAGCGACCGTTCGATCCTCAAGCATTTCTAGCCAAAGTCGGCACCGGAAAAACGATTCAGAACTATCGAAAAAACCGGATCATCTACACCCAAGGCGAGGAAGCTAATCAGATCTTTTATATCCAATCGGGCAAGGTCAAGGTGACCGTTGTTTCCGAGCAAGGCAAAGAAGCAGTCGTCGGCATACTGGAACCTGGACAGTTTTTTGGTGAAGGTTGTCTGAACGGGCAGACGTTCCGCGTTGGAACCGCGAGGGCGATAGAGGAATGCCTCATCACCTCAATAACCCGGAAAGCGATGCTGGCGGCGCTCCGCAGAGAGCCCAGGTTTGCAGAACTTTTCATGACGTACTTGGTCACCCGAAGCAATCGCATTGAAGAAGACTTGATCGACCAACTATTCAATTCCAGCGAGAAGCGGCTGGCGCGCCTTCTCCTGCTGCTAGCCAATTTCGGAAGAGATGGAGAGCCGATACCGATCGATGCTGCGATCAATCAAGGCACTTTGGCAGAGATGATCGGCACGACCCGATCCCGGGTGAGCTTCTTCCTGAACAAATTTCGTAAACTGGGATTGATCAGCTACAACGGAAAGATCGAGGTGCACCGCTCCTTATTGAACGCGGTGCTCTATGAAAAACCTCAGCTTGAAAGGGATGACGAGCCGACTCCATAGGTTGGCTTTGCGGCGGCCAGAGATTCTATAGGAACGATCCCCTTTTGTTTGTGTTGCGAACTCGTGCCGAAAGCACTCGGCACTTGTGCATGAAAGGCCCCAGAGACGGCCTCAGCATTCCCCCCGGCTGGGGCCCGTCACTTGGCAATCGCCAGGTTGGGTCGGCGATCTCGACCGGCACCGGTCTGGCTATTGAGGCGGCCTTACTGCTTTTGCCGGTTCAGTATCACTGTCCTACTGACAATAGACGCCTCCGTTCGCTTAAGCACTTTGGCGATCACAGCGGCCCCCTTTCCCGCAGCCCTCATAGCGAGCAGAAGCTGGTCCTCCTCTTCAGTCCATTTCCGATGCGGCTCTGTCACGCCTACTCCTGAGGAGGCTGCAGAGCCTTCATCATGCCTATAACGGTAGGCGAATTTAGAGGGTCGGGCCGGTCGCAGTTGAGGCACTGAAGAGTGCGGGGAGGTTTACCGCCGGGCTGAAGCTCACGCGTCTTAGGACGGCGGCAAGTCGCGCAAATGTTTTGCGAGTGGGGCAAGTGCTGGCTCCGCTGTAACAGGCGGGAGCACTAGGCTCTCAGTCACCGATAGCAGCCATAGGACAGTGCGGTGATGGAATAAGATACGATTCCCGCGAGAATCCGAAGGTGCACTAGTATACACAAGTGGATCTAGCCTCTTTATTTACGGAACTATTGCCGTTTTTTCCCCTGAGATTGTAAACAGGTCGGAATGCTGGAGACACGGTGAAGGAAATGAAGCTGTCCTGGGCCAGGTGAAGCGGCGCGAGACGCTACCTTGATACTGTCGGTCATTGCCGGGCTTACCTGGATCATCACGTTCTTAGGGTTGTTTTTGGCTAGATTACTTTGGAAGTTCGATCTCTGTGGGAGCCCGCTGCCCCGAGTTTTGCCCGTTCGAGTACATTCGCGGCGGGTGGAGCGGTGCGCTAGATGCGGCAATTGCGATAACATCAAACGAACACACAAGCACGCAACGAACAAGCGAGAGCAGCCTTTTCGGAGCAACCATTGGAGTTGCGCAGCATTGTCACACCACACACTAACCAAGGATCAGAATGTCTAACGACCATCAGAATAATGCAAATCGGACGCTACCGCAGCAGATCGATTCCGTTAATGAATCGATGAAGTCCGTCCCGGCCGGCCTTCATGCGATTGCTACAGCTTACACCGACTACTCCGCGACATCGTTTGAAGATATCAGGTTGTTTGTCGAGAAGCTCTCAGGCGTGAAGTCGGTCGACAAGGCGATTGAATTGCAAAGCGAATTCGCGAAGTCGTCTTTCGAGACGTTCATGGCCGAGTCGCAGAAGATCGGCGCGTTGTATCGCGATCTTGCGATGCAATCCTATAAACCCTTTAGCGGCCTTCTTGCCAAGATGACCCCGACAAATCGGTAAAGTCTTAGCCCGCGGTGTCAGCGTGAAATTGCTCTGCTCATCGCGGGGCTTTTTTTTATCGCAGTCGCCACGACCGGCGACCGACCCGAAACGAAACCCCGGCACTAGTCTAGGCCGGCGTTCGAAAGTAACTATTACGTGCTGAAACGGTGGATTTGAGCGCTCGCAGATTGGACCGGTTCTTTGTTATCCAGGGCGGTTGAACCGCTCAATGGCAATCCGTTGCCACAGCTCGACGTCGTGACCATCGACAAGTTGCTTGGCCGCCTTGATGGCCTCGCCTTCATTCTCGCAAGCAGATCGACAGATTCCTGCACCCGGCCATCGGGCCCTAAGATGAACGCGCGGTTTTCCTGCATGGTGTGTTCCTAAGCCGGGTGCCCTTTATCCAGCCAGTGGCTGACGTCCGAGGCTGTCTCTAACTGCCGAGCCTTACGTATCAACTTCTCACGTTCACCGCTCGGGGGGAGGCCCTTCGCTTCCTTACGAAGCTGCTGAGCATGCTGCTCGAGCCGCTGATCCAGCGGCACAACTTGCTTGAAACGGCGTCTTTGCATGACGCGCTCCTTTCCTGGTATGGGCGGGTATCCCGCCGACCGGCAAATCTTGGAGCCTCAGACATTTGCCCGCTGGTCAAAATTGACCAAGACATTTCTGACCCGCGCTTTGGGAAACTCTGTACACTTTGTAACTTATCGTGGGAGTAAGCGGCAGGAGACGCTGGGCCGGCGCAAAAAACCGTTCGGCAAAGAAACCGGCGTTACTTTCGAACGAAAACTTGACTTCCATCACCGGTCCGTGCGCGTCGCGCACGTCGATTATCATTTGTTGGCCTTGCGCGCCGTCCACGCGCATCGCGTCCCAGGCGACGCCAGCTAGAGTACCCTGCGCGCTCTGCATGTCGTGTAATTCCATACCCACTTCATCGATGACGAATGCATTTCCGTCGCGAAGATCGAAGTAATAAATGGTCATGCCAGCGCTCTCCATAGGTAGGCGGGAGCGCAACTATCTCTCGTTCACTAAGCCCTCGGGCCAGCATTGGCAGTGATGTACGTGAACGAGCGGGGCACGCCTCAGTTCCTATACGGTTATGCGCTCTGCCAGGAGCCCCCTCCGCTCGAGCTGCGCCGGCTTCTGTACCGTTCGGGCCGAGGCGGAGCGCCGTCGGGCTGATCGTAATGGGTGCACATCAAACCGAAGCCGTCCGCGCCGTGCGAACTCCAATCGTGATTTGGCCGAGCCCGATGTTTCGATCATCGTTCGATCGCTTTCGAGATCCAGCCGAGCGTATCCAAGCCGTCCTTGCGTCTAGGCCGAACGTTGCATGGAGAGTCCGAAAGAGCCGCGATTGGACGGTTAGAAAATCCGCCTCTCGAATTGGCTGACCATCATTCGAGCGACAATTCATACATTTTGTCGTCAATTGTGGCGCGGTCATCCAGGAACACTTCAACGTTGGCGTCGTTGCACTCGGTCAATCTAGCGGCGTCGAAATCAATGAATCAACGTGACTCCGAAGCGCTCGAAACGGATAGACGGTTTGCAAAGAATAAGAGCGCGAACCACCGCACCGCAGTAGGTGCGATCCCATGGAATTATGATCGTTCCGAATTAATTGCAGATGGAGCGATTCATTTTGTTGGGGTTGGCGTGGGATTGGGCGCAACGACGACGTTGATCGTCCTGACAAGTGGTTCCAGTGCATCCATCCATCCGGTCATCGTTGCAGGTTATGCGCTGTGCTTACTTACTATGCTGGTGTTCTCTGCGGCCTATAACCTCTGTCCGGTATCGCCGCGGAAGTGGCTGCTGAGGCGGTTTGACCAGTCCGCGATATACCTCCTCATTGCGGCTACCTATACGCCATTCATCACGCAACTGAACGACCGCGACTTGGCAGCGTCCTTACTAGTCGCCCTATGGTCTGCGGCTGCTGTCGGGATCGTCCTGAGGCTGCTTTTCCCGGGTCGTTTCGAGCGCCTCTCCGTCGTGTTATATATTGCCATGGGATGGAGCGGCATTATTGCATACGACAAGGCTGTCGCGTCACTCTCCGGCTCGATCCTAATGTTCATCGCAACTGGCGGAGTATTGTATACGTTCGGAGTTATCTTCCATCTATGGGAGCGATTGCGCTACCAAAATGCCATTTGGCACGCATTCGTGTTGTTGGGCGCGGCCTGCCACTTTAGTGCGGTCTGGAATCTTGCTATCGCTTAACGAATCGAAAGCCTGCAATTCTTTTCAGAGGCTTTACCCAGCCGCCCTGCTGTTGGACACACTTGCGCAGCGCCATGGCGATAATCGCCGGTCATGTCGCGGATCTTGCAGACCAACACGATACCCGAGAGCGGTCCCCCAACCCCGTTTGCAGCCACGATTAACCTGTCGACCTTCACAAGCCCATCGATGATCCAGAGCGCCAGGCCCGACGTCACGGCCGACAGCATTTTCCACGACAAATCCTCGGTGCTGTCGCGCGGCCATGCTTTCTTGACTTGCGGCAGGTAAGATAGCGACGTCAATGCGGGCCGCAAACCCGCCCAACACCGTCACGAGAGTGCTCTCGGCTATCAAGACGTCGGTCTCCAGTCGAGTTGCCGACATGATGGACCACCCGCACATCCCCGTAACCTCGAATCTGCGGATGGTGTGATACTCATTCGCCTTCCTTTTTCTCCCGCGCGCGCAGGTCACGGGCGATGGATTCGACCTGCGTATGTTGTGAGAGATCCTTGTTGTCTGGATCGTGAACGGGCAATTTCAGATGAACCGCGATCTCTCCGAGCATTTTGAGAACCTTCGTCGCCTCCTCCTCTGCAAGCAGATTGATCTGAAGGTCGAGATGATTGCGTCTTTCGGATGCACGGTCGATTGCATTCTGCCGTATCAAGACGAAGGACGTCAGCAGAACGGCCTCTAGCCCGAGCACAACGGCTAACAATGGGAATGGATACGGGTCGAAAGTCCAATGCGTCGGCGCCAGACCAACATTGAACGCGATCCAGCCGAGTACCATTGCGCATTCGAACACCACGAAATACACGGTGCCGACGAACCAACCGATGGCGTGCGACAGACGATGGTACGGCGATAACGCCTCCTGGTCTTCTTTCTCCAGTTTCAAAATGGATTCGATGTTACGCGTGGCCGTATCTGAGTATCTCGCGTTTGTCCTGCGGTGGATTAGCGCTGTCACGACCCCACCGCTCTATCGGCCGCCCGCCTCGCCTTTTCGCCGGTCTTCTCAACGGAGACCTCTCCGGTTTTTTCTGCCTGTGCGCGGGTTTCGCACTTGGTCCGGATTTCCTCGAGTTCGTCATCCGTCAGATGTTCAATTCCAACGAAGGAATTACGAGCCGCGCTGACGCGGATCAGTTCATCGAGCTTGACCTGGATCGCGGCGCTGTCACGGTTCTGAGAATTTTGAATCAAGAACACCATCAAGAATGTCACAATCGTGGTGCCCGTATTGATGACAAGCTGCCAAGTATCGGAATAGCCGAACAAAGGCCCTGTAACGGCCCAAACTAACACCACGCAGGCAGCTATGATGAACGTCGAGGCGTGGCCCGCAGCCTGCGACGTCCGGTTGGCCACATTCCCAAACACTTTGGCGAACCCTGTCGGTTTCTCCTTGCGCTGCTTCTCGCGAGAAACCCGCAAGGTCTGCCTCATCGTCTTTCCAGTCCGGCCCACAGTTCCTCCGCCGCTGCGCCCGATCACGATTTGGGGCTCGCAGCACTTGTCGGCATCAACAGCCGTCGTCAGCTTGGGTTCCATTATGGCCCGTAACCCGGCCGGCCGCCCAGCGTCTCTCGCCGCCGCCTAAACCCATCCCGTGCCAGAGCGACCTGCTTTAAAGATCGCCGGTAGTTCAAGCAGCGCATCCGCAACTGCGAAACAGCCGGCCTCCAGTAGCGCTTGTTTGGCAAACCCACCTGTAAGAAGCCCGGCGGCTGCAATGCCTGCTCCGCTCGCGGCCTCGGCGTCGTACGGCGTGTCTCCGATCTCGGCTTGCCCGGCTGAGATCCCGAGCTTTCGAAGCGCCAGCCCGACTAATCGTGGATCCGGCTTGCCATGTTCGACGTCGTCCCCGCATGCCATGGCATCGATGAGATCATCGACATTTAGTAGCGAACGGTAATGGCTGAGTTCAGGGCCCTTGCAGTCCGTGGCGAGCGCAATCCTGCCGCCGCCCTCCCTTAGAGCCTCGAACACATCCCGCACACCCGTGAACGCCTTAACGCTTCCCAGGTATTTGCTTCGTACATTTTCCCTTGGGCTTCCAGCACCTCCTGCCGCTCGCGCGCGTTCAGGTCTGGGGCTACGAGCTGAAGGGTTTGGTCGCCGTCTAGTCCGGAATAAAGTTGCAGGAGCTCGTAGGGAACGCTAACGCCGAAGTGGCCAAGCACGCCTGAAGGCTCAGAAGGTTCTGCTGCACGCTGTCCACAAGCGTGCCTTCGAGATCGAATATGTAACCGCTAAACAGCATACCGCCTCCGCCGCAGGAACGCGCAACGGTTCACTTTTGTCTTAATGTGCTCGCGCGATCGCCTCCGCAACGTTTGGCAGACTATCGGCATCTCGCTTCTTGATCGAGCCCCGGTGCTTGGCAAATGCTCGGGTAACCTCAGCAGCCATGAGAATGATCTGGGAGGTGTAGTACACCCAGATTAATACAACGATGATCGAGGCAGCGGCACCGTAGGTCGACTCCAGGCCTTGTTTGCCGATATAAAATCCTATCGCAGCCTTCCCGAGTTCAAAGAATACGGCGGTAATGATGGCGCCGAGCCAGACGTCATACCAATTGACTTCCGCATCCGGGAGCCACTTGAACATCATGGCGAACAGCAAGGAAATCACGGACAGCGAGACCAGGATGCTGATGAGGTGCAGGACCCACTCCTGCATGTAGGGAGCGGCAAATTTGCCAACGGCAGCTAAACCCGTGGTCACAACCAGCGACACGAGCAGAAGAAAACCAAGCGCCAGGACGGCAGCCAATGACACGACGTAGCTGCGCATGAATTGCCAGACGCCGTGTCCCGGTTGCTCCTGCACTTCCCAAACGGTGTTTAAGGCGTCCTTGAGCTGAACCACGACTCCGATGGCTGCAAATAAGAGCGTTCCGATTCCTAGGAAAGTCGCCAACATGCCTTCTTGGGGCCGGCTGGCGTCCGCCAGCATGGCTTCGATGGCTTTGGCGCCGGAGTCGCCCAGCATGTCCTTGATTGACGCAGCAACTTGCCCACTCACCGCCTCACGACCGAAAAAAAGACCGGCGACCGCGATTGCGATGACGATGATGGGACCTATGAGAAGACGGAATAATAAGCCAGCGCCGCGCCCTGACGCGCGTCCTTATGGCTCGACCAATTTCCCGCAGCATCTCTTGCAATCGACCATAGCATCGCGAGCCCTTTCACCTTCTCAAATGGGGGACATCGCGAGCGGTTCCAAATTTGGCCAAACAACGCTTTGGATCGAGATGCGGGACAGCCCAGTGTAAAGCTTGAGGGATACGAGGAGCATTTTTGGAACGTATCCATCCTGCTGCTGTTGCGCTCAGACGACATGGACCCGTGAATGTGCATGCCGATCCATAAGGAGAACCTAATGCGCGCACTGTGCTGGCACGGAAAAGGCGACGTTCGGGTAGACACCGTTCCCGACCCCGCAATCCAGCACCCCCGCGATGCCGTCATCAAGATCACCGCCTGTGCGATCTGTGGTTCCGACCTTCATCTGTTTGACGGCTATCAGCCCACGATGGAGAGCGGGGATATTCTCGGGCATGAGAATATGGGCGAGGTTATCGAACTTGGCTCCGAAGTCACGAACCTGAAGATCGGTGATCGCGTCGTCGTTCCATTCACTATCAGCTGCGGTCAATGCTGGTTCTGTCAGAAGGGTCTGTTTTCGTGCTGCGACCGCACCAATCCGAACGCCGAAGTGGCAGCCAAAGCCATGGGACAATCGCCTGCCGGGCTGTTCGGCTTCAGCCACATGCTAGGCGGATACGCGGGCGGCCAGGCCGAATATCTCCGCGTCCCGATGGCCGATGTGGGCCCGATCAAGGTGCCGGAAAACATAACCGACGAGCAGGCGCTATTTCTGTCAGATATCTTCCCGACCGGCTATATGGCCGCGGTCAACGCACAGATTGAGCCAGGCGATACCGTGGCGATCTGGGGCTGCGGTCCTGTAGGGCAGTTCGCGATCCGCTCCGCCTTGATCCTGGGCGCCGGCCGCGTCATCGCGATTGACGAGGTGCCCGAGCGATTGGCTATGGCAGAGGCCGGCGGCGCCGACACGATCGATTTCTCGAAGACGGACGTCTACGACGAGCTCATGAGACGAACCAATAAGCGTGGTCCGGATAGCTGCATCGATGCGGTTGGTTGCGAAGCGTCCGGTCACGGCGCGGCCGACGCAGTTCTCGATAAGGTCAAGGCAGCGACGTTTTTGGCGACGGACCGCGTTCACGTCCTCCGCGAGGCAATCATGTGCTGTCGCAAGGCCGGCACAGTTTCCATACCCGGGGTTTACGTTGGCATGGGCGACAAAATTCCGTTGGGTGCCGCGATGAACAAGGGTCTCACCATCAAGACCGGTCAAACTCACGTCCAGGCCTACACCCAGCCGCTCCTGAAACTTATCCAAGCCGGTGATATCGACCCGAGCTTCGTTGTTACACATCCCGCGAGCCTCGAAGACGCGCCGGCTATGTACAAGAAGTTTCGCGACAAGGAAGACGGCGTCATCAAGGTTGTCATGCGCCCGGGTAGATAGTGCTCGGCAGAGAGGCGTAACAGTGTATTTCTTCTTTTCCAACCGTTTGTCTTTGGATCGCTATTGCTCTCGGCCTTGGTCACGGTGGCTCTACTTTTCATGTTTGGGAATGCGCTTCTAAACCCTGGCGGCCGAATGACTGGTCCGCGTAGCGAAAGTGGCTTCGGCTAGGAACAACTCAACGGCAATCTCGTTTGGTACCGGCAATTTAACCTGGAGGCTCCTATGGCTAGAGAGAAAGAACTGAAAGATCTGTTTCTTGATACACTGAAGGATATCTACTTCGCCGAGAAGAAGATCCTGTCCGCCCTGCCGAAAATGGCCAAAGCCGCGCAGTCGCCGAAGCTTAAGGCTGCGTTCGAAAAGCACCTGGCCGAAACCGACGGCCAGGTCGAGCGGCTGGAGCAGGTATTCGCGTCGATCGACGAAACGCCGAAGGGCAAGACCTGCGATGCCATTATGGGAATCATTGAAGAAGGCAAGGAAGTTATGGACGAGTACAAGGGCATGCCGGCCCTTGACGCTGCTCTGCTCGCCGCCGCACAGGCCGTCGAGCATTACGAGATTTCGCGTTATGGCACCCTCAAGACCTGGGCAAACGAATTGGGTTATGCCGACGCGGTGAAGTTGCTCGATGCAACCCTTAAGGAAGAGAAGGCAACGGACAGTGCCCTGAGTCAGCTCGCGGAATCCGAGGTCAACCAGCACGCCGAGACCGCGAAAGCCGCGTAACCAAGGGACCGGATACGAAAACGGCCCCAGCTACCGCGCTGGGGCCGTTCTACCGTCTGGCTAGGCCCGCGAGGTCTCAGGTACGGAAGAAAACGAACCAGACAAGGCCCATGACAATGACCGCGAGGCTCAGACTAACGACAAGCAACAATAACACCGACGGACCCGGTTCAGCTTGGCGAGCTTCCGTCGACGTCTCGACGATTACACCGTGTTTCTTGAAAACCATTATCGTGGTCCCTTCACTCATTCCGCCGTTTCATTGACATTCGGCGGGCGGCTTCAGATTTTCGGCGCAAGATCGGCCCGGTCGAATACTGGAACGGTCTCAACATCCTCCGGCGAGGCACCGGACGGCGTGTCTTCGGCAGCATGTCGCAATGTTTCGGTGGTGGCGTCTAATCCATCGGTGGTTTCGTTCGCCCCGCTACCGGCGTCATGTCGCCGCTGCAAAACTTGCTTGCCCGTGTCGCCTTCGGCGGTCGAGATCTTATCGGCCATTGGAAACTCCATTGTTGAATACCAAGCCCGCTGGACCACGATGGTTCCGAAGCTGTAGGAGGCGGGCGCGGTTGGCGGCCTATCGCCTCTCTCAATAGAGAGAGACGCGGCACACCAAGAATTTTTTTCGATTCTGAACCAACCGCAACTGCCCATGCCTACACTAGCCAACGGATCTCAGAATCTGGTTTTTCCGGGCCGCCCTTAGCAACTATGAGCTTCGGCGGCAGTTCGGCGTGACGAGGCACGCTCGCGACATTGGCATGAAGGAACTTGCTGGGTCCGTTCGCGTTTTCGTGTGAGGCGGAGCAAAATGCATAATTTGCCTACAGCCTCAGGGCTTCCATCACCAAGCCAGGTTCGCGCGGCCCCGGTCACGTCTCGCGAACTGGATACTGTAAAAGTTGCGGCCGCTCTGGTGTCGGCCTCTATCCTCCTTGCCGGCCTGTATTACGGCCGCGAAATACTCATACCGCTCGCGATTGCATTCCTCATCACGTTCGCTCTGAACCCGCCGGTCACCTGGCTTGCCCGGCTCGGCCTGCCCAGACTGCTCGCAACGAGCCTCGTCATAGTCACCGTCGTGTGCGCTCTGGTTGGACTAGGCGTCATTCTCGGCGCACAGGTCCGTTCGATCGCCGTCGAATTGCCGGCCTACCAATCGACAATACTGACGAAGCTGTCGGATCTGCGCCAGAATCTCAAGGCCCCGGGATTTTTGGACGGCGTGCTGAGAACCGTCGAACGCTTACAGAAGGAGGTGGAGTCAAAGGACACTAGACCCGCGGACGGACCGGCGCCGCAGCGCGTCGAAATCGTCCCCACACCGCAAACGCCGTTCGAGCAGGTGTTTGCCTGGGTTGTGCGCTCAGCGGAGCCCCTGGCCACCGCCGGCATCATCCTGATCTTCGTCTTTCTGGCGCTGCTTGATATCGGCGATCTTCGCGACCGGTTGCTGCGCCTGTTGGGAGGAAACTTCCATCGCTCGACCGATGCGATTAAGGAGGCTGGCGCACGTATCAGCAGATACCTTCTGATGCAGCTACTCGTAAACGTCAGTTACGGCGTGCCGCTAGCTGCCGGCCTCTGGATCCTCGGCGTACCCGGCGCCCTGCTGTGGGGCGCCATCGGCGCGGTCATGCGCTTCGTCCCCTATGTCGGCCCGCTGATTGCTGCAATCTTTCCAGTCGCGCTCGCCTTTGCCGTCGACAGCGGCTGGAGCATGCTGCTCTGGACCGTTGCGCTGATCGTCACCCTCGAGTTGATTAGCAACAACATCGTCGAGCCGCTGCTATATGGATCCAGCACCGGTCTGTCCGCCATATCGCTGATCGCCGCCGCAATATTGTGGACAGCGCTTTGGGGCCCCGTAGGGCTGATCCTCTCCACCCCCCTCACGGTTTGCCTGCTGGTTCTCGGGCGCAATCTGCCGCAGCTACGCTTCCTCGACACCATGCTCGGCTCGACGCCTGCACTGGATGTTCCGGCCCGCATCTATCAGCGGCTGATTGCAAATGATGCCGACGAAGCTGTCGAGATCGCAGGCACCGAGATCGAAAAGTCTTCGGTCATATCATTCTACGATACAATCGGCATTGAGGTCCTTCGTCTGGCAAGCGAGGAGTATCTTCAGAACGCAAGCACCGAGCACCGCCTGCGCCTGGCAAGCGGAATGGACACGCTGCTCGACGATCTAAGAGATGATTTCCCCTCCTCCCTGAGTCCGGAGGCAAAGCCCAGGGTCCTGTGCATCGGAGGAAAATGGGAGATCGATGCCCTCGCCGGCGAGATGCTGGCCCATGCGCTCGCTTTCGAAGGGATCGCCGCAGCTTCCCAACCCGCTGCAAGCGTCAATGCCGACTATCTTGCCAAGCTCGACCTGAAGGGCGCGGACATTGTCTGCCTCAGTTACTTTACGCCGAATCCAGCCATCCCGGCCCGCCACGCCTGCCGGCGTCTGCGACGACGATGGCCGAATATGCGCATCGTTCTGGCGCTATGGAGGGCGCCGCCGGAACTGTTGACCGACGAATTCCTCGAAAAGCTCAAAGCCGATGCCGTCGTGACTTCGGTCGAGGAGGCGGTTCATCGTATTCACCGCATCATCGACCCTGAAGAAGCCAAGGCAGCCCAACAAGCCCCCGTGCCTGACAACGACGCAGAGCGTGTCGAGGCGCTCAAGGCGACCGGGGTCCTGGAAGGTGACAAACGTGAAGCGCTGGACGCACTCGCCAAACGCGCGGCCGACGTATTCGATACCAGCGTTGCCGTGATCACCACTATCGATAAAGACCGCGAATACTTCGTCGGACAAAGCGGAAAATTGCCGGATGCGATCACCGATGATGCAGGCACGCTGCTGCCGATGGACCGCGAACACGCGATCTGCAATTACGTTGTGGCTAACGACGAGACGTTGGTGATTAAGGATATCGAGCGCGATCCGCGCTTCGCCGATAACGAGACGATCAAGCAGTGGGACGTGCGCTTTTACGCAGGCGCGCCGCTGCGCGCAGCCGACGGCCTGATACTGGGAGCGCTCTGCATTCTCGACTCCGAACCCCGCACACTGGAAGAAAACGAGGTCGCATTGCTTGAAACGATGGCCGCCGATGTCGTAGCCACCATTACAACGAGTGATGCGGACGAAGATGCGTCGGTGAAATCAGCACCTGCTGCCTCATCGGCAACGGTCGGTCAGGAAGTGCCTCAGTAGCCCGAGCGGAACGATAGCCAGCGACCCTCTTTGACTTCAATGGATCGCTTCTACCTCGCCATCATCGTCTCAGCTCTGCTGCTGCTCCTTGGCGCAACCGGCATATTCGTGACAAGGACCGCCGACCTCATGCCGCACGCCCGCACGGTCGGCGTCGCCGGATCGAGATAGATCAGTGCGAAGCCCTCGCGACCCACGCCCGCCCCGGTCCCGCTCAGCCAGGATCAATTCTAACGGTCGCGGGGCGGGCGTCCCTTCCGCGAGACCACGCTTGGGACTTTGCCGCGAGCCCGGCGCTTCCCCGGTTCACAAGTTGTTGTGCGACGCGAACCTTCCCACGTCGCATTTATTTCAATCGCAGGACGAATTTCAATCCAAAGAAAGGTAGACATGCGAGCGCATCGAACTTTCCTGAGCTTTGTAATAGCGATGGGTTGCGGCATCACCCTTCAAAGTACCGCGTTTTCGCAAGAGTATCGGGGAACGTGGGCACAACAACAGGCCTGCACGCCCGACGTCTGGCGGCTATGCGGTGGGCAAATCCCCGATGTGAATAGGATCGTGGCGTGTTTACGGCGAAATACTCCGCAACTCAGCGATCAGTGCCGCGCGGTCTTCGCTCAGGGCGACACAGCACCCCCGCGTGGTGAGTATCGCGAGTACGAAAGGCGAGATCGAGATTACGGGCCCCGGCGCTACGATCGAGATTATGGGCCAAGGCCTTCCGACAGGGACTATGGTCCGAGGCCTTACTACGGTCCAAGGCCTTACGAGGATTACGACGAATAAAGTGGAAGATATAATTCCGTGGCGCGACAGCAGACCTCACCAGAGGTCCGAGTTTTCGGCACAGCGAGTGATTATTTGAAATAAATGAGGCCGCCGAACTGAGGCGGCCTCTACTGCATTAGCGGTAGCCTTTGCACTTCGTCTCTTCTTTGTATTCGCCATTGCGCTCCCGTTTGCGCTCGATCTTGCACGGCCCCCTGTAAAATTCCTGCTTGTACTCGCGTGCTTCGTTGTAGCTGCGGCCGTAGTAATCACCGCGGTCGTAACCCCAGCGGCCCCCCAAAGTCGGGTTGGGATCAGCCAAAGCCGGGCTAGAAAAGACCATCACGCCGACCATCACCAAAGCCCGTTTCATTTGTCACCTCCTATAGGTCCAGGGGCAACGACCTCAGAACAGATTTGTTCTTTCGCAGGATGAATGCGCGCTGCGGCGCGCAAATGTAGGGCTGTCACCGGTAGCGGTACCCGCTCGACTTGAAACCCGATCACCCGGACCCGGGGTCGCCCCCGACCGGAACGCCCATGATTTTAATGCTACGTGGTTATGCGCCGGTTCATCGGCGACCTTCGAGGAATTGCAGACTTTCCGGACCAAGGCTGCTGAGCTTGGATTGCAATCGCTTGCGACAGCCGCGCTGATCGGCTGGGAATGGCTGCAGCGGGGCGAGGACATATCGCGACCTTCAAAGTCGAGCACTACCGTCCAAAAGAGCGGCCTAACATGGTTTTAGGGTGATCGACGAGAAAACCAGAAGCGAAAGCTGGATTCCGCTTTTCGACGAGACAGGCGCCGCGCTCTATCCGGAATTGATGGCTGAGCTTGACGCGATCAAGCGGGAACGTATCGGCGGGCTGATGTTGTGCCGGGACTGGGGTGAGCGCGGACCGTGGGGTCGTGTCGAGCGTCAGTCTCTTCACCCTGCGTTTCCGGGCCTGCGGCCGAATAGTCGTTGTTCATGTCGAATGACATTTTGGGGTGGTCCTTCGTTTGCGTGTTGTCGTGGTCGAATGCCGTCGATTAGAGCGGGCATGGGCGTGGCTTCATCGTTTTGGGGGATTAGGGCGTTCGATCGCGGCAATCGCGCCCCTGCCCCTGAGCCGGGGTTTGGGAACCTCGGCACTGCACGATGGGAACTCACGGAACCAGGTGTTCAAATTTATACACCTCGGGCCGGAACGATTTTCCGATTTCGACGTGATCTATTCGGGTAGGCAAATTGCATGAGGACGTGCAATGCCCAGCAGACCGATCAAGCTCCCTTCCGAGGGCATCATGAGCAGTATGCGTCTCGGCATTACAGTGACGGGCTTGTACGGCCTGGTCGCAATGGGGCTCATGATCGTGTTCTTGCGAGGGCCGTCCTAAGAAGATTGAGCACTATCGCAGCATCAGTACGCGCATCACGATCGAGGGGCTTAAAGGCCTTAATCGAAACGTGTGTCTCGCGCAGAGAGCCGCGCTTCACCCTGATCAGAACGAGCAACGTCTGCATTAGAACTTGCCTTCTGCGCAGGTGTGGAGAAGACCGTTATGCCAAACACCATTGACATTGACTCCCGGCATAGCCGCTCGATCGTTCGAGAGATCGGCGAGAGACTGCAGTCCTCATTCACAGTGGATCGAGAGTTACCCGCGAGCTTCAGAACGCAAATCGAGCGACTCCGCCAATTAGAGGACGAGGCGCAAGCCAAACGCGCTAGATCGATGCTGCGTTAGGCGGTGCGTGGTCTCGATCATGTCGTTGACGTGCTGGATCATCGGTTTGCCCCGGGCCTGATAATTCTGCGGCGCCGAAATGTCGAAGAAAGGGGCAGAACGTCGGCGGGATCTCGGAGATATAGGCCCATAACTGGTACAGGAGTCCCAGACCGAACAAATCCCGACATATCCCCCCGGTGGTCACCCACCCCCCGCACTGGCGACGTTGGTCATGGATCACACGGCTTCGCCGACCCGCGTCAGCGCCTTCATGACAACCCTTTCAGCCTGCGCTGCACTCGCAGCACGGTCACCGCAGACCACGGCTTACCGCTCGGTGTCGCGATCTGGCGCTCGTTCAGCTCGCGGGCGATGGCGTTGGCCGACAGCTCGCGCAGCTGGGTGAACACGGGGCGCAGCGCCTCGGCACGCTCGTCGGCGGCCTGCATCCGCATCGCCGTCTTGGGACGCAGGCCGCCGAGTTTCTTACCCTGCGCCTTCAGCGATGCGAGCGCGTCCTTGGTGCGCTGGGAGATCATCCGGCGCTCTTTCTCGGCGAGCGCGGCATATAAGTGCAAGACAAATGGATCGACGTCAGCACCCAGCTCTGCGACGATAAATGGCGTTCTGTGCGCCATCAGGCCCGAGATGAAGTGTACATCACGGCTGAGGCGATCCAGCTTGGCGACGATCACGGGTGCCTTGTGCTTCTTGGCCATCTTCATGGCGGCGGCCAGTTGCGGGCGCTTCTCTAGCGCGTCGCTTCCCTCACCGGTCTCGGTCTCGGCAAAGGTCTCGATCAGATCGAACCCTTCCGCCTTGGCGAAGGCGGCAAGCGCCGCCTGCTGGGCTTCGAGACCGATGCCGGGGCGACCCTTCTTGTTGGGTTTGCTCAGGCGAGTGTAGGCAATGGCGGCCTGCATGGGAATCTAGTCCTTGGGTTCATAACTATACTACGCCCGTAGTATTGTCATAACAGGACTACGAGGCAAGGGCTTTGTGAGGTAAAGCGGTGGCAAGTGGCAGTCGATGACGGTCGCGCGCTTGCTCGGACCGCCTCGCGGTGTGATCCTTGGAGGGAGGCGTGACGGAGCCGGCGTCGACTGATTCTTCCTACGAAGGTTCAGCCGGCGGAATAACAACTAGCTCTCGTCGCTTTCCTTATCATCGCGAAAATGCCAGATCACGACATCCGCCCCCCGATCCTCGGGATGCGCCGCATAGTGGCGATCTCGCGCGGCATCCGGGTCCTCGTGATAACCGCGAGGCACCGTCACAACCTTCCACGGACGCGGCTGGCTCTGGCTCTCGATCCGGTCAACTGCTTGGACCAGTCGGTTGATGGATGACACGGTGACCATTGTGGTTCCCCATATTTCGCGACAGCGCGGCTAGTCGCTCTTGAACGTCGACCAAGACCTCCGCCTCAAGGCAAGCACGGATTTCCTTCAATGCGTAGATAAACCGGGTCATTTCGTCGGACGGGATCCTTCCATTCAACGCAAGCCGATAGAGCCTTGCCATCTCGCCCCTGACCCCGACAAGCGTGTCCAGCGACATCTTATTGCGGGGTGATAGCACCTCGGCTTTTGGTTTTTGGCTCAACGACATCCTACCGGCTCATTGGGGATTGAAGCCCAGTATATCGCACTTCTTCCTGAACGGCGATTGACCCGCTGGTCGTTCTGCGCAGTAACAAACCGAGCCCTCGACTCCACCGAGGATTACCCTAGCAGCCGCACACGATCAGTAATGCAAGACCCTCTCAACCTTTTTTATACGTTTTAAGGGGCCTCTTCTTCACTATGATACCTACAATTTCTATTTCCTAAAAAGAGGAGAAGCGGACACTGACGATCGCTGACGTGGTCGAGGTTGTGCCCGTCAATAGAAGCTTTTCTGCCTCGTCAGTGTTGCTGTCTAGAGTACTGCCGATCACTGACGTGTCCAAGTCAATGATCAGTAATCACCACGTCAATGAACCGATCCAATCATTGACGATGCCCGTCGAGCTCGTCTTGCAGCCTAATGGCGGCAGCGCGGCGCTGGTCGTTCGGTAAGCCTGACTGCGCGTAGATCACCTGCCGCTTCTTGTTGGCGTACCACAGCCGATCTTTGGCTTCGGGATTGGTCACGACGATATAGCCGCACTGTTCGAGCCGGTGCCTAATAAACCGACGCTTGTGCCTATCGTGAAGCCACTCGAGCGACGGGGCTTTTTCCATCAGTTGCGCGAGCGTCAGCGCCTTAGGGTTGCCGAGCGCATCGATCGCGTTGAGCAGTTCGGCGTACTCTTCCCCGCGCTCGGTCTCGACCATGTAGTCGAATGATGCGGTGCGTCTCGGTGTTGCCTTCGGGTCGAAGGCAGAAAGGTCGCATTGCTGGAGCCATGCAACGACGTGTTCGATGCCACCGTTCCTGTACCAGCCCCAAAAATCTTTCCAGAACGCCGGGCCAAACTCCTCGGGTGCTTGATCGGAAAAGGTGATGAAATAGCGGCGGTCATTGTCGGGCAGGTAGAGCGCGTCCCGGTAGTTGGTGGTGATAATCATCCCGAAACGATTGAAGATGTGGTATTCGCGCAGATACTTTTCGTTCACCCGCAGCGTGTCAGGTGGAATGGCCAGCGCGCTCTTGGCGTGCTCGTAGAGACCGTAGCGGCTGGTTTGCCCTTGCTCGCCCATATCTCGCGCTTCGCTGACGCGTAAGATCACGCCGCGCAGAAATTCGTTATTCTTGCTGAATAACTGACTCGCCGTCACGTCACGGAAATTCCAGGCGCCAACTGCCGTCACCAGCGGTTCAAGCAGTGTGTCCTTGCCGATCCCGGGCTTGCCGCCCAGCACGATGGCGTGGTTGGGCTTAACTTCAGGACGCTGCACCCGCGCGGCCATCCAGGCGAGCAGATGTTCGGCGTCGTCCGGGTAGAGCTTGCGCCAGTGGTCGACCCATCGCTGCGCCTTGCCGGCGTCGCCGGGCACAACATCAGGCGGGCGGTAGGTGTTCAGCGTCGTGGCGCCGATCTTGCGAACCCAACCGCCGTCGACAGCTAGCCTGTCTTTGATAAACTCCGGCTCGCCTGGCATCCAGGTGAACGCTTCGACGCTCTGGTTCTTCTCTAACCATTCGCTCGCCGCGATCGTCCTCGGCTTGCCCCTGCCGTCGACAATCGGGTTACCATGTCGGTCGAGCAACGGCATGCGCGGCAAGCGCGTGTCAACGCTCGCATTTGGCCACGGCGTTTTACACGGCAGGTAAATGCACGAGCGTGACGGTGCGTAGGCGACGAAGTCCGAGAATGAAATGGCCGCCGCGTTGCCGCCTGGGCTTAGCTTGGAGTCGTCGCTCATGCCGCGCCCTGCCGTAAGATCACGTCATTGAAGTCCCAACCTTCCTGTTTCGGAATCAGTGTCGCCACCGTGCGCCCGGCCGCAGTCCAGGTGCGCTTGCAGTTGCCGGCAGCCTTCTGCCCCACGCCGTTGGTGTCGTTGTCGACCAGCAGGGTGAGCTGCGTGATGCCCGGCAGCACCGGCAGGCCGGCGAGCCCAGCTTCGTTCAAGGCGGCCCATGCCGGTGTCATCACCACGTCGCGGTAGGTGATACGCGTCGCAGCCGCGAGCACGGTCTCGATGCCTTCCCCGATGACGAGGCGGTCGCCATCCGGTGGCCACAGCTTGACGACGCCCATGCGCCCGAGTGCCATGCGGTCGAGCTTGTTGCCGGTTAGGTCGAGACCGATCCGATGGATCCCGGTCGGCGCATCCGTCACCGGGTCCCGCATGAGGGCAACGATGCACGGGTGCCGCGCACGCGTGCCGAATATGCAGGAGGGATGGAAGCGCAGCACCCCGTGAATGGACGGCGATAACTGGGTGATATCGATGCCGCGCGTCTCCGCGAGGTACCGTGCGCCAAGCGTACCGGCGAGCGAACCGGCTTCCTGCCATAGCTGCAATGCGAGCGCGATCCGCGCGGCGCTGTCGTTGCGCTGCTCGCGCAGAACCGGTCCGCTCCAGTCCTGCAGCGCATCGATGGCCTCACGCTTGGTCATGCCTTCGACGTCGCATAGCCAGTCGAGCCGCCCGCCGCGGCGACCGCAGCCGAAGCAATGCCAGTGATCCGGGTAAATCTTGCAGCTCGGTTGCGGGTCGTCGTGGAACGGACAGGAGACGTGTTGGCTCTCCGTCATCGGCAGGGTGACGAAGTCATAGAGGGGCGCAACCGTGTCGGTGAGGCTGGCGAGAAAATCCTCGTCCGCTCCCTTCGCGATGTTCGGGTTAGGCGGTGTCGCCGCGACGAATGCGTCGACCGCGTGCTCGACTAGCTCCTGCTCGGTCTCCGGTTCGGGTGGCTCTCTGGTCGCCGGTGCTTCAAGGTAGGTCGGCCCGCGGTGAACCTTGCCGTTGAGCGGAAGGCCGATCGCCCACACCGGCGACTCCTTGAGCATCGCCAGCACCTCGGCATCAGGGAGCGTGCCTTCCGGCGCCTCGATCACAATTTCGTCGTGGCAGTGGAAGACGGCCGACCAGCCGCGTGCCTCGGCACGCAGCAGAGCTGCAGCGAGAAGGTCGCGCGCGATCGCTTGCACCGCATTCTCAAGGAACGTGCCGTACCACCCTCGGACGCGCTTCCACTGACGCTTGGCATTGTCGAAAAACTCGACATCGGCCTCGCCGTCTTCGAATTTGGAGTTGGGCACAAGCCGCGCGCCCGGATAATGGATTGCGCGACCGCTCGGGAGGGTCATTGTCAAGGTGTAGCCGTCGAACGCGACGCAAAGCGGCGGCTGGGGGACATCCGCGACTAAGATCGGGCGGTTCTGTCCGATGCCCACCGCAACGCGGATTGCACGCGCCAGCTTACGCCCGAGCTTGCGCGTGGCCGGATGCGCGGTGCGCCACAGGTTCACGTCGGCCTGCAGTACCTCGTCGCTGCGCCCGTCATCACCGACAATGCGGCGCAATGCACCAACGGATCCGCCGTAGCCGCAGGCCAGATCGGTGGCCTTGCCCTTCTGCCGATCAGCCGTGCTGATCGTCTCGATGCTCTTGTTGAGCATGCGCGCGGCGACGACGCGGTAGACCTCGATAAGCTTGTTGCCGGTCGTGTCAAACCGCCTGTAGGCGTCGATCTTCCATGTCTCGCCGGCCAACCACGCCAGCACCCGCGACTCAATGGCGGCGAAGTCGGCGCAGACGAGATGCTGCCCGGGGCCAGCGCACAACACCGCGCGCGAGACCGCGCTTACGACCTGCAGCGGATTGCCCCAGCGCGCCAGTTCATCGCGATCACCGGCGATCACGGCGTCGACCAGCGTGGCGGGGAGCTCGCGGTCGTTACGGGCGAGGTTCTGCAGTTGGCCAGCGCCAACCGAACTCCAGCGTCCGGGTCCGGCACCATAGATGCGCAAAGCATCACGAATGCGGTGATCAACCGGGTGAGCGACCTCTAACAACTTCTTGTACTTGCGCGTCGAGCTATAGGCGCCGCGCTGGCGCAGGACCAGCAGCTCGCGCGCGAAGCCTTCCGGTTGGCGGGCGAGGGCAGCGGCGACCGAGCGCTTCCCGAGCGAACCGAGATCCAGGCCGCAAGCATTCGCCGCCTCACGTATTCTCTGCACCTGATCGACACTTTTGATCACTCCGGCGGTCAGGTAATCGAGGCGAGTGTTGATCGCGTTGCGTTCGTTGATCGCGAGCGTGCGGGCGGCTTCGAGAAATGGTATGTGGGCTGCGATGCCGCGTGAGTTGATGCGGGCATCAAGCAGCAGGAGCGCGCGTTCTTCCGGCAGCAAGGGCGGCAAGCGCGGATCATTGAAGCAGGCGCGTGTCGCTTGGACGTCACTCTTGCAGCGCTCGAGCAACAGAACCAGATCGCGTTCGCGCTGCGCCGGGTCCTCCGGTTTGTTGTTCAGCTTCTTCTTGGTCTGCGGCCGCGCCAGTCGCATCATCGCCTTGCGCGCTTCCGGGTCCTTGTGAAACGGCAGCCCGAGTGCTTCGCAGCGCAAGCCGAGCTCGGCCGGGTATGACGCGGCAAGCGCACGGCGCTCGGCGCAGTCGGTGTGCTCTAGCGGGATCGGCGGGAAGCCGTAGTGGCGGGCGAGAATGTTCTCGTGAACGGCGCGCTCGAAGCCGAAATTGTCAGAGACGAACAGGAAGTCCGTCGGGGTGGCGAACGGCGCCGGCACGGGATCGCCGGGGCACCACGTCTGCACCTCGCCAGCGTCGACGGCGTAGCAGAAAAAGAAAATGCCGGTCGTCTCGTCATTCGCGTAGATATGCGCGCCGCTATCCTTCAGGTTGACCTGTGAGAACGTCTCGATGTCCCAGTAGACGTGCTGCATGTCCGCCTCCCCTACGGAGATCCGGGAGGCCCGCACGCGGGCCTCCCGTGCTGCGTGGCCGCTCAGGCCCAGGGCGGCAATTCGTCGTTGATGATCTCGCCCACCGTCACCGGCTTCGCCGATTTCATCTGGTCGAGCGTCAACGCCGCCTTGGTCTCAGGATCCGGAGACGGCGGAGACGCCAAGGCAGGAGCCGCGCTCGTATCAGGCTTCGGCACGGGAGCCGCTGCACCGGTTGCGCCGCTGAGCTGCGGCGGCGGCGACTGCGGCGTCAGCTGCTCACCATCGGCTCCACTGCCCGGCGGTACCTTGAAGTCGATAACCTTGAAGTGCGGACGCAATTTCATGCCGTAGTTCCGCGTCTTCATCGGCGCCTGGTCCAAGAGCACGACCGCGACGACGTTCGCGCCACGCAGGGCACTCATGACAGCGATCTGTTCTTCGAGTTGGTCGTAGGCAAGCTTCGAGCCGTAGGTCTTGTTCACGAACGTGTAGAGCTGGCCGGTCTGCGGGTCACAGAACTGGACAACATAGTGCACTGCATACGGCGGCTCTTCCTGACCGTTGAGGCCGGGCCGCCAGGGCTTCGGGATCGCCGCATTGAGCGTGTCGACATCGGGCAGCGGCTGCTCGGTGATGTCGATGGGCGTGTGGTCGAGCCAGCGCCGCACGATGCGGCGCATGCCAATCACGAGCTTCGGCGTCGGCGGAATCGGCAAACCGTCGCGATCGGTCCACTTTGATTCCGCATTCCACATCGCTGTCGTCCCGAGCAGGACGCGTTCGGTCGGCAGGTTGAAGGCGGGTGACATGGTTTGTATCCCTGTGATCATTGGATTGTTGTGATCGAACCGGGCTTCGCCCCGGTGGGCGCCTTCGCCATGCGAAGGGAACTCGATCTCGTGTTCGGGCGCGCCGCCCGGCCGCCTCGACTATGAAGTTGCCTGGATGGCGCGGCTGTACTCCGCCGCGGCGCGCGAGGTCGGGCGGTTGACGAACCGATCGCGCAGGTAGAGGCAGTAGCTGGCGCGCGGGTAATCAATTTTGTTTTGCGCACTGCGGAGGAACGACGGCGGTCCGCCGCGCTTCCGACGCTGCGCCATGGCGCTCGGCTTCACGTTCTCGAGCGCGGCGATAACCTTCGGGGAAAGATTCTCGGGAAGCGCGGCGTCGGAGGCCAAGGCCTCGTACAGGGCTGCGCCGATGTAGCCTTGGCTGGTCCAGAAGGCAGACCGTTCCTTGAACAGCCGAACGGTACGGTCAATGTCCTCATCACGCATGGCGGCACCTCAGTGATTATGGGTGCCGCCCCATCTATACCGGTCAGCCTCACCGCGGGAGACGAAACATATCCGGGGTTATTTCCGGTACCTGCGCCGTCGTCGATGTAGATCGGCGACCGTTTCGTACGGCAATGCACGTTTGCGGGCGACATATGCCCTTGCCGTGCTCTGGAAAAGTCCGCGATCAATCAGCTCGTCGACCTCAGCGCCAACGCCTCCCTCCGGGCGCCCGCGGATTCCAGCCGCCCTACTATCTGCTTTCCTGGCGGCCGCATGCGCCTGACGCGCAAGTTCCATCAGCTCGGTCAGTCGAAGCAGCGCGGGAAGCAGGATGTCGTGGGGAAGGTGTTTCTCACAAGCCATCCACAACCGCGCGTCGGTGCACGCCGGGACTTTTTCTACCCGCTCGCCGTGTCGTACAAGAGCATACAACCCCTCGGCTTCAGAAGCGTGTTGCGCCTGCTTCATCGCCGCGCCCCGGCGATGTTCGTGACTTGGGCGGACGCCTTGCCGTTGAGATTAATTGCACCGGCCAGCCGTTCGACACCGCGGCGGGCGCGGGTCTCGGCGACCTTCACGTACTTGTTGGCCATCGCCAACGTCTTCCACGCGAAGGTATCGCGTAGTTCGAACGGATCGGCGCCGCCGAGCGACGCCCAGCTTGCTGCGGTATGGCGCAATGTGTGCGGCGTGACCCTCTCGACCACACCGTCGGAGGCGCGCTTCTCGGACCTGATGCCAGCCTTATTCAGCACGGCGGCCAGCGTCTCGCGCAGATACCCGTAGTCGACCGGTTGGCCAGCCCGCTTCGAAAAGACGGCGCCCGCCCGGCCCGGCTGGCGGTCGATCAGCGCCGCGGCGTCGGTCGACAGCACGGTCGGCCGGCCTTTGGTCACGCTGTCCTCGAGGTGCACCTCAAGCTTTTTCAGATCGACTACCGACCAGTCGAGCAAGCGCGCGTCGCTTACGCGCCAGCCCGTGATGGTCAGGAAACGCAGCAGATCGTGCACCGGATCGACCGGCGCCCTAGCCAGCTCCGCCACAAACAGCGGCATTTCTTTCTCGTCAATCCAACGCTCGCGCTCGCGGCTCTTGAAGCGTTCGATCCCCCTGCACGGGTTGATCCGATCATGGCGCATTCCCTCGCCAATCGCGAAGCTCATCATCTTCGAGAGCGTGCGCATGGCGTTGTTAGCGTCGGCGGGAGTATCAGCGCGCCGCGCATACATGGCCGCCACCATCGGCGTGCTGATATCGGCGACGCGGCAACGTTTGAAAGCGGGCGTCAGGATTCGGTCGATCACGCCGTTGTAGCGTTTGCGGGTCGAAGGTTTCTTCTTCGGTAGGAACTTGCTGCGGAAGACGGCAACCAAATCGTCCCACGTCGGCGCTGCCTTCTTGGTTGCCCGCTCGGTAGCGGGATCGTCGCCCCGCTTCACCGCCTGCAGCATTGACTGCGCCTGCTCGCGGGCCTTGTCGGCCGGGAACGTCGGATAGTCGCCAATGATGACTTTGCGCGGGTTCGTCTTTCCGGGCACCGGCTGTTCGATGAACCACGCGCGCAGTAAAATGTTACCTTCAGCGGCCCGCCGGACGCGCAATAGGAACCCGGTGAGCTTGCTGTCGCGAAAGAACCGCTCGTCACGCCCGGCCATCAGCCTGCCGAGCCTGTTGCGGACGAAATCTTCGCTGAGAAAGTGAGGCATTCAGCAGTCCCTCGCAAAATCCCTCGGGGGCCCAGGGTAGGGTGTAGGGTAGGAGTTTCGGGTACTCGCCGACTACCGGGCTGTCCCCAGCTGTACGGATAATATACGAAAAGTGCTGGAAAATACAGCGTTTCCTGGCGATCAGCCGGTGACAGCCAGGGACAGCGGAATACAAACTTAAAATCCCTCGATGGCAACGTCGTGTGGGTTCGAGTCCCACCGCCCGCACCAGCCTTCGCTCGCGCAGCGAGTGAAGGCTGCCGCGCCGAAGCCCAATGGGCGAAGGCGGGCCTGTGGCCGCGAGCTACGGCTAGGCAAGCCACGCTCTGCCAAGCTTAACTTGAATCGGGCGGGGACGGACTGGAGACTTGGGGGACTACATTGCCGCAAATCGGTCTTTTCGAAATGCGCCGGCTGGAGATGCTAAGCAACACCATCTTTGGCGTTGCCATGACGCTGCTCGCCTACGATCTGCCGAAGGCCAGCAGTTTCACGCAACCGCCGACCTGGATGGGTCTGATTCACGTCTACGCGCACCCCATCATTGCGCTGACGATCAGCTTCATCGTCGCCGGGCTGTTCTGGTTCAGCCATCACCGGCGGCTTGCCGTGGCGCCGGAAGGCGGCCGGGGCGTGGTGTTTCTCAATCTGTTTTTTCTGCTCTCGATCATCATCCTGCCGGTGACGAACGGTCTCTACGGCGTCTATCGGGTCGATGGCGTGATCGCGGTGCTCTATGGATTCCACCTGACCGTGATCGCCGCGCTGAATGCGCTGTTGTGGGTCCTGGCGCTGCGGGGCCAGAGCAATCCGCAGTTGCTGGCGACGGCGCTGTTTCCGCTGTGCGTGTTCGTGCTCGGGACGGCCGTGGCTTTCGCCGCGCCGAGAATCTCACAGTTCATCTGGTGCCTGGCATTTCTTGCGCCCCTCGCAGGCTGGTTCGCCGCGCGCCGCGCAAGCTAGCGCACCTTGGCCTCGCTGACCGTCAGCAAGCGGCTCGCCTCCTCCGCAATCATCCGCTCCATCTTCTGCTGAAACTCCTTTCGCGGCAGGCCCGGCGCGATCGGCGGGAGGAACGAGAGCGTGATGATGCCGGAGTGGATCATCAGGGTCTTCTTGCCCCAGAACAGCCCGGAATTGCATGCCGCCGGCACCACGGGGACTTCGAGGTTGGTGTAGAGCGCGGAAATGCCGGCCGACTGAAACTTCACGGGCTCGTCGATCGCCTGCCGCGTGCCTTGCGGAAACAGCAGTACCTTGCGCCCCTCGCCGACCGCGCGCTTTGCTTCATCGACCATCTGGCGCAGCGCATGGCGGCCCGCCGAGCGATCGACCAGGATCATCGGATAGTGCTCGAGAAACCACCCAACCAATGGCAGCTTCCGGAGTTCCTTCTTGGCGACGATGCTGGCGTCGGGGAAAATCACGCAGAGTGCCGCGGTCTCCCACAGCGATTGATGATTGCAGGCAATGATGCAGGGGCCGTCGGGAACGTGCTCACGCCCCTCGACGCGATAGTCCAGCCCTATGACGTACTTCATCAGGAACATGATGCCGTTGGCCCACACCTGGGAGACCGCACGCACCGTCGCACTGCTTGCGTTGAACAGCGCCATGAACGGCACCGTCGATGCAACGACGACCGTCAGGATCACCACGGCGGCATCGAATAGAATTGACCTCAGATAATGCAAACGTCCGTCCCCTCGGGGCCTCTGATGCGGCTTCCAATACAGCACTTTTCCCGGGTTGCACAATTCCGCCCGCCCGGCTGAAATCGGCCCGGACATGGATCGGCCCGATTGGCTGTCCAGGATCGCCGCATGCCGGCATCAGAACAAATCGCCATCGCGCCGCATCTCGTCTTCGATGCCATCACGGCCGGCCCGCCCGGCGCGCCGCTGGTACTGCTGCTGCACGGCTTTGCGGAATCAATGCATTGCTGGCGCGCGCAGGTGACGGCGCTCGGCGACATGGGCTACCGCGCCATCGCACCGAGCCAGCGCGGCTATTCGCCGGGTGCCCGCCCCGATCCGCGCGAATTTTCGCATTACCTGATCGACCGCCTGATGGACGACGCGATGGCGATCGCTACGGCCGCGGGCTATGGCGCGGCGCGCTTTCATCTCGCCGGCCACGACTGGGGCGGCAGCATCGCCTGGGCTATCGCCGACCGCCACCATGAACGGCTGGCCTCGCTCACGATTCTCTCGCGGCCGCATCCGAATGCGTTCAATCGCGCGCTCGAAACCGACGGCGAGCAGGCGCAACGCTCAAAACATCACAAGGCGTTTCTGGAACCTGACGCCGCCGCTATCGTGCTCGCGAACGACGCCGGATGGCTGCGCGAGCGTCTCGTCGCCAACGGCGTTCCCGCGGAGGCGATCGAGATGCATCTCGCCGTGCTCGGCAACAAGGACGCGATGGAAGCTGCGCTGGCCTGGTATCGCGCACGCGGCGCGATCCGCGGGCCGCTCGGCCCGATCCGCGTGCCCACGCTCTATATATGGGGCGACGCCGACGACACCGTCGGCCGCATCGCCGCCGAAGGCACGGTCGATTTCATCGCCGCACCCTATCGCTTCGAGGTGCTGCCGGGCGTCGGGCACTTTGCGGCGGATCAGGCGCCGGAACGTGTCTGCGAATTAATGCTGGAACATCTCGCGGCGCATCCGGTTTGAGGAACGCAACGGCGGTCAAGATGTTGTCGTGCAGCAAAATGGAGCGCTGACGACATGCCGAACGAACAACATCATCCCGAAAAATCGAATTCCACGGCAAGCAAGCCCGCACGCGATCGGCGTTCCCCTTCGCCTCAACATCCGCAAATCCGGTCCCCGCTGCTGAATGACGGGCCTGAGCTGGAGCGAGATAGCCACTGCTGATTTCCCCGTCACGGCCTGCGACAAACGCGAAGCGTTTGCGCTAGCGAGTGTAGCAACGACTTGTCCGCCAGAGCTCAAAGAGCGAAAGGCGGGACAAGTCGCTTGCGCTTGCAATGATGGCAAGGAACGCAACGCCATCACGCGCTGGCGGCAAATTCCTGATGCCGGCCGGGCGCGGCGTCGAACAGCGCCTTGGTGTATTCGTGCTGGGGCGCGGCAAAGACTTCAGCCGTGGCGCCCTGCTCGACGATGACCCCGCGCTGCATGACCGCGATCCGGTCACAGACCTGGGCAGCCACCCGCAGATCGTGGGTGATGAACAGCACCGCCAGATTAAACCTGCGGCGCACCTCGTCCAGAAGCTTCAGCACCTGATCCTGCACGGACACGTCTAGCGCCGACACGGGCTCGTCGCCGATCAGCAACTCAGGCTCCATCGCCAGCGCCCGCGCAATACAGATCCGCTGGCGCTGGCCGCCGGAGAACTGATGCGGAAAACGATCGATCGCAGCCGGCGGCAGATGCACCACGGCCATCAGGTCGCGCGCGCGCTGCAATGCCTCCTTGCGGCTGAGGCCAAAATTCATCGGCCCCTCGATGATCGCCTCGCCAACCGTGCGGCGCGGATTGAGCGATCGATATGGGTCTTGGAAAATGAACTGGATGCGCCGGCGCATCGGGCGGAATTTTGCCTCGCGCATCGCCGCGATATCGACGCCGTCGATCTTGATGCCGCCCGCTGACGTATCGACCAACCGCGCGACGCAGCGTGCCACCGTCGACTTGCCGGACCCGGATTCGCCGACAATGCCCAGCGTTTCACCGCGCCGGATCGTCAGCGAGACGTCCTTGACCGCGGCCACCACGCGGGCCTTCGGCTGGAACAGCGAGCGCTTGCCATAAGTCTTGAAAAGATTCTCGGTCTGCAGGACCACCGGTCCGGTCACCGGCGACCGCTTCGGCGGCGTCATGCTCGGCACGGCGGCCAAGAGCATTCGCGTATAGTCCTCGCGTGGATTCCGCAGCACCTCCTCGCAGGGGCCTTGCTCCACGATCCGGCCCATCTGCATCACCACGACGCGGTCAGCGATCTCGGAGACGACGCCGAAATCATGGGTGATGAACAGCACGCCGGTTTTGGTGCGCCCCTGCATTTCCCGCACGAGCTTGAGGATCTGCGCCTGCGTGGTGACGTCGAGCGCCGTGGTCGGCTCGTCGGCAATCAGCAGGGCCGGATCGAGCACCAGCGCCGCCGCGATCATGATCCGCTGACGCTGGCCGCCGGAGAGCTGGTGCGGATAGGCATCGATCATCTGCTCAGGATCGGGCAGATGCACCGCGCGCATGATCTCGAGCACGCGCGCGCGCTGCTCCTTCTGGTCGAGGCCGGTGTGGATCTCCAGCACCTCGCGGATCTGGTCGCCGACGCGCTCGACCGGATTGAGCGCGGTCATCGGTTCCTGGAACACCATGGCCATGCGGGTGCCGCGGACCGCGCGCAGTTCGGCGTCGGATTTGGTGAGCAGTTGATCACCCTGCAGCCGGATCGAACCGCTCTCGACCTGCATCGCCCCCTTCGGCAGCAGGCCCATGACGGCCTGCGCCGTCACCGATTTGCCGGAGCCGGATTCGCCCACCACGCAGACGATCTCGTCGGCACCGACGGTCAGGTTGATGCCCTGCACCGCGTGCGTCCGGTCGCCTCCGTTGATGGCGACGGAAAGATTTGAGACTTCGAGGACAGTGTTGCTCACATCACACCCGCTTCGCCATCTTGGGATCGAGCGTATCGCGCAAGCCGTCGCCGAGAACGTTGACGGCAAGGATCGTGAGCGCAAGGCACACGCCGGGATAGATGATGTTGTGCGGATACAGGCTGAAGACCTGGCGGCCCTCGGCCATGATGTTGCCCCAGGTCGGCACCTCCGGCGGCACGCCGATGCCAAGGAAGGACAGGATGGCTTCGATGAGGATGGCCGACGCGCAGATGAACGTGCCCTGCACGATCATCGGCGCGATCGTATTGGGCAACACATGCCGCCACAGCAGTTTCGGGGTCGAAGTGCCGAGCGTCACCGCCGCCTCGACATAGGGTTCCTCGCGCACGCTGAGCACGATGGAGCGCACGAGCCGGACCACGCCTGGAATCTGCGGAACCGTGATGGCGATGATCACCGTCCACACGCTGGAGCGGAACAGCGACACCATTGCGATCGCCAGCAGGATGGCCGGGATCGCCATCAGCCCGTCCATGATCCGCATGATCACGGCATCCAGAATGCGGAAGAAGCCGGCGAGCAGACCGATGAACAGGCCACAGGCGATGCTGATCAGCGCTACCGTGATGCCGACAAAGAGCGAGACGCGCGCGCCATAGACCACGCGGCTGTAGACGTCACGCCCCAGGCTGTCCGTGCCGAACTTGGCGATCATCTTGATGCGTTCGCCGGTGTCCGTCCGCATTGTGATTTCCGCGCCGGGGACCTTGTTTCGTGCGATCGGGCTGATCGCCGTCGGATCAATGGTTCCGAGCCAGGCCGCGAATAGCCCCATCAGCAATACGATAGTAATGACGGCGGCGCCGAACACCACGCCCGGGTTGCGCAGCAATTTGCGATACGCGGCCGGCTTACCCGGGCTGGCCGGCAGAACGGGTTCGAGGATCGTCGCGTCCACCATCAGTAGCGAATCCTGGGATCGAGTACGGTATAGATCATATCAACCGCCAGGTTGATCATGACGTAGACGAATGAAAACAGCAGGATGACGGCCTGGATCGTCGGATAGTCGCGCGCCAGCACCGCGTCGACCGTGAGCCTGCCTAGGCCGGGGATCGTGAACACGCTTTCGGTCACGACCACGCCGCCGATCAGGAGCGCCACGCCAAGTCCGATCACCGTGACGATCGGAACGGCGGCATTGCGCAGCGCATGACGGAACAGCACCTTTCGCTCGGACTGTCCCTTGGCCCGCGCGGTGCGGATATAATCTTCCGACAGCACTTCCAGCACGCTGGTGCGCGTCATGCGCGCGATCAGCGCGATATAGATCACCGACAAGGTCACCGACGGCAGGATCAGCCGCTGCACCCAGCCGCCAACCCCCTCCGAGATTCGCTGATAGCCCTGCACCGGCAGCCAGTTCAAATAGACCGCGAACAAATAGATCAGGAGATAGCCGATTACGAACACGGGCACGGAAAAGCCGAGTACCGAAAAGCCCATCACGATGCGGTCGATCCACGAACCGTGCCGGTGCGCCGCCAATACGCCGAGCGGAACAGCGACAAACACCGCAATCAGGATCGTGAACAAGGCCAGCGACAGGGTCGGCTCGATCCGCTCGCCGATCAGCGAGGCCACCGTCTTCTTGAAGAAGAAGCTTTCGCCGAAATTACCGGTCAGCACCCTGCCCGACCAGATCACGAATTGCTCGATCATCGGCCGGTCGAGGCCGAGTTGGGTGCGGATCTGCGCCACCTGTTCGGTGGTGGCGTTGTCGCCGGCGATGACCGCCGCCGGGTCGGACGGAGTCAGCCGCAGCATCAGAAAGATGAAAACCGCGACCACCAGCATCACGGGGACCGTGCCAAGCAATCGCCGAAAGAAGTAACCGTACATAGGTCGATCCCCGAAACGAAGCGGGCGGCGGGAAGCCGCCCGCGCCCTTCACATCACTTCGTGACTTCGATGTTCCAATGCACCGGGACCGGCGCCATCAAGAGCCCCTTGACGTTCTTGCGAATGGCAATCGGCTGGACATACTCGCCGACCGGGATCATGGCGGTGATCTCGATATTGCGCTTCTGGACGGCTTCCGCGATCTCTTTCTGCTTTGCCAGATCGGATGAGCGCGCGAAATCGTCACGCAGCTTCTCCATCTCTGCGTCGCAGGGCCATCCGAACGAAGCCTTTTCGCACCCCGAATTCACATAGGCGGCAGAGACCGGGTTCATCACGTCGGCCACAACCCAGGCCGTCAGGAAGGCATTCCAGCCACCGGCGCTCGGTGGATCCTTCTTGGCGCGGCGCGCAACAAGGGTCTGCCAGTCCATCGACTGCATGTCGACCTTGAAGCCGGCCTTCTCCATCAGCGACTTCGCTACCGGCGCCAGGTTGGTCAGGACCTTGAGGTCGGTGGAGTGCATCAGCAGCACAGGCGTGCCATCGTAGCCTGCCTCCTTCAGGAGCTCCTGCGCCTTCTTGGCATTGGAGGTCAGAAGCCCGTCCGTCCCCTTGGTGGTGCCGAATTGCGTGTTGCAGACGAACAGCGCGTTGCACGCCTTGATATAGTTCTCGTCACCGATGGTCGCCATCAGGAAGTCTTCCTGATTGAAGGCGTACCACAGCGCCTGGCGGATCTTCGGGTTGTCGAACGGCTTGTGCAGGTGGTTCGGACGGAAGACGTACTGCGCCTTGATTTGCGGCACCTCGACGATTGAGATGTTGGCATCCTTCTTCAAGGTGCCCAGGAGATCGTGGCTGGGCTGCTCGATGTAGTCGATCTCGCCCTTTTGCAGCGCGTTGACCGCCTGCTGCGCGTCGGAAATGGCGCGCCACTCGACGCGATCCACCTTGGCTACCTTGCCGCCGGCAAGACCCGAGGCGGGCTCGGCGCGTGGCTTGTACTTGTCGAACTTGACGTAGACGGTCTTGTCGCCCGGTTTCCACTCATCCTTGACGAAGACGAAGGGGCCGGATCCGGTGAAATCCTCGATCTGCTTGTTGGGGTCCGTGTCGGCGACGCGTTTGGGCATCATGAACGGCACGTTGGACGACGGTTTTGACAGGCCAAGCAACACGAGGCCGGTCGGTTCTTTCAGCTTGATGGTGAAAGTTTTAGCATCGACCGCGTCCATGGAGTCGACGAAGGTCATCATCTTCTGACCGAGCGAGTCCTTGACTGCCCAGCGCTTGATCGAGGCGATGCAGTCTTCCGATGTCACCGGCTTGCCGTCGTGCCACAACAGGCCGTCGCGAAGCGTGAAGGTATAGGTCTTATTGTCAGCCGAGGCTTCGTACTTCTCCACCATCTGCGGCTTGATCTCGCCCTTTTCATCCTGGGCGAGCAGCGTGTCGTAGATCATGTAACCGTGGTTGCGGACGATGTAGGCCGTGGTCCAGATCGGATCCAGGATCTTCAGATCCGAGTGCATGACGGCGCGTAACGTGGTCTGGGCAAGCGCCGGCGCCGCCATGGCCACGAGGCTGCCAACACAAGTCGCAGCAAGAATTGCTTTTCTGAACGCGTTCATTCCTTCACCTCCGTTGTCGTCTCGACGCCCGAATGCCTATTGTTCGGGCCCCTGCCCGGTTTATGACCGGACTATAGGGTCGATATTCAGCTTCACAACACCCTTTTGACCCGACGACACTGGTGACGCCGGCGCTCAGGCAGAAATCAGGATAGCCCTCCGGACAGGTCCATTCGCGGCCGGCTTGCGCCCGCCGCCAGATGGATTGCAGCCCCGGTTCAGCTCCGCCAACACGCCTCCTCAAAAACCTACAATCAAGAATGATGCCAGATTTACCGTTGCCCCTACCCCGCACCGGCAAGGTCCGAACGCGCCATGTTTTCCCTTTACAAACTCGCCGCCGCTCCTTCTCGTAAAGGGTCCACACCGAACCCAAACATTCCGGCCCAACCGGGAGGACCCGTCATGAATCCTGCCAACCTTCCCTTTGATTCCGAGACCATGCTGCAGGGTTTGCGAGCCTGGGTTGAATGCGAAAGCCCCACCTGGGATGCGCGTGCGGTCGATCGCATGCTCGATCTTGCGGCGCGCGAAATGGCCATCATGGGTGCGACGATCGAGCGCATTGCCGGACGGCAGGGCTTTGCCGGCTGCGTTCGCGCGCGCTTCCCTCACCCGAAGCAGGGCGAGCCTGGAATCCTGATCGCGGGCCATCTCGATACCGTCCATCCCGTCGGCACGCTGGAAAAGCTGGCGTGGCGGCGCGAAGGCAACAAATGCTACGGCCCGGGCATATTCGACATGAAGGGTGGCAACTACCTCACGCTCGAAGCGATCCGGCAACTGGCCCGCGCCGCGTTCACGACGCCGCTGCCAATCACCGTGCTGTTTACGCCGGATGAAGAGGTCGGTACGCCATCGACCCGCGACATCATCGAGGCCGAAGCCGCGCGCAACAAATATGTGCTGGTGCCGGAGCCTGGCCGCACGAACAACGGCGTGGTCACCGGGCGATATGCCATCGCCCGCTTCAATCTCGAAGCCATCGGCAAACCGAGCCATGCCGGCGCCACGCTCTCCGCCGGCCGTTCCGCGATCCGCGAAATGGCACGCCAGATTATCACTATCGACGGCATGACGACTGAAGATTGCACTTTCTCGGTCGGCGTCGTGCATGGCGGCCAATGGGTCAATTGCGTTGCCACCACCTGCACCGGCGAGGCGCTCAGCATGGCCAAACGGCAGGCCGACCTCGATCGCGGCGTCGAGCGGATGCTCGCGCTTTCCGGGAGCAGTAATGATGTCACGTTCAAGGTCACCCGCGGTGTGACCCGGCCGGTGTGGGAACCCGATGCCGGCACGATGGCGCTTTATGAACACGCGCGCAGCGTGGCGAGGCAAATGGGCGTCGAGCTTCCGCATGGCAGCGCCGGCGGCGGCTCCGACGGCAATTTTACGGGCGCCATGGGCATTCCGACCCTCGACGGCCTCGGCGTTCGCGGCAACGATGCCCATACGCTCAACGAGCATATCGAAGTCGACAGCCTCGCCGAGCGTGGCCGTTTGATGGCGGGCTTGCTGGCGACGCTGACGTGAGCGGCAGGTCGCCGCCGATGCCGGCTGCGATTTCGCCTATTTCCGCAAGCTTGGACTGTTGGCGGATGAACGACGACTCCTCCCCGTCCGAGGAGCAAGCGAGAAGCAATCCATCCCTCCGCATGCGTGGATGATGCATGGATTGCTTCGCTCTGCTCGCAATGACGGGCTGGTGGCTGTGCGAGGCAATTACTAACGCCCACGCGGCATGCAAAACGGAATTGCTCCTCGGCTTGCGCTTGCCGCGATCTCCCGCTTAACGTCCCCCACCGAAAAAACCTGGCTGAGACATATGACCCGTATCGCCGTCGGCGGCTTCCTGCACGAAACCAACACGTTCGCGCCGACCAAGGCGACCTATGCCGATTTCATTCATGGCGGCGGCTGGCCATCGATGGCGCACGGGCCTGATGTGCTGAAGGTCATGCGCAAGATCAATGTCGGCCTTGCCGGCTTCATCGAGACGGCCGAAGCTAATGGCTGGGAACTGGTCCCTACCATCTCCGCAGCCGCCAGCCCCTCGGCGCATGTCACGACGGATGCCTTTGAACGCGTGATGAAGGAGATGGTCGACGGCATCGCCAAAGCCGGACCGATCGACGCCGTCTATCTCGATCTGCACGGCGCCATGGTGACCGAGCAGCACGACGATGGCGAAGGCGAAATCCTCGCCCGCGTACGCAAGGTGATAGGCCCGGATCTGCCGCTGGTCGCCAGCCTCGACCTCCATGCCAACGTCTCGCCCGAGATGGTCGCACATGCCGACGCGCTGATCGCCTATCGCACCTACCCCCATGTCGACATGGCCGACACCGGCCGCGCCTGTGCAAGGCACCTCGCGCTATTGCTGAAGACGAAGCATCGCTTTGCAAAGGCGTTCCGGCAACTGCCGTTCCTGATCCCGATCTCCTGGCAATGCACCAACGACCAGCCGACCAGGGGCATTTATGAAAAGCTCGCTGCGCTCGAAACCGAAGCGGTGCCGACGCTGTCCTTTGCGCCGGGCTTTCCGGCGGCGGATTTCAGGGATTGCGGCCCGAGCGTGTTCGCCTATGGCAGGACGCAGGCCGATGCCGATGCCGCCGCCGACAACATCGTCGCGCTGGTCGAGAGCCACGAGGACGATTTCGACGGCCGCATCTATTCGCCCGATGACGGCGTGCGCCTCGCCATGGAGCTTTCGAAATCGGCGACCAGGCCGATCATCATCGCCGACACCCAGGACAACCCCGGCGCTGGCGGCGATTCCGACACCACGGGCATGCTGCGCGCGCTGGTGCGCAACAAGGCGTCTGGTGCCACCGGCGTGATCTATGACCCGGAGTCGGCCAGGGCGGCGCATGCCGCCGGCGTCGGCGCCACGGTCACGCTCGATCTCGGCGGCAAGTCCGGCATCCCGGGCGACGCACCCTACAAGGAAACTTTTGTCGTCGAGAAACTGTCGGACGGGAAATTCGTTGCATCCGGTCCCTATTACGGCGGCCGCGACATGGACATGGGACCGTCGGCTTGCCTGCGCATCGGTGATATCAGAGTGGTCGTCGGTTCCTACAAGGCGCAACTCGCCGATCAATCGATGTACCGCTATGTCGGCATCGAGCCGACCGAACAGAAAATCCTGGTCAACAAGAGCTCGGTGCATTTCCGCGCCGATTTCGAGCCGATCGCCGAAAAGCTCCTGATCTGCGCCGCCCCCGGCGCGATGCCGGCAGATACCGCCACTCTGCCCTGGACGCGCCTGCGTCCGGGCATCCGCATCAAGCCGAAAGGTGCTGCCTTCACTCCATCCGCCCAGTCACGCTCAAAATCTTCAGCCACGGGATAACAGACAATGCCTACTATTGAACGCATCGAAGGCTTTGCCGACGAACTCACCGCCATCCGCCGGGACCTGCATGCCCATCCCGAGATCGGCTTCGAGGAAGTCCGCACCTCGGGCATCGTCGCCGAAAAGCTGAAGGGCTGGGGCATCGAAGTGCATCGCGGCCTCGGCGGCACCGGCGTGATCGGCGTCCTCAAGGGCAAGGGCAATGGCGGCAAGCGCATCGGCTTGCGCGCCGACATGGACGCGCTGCCGATGGAAGAAAATACCAACCTGAAATGGCGCTCGACCATTCCCGGCCGTTTTCACGGCTGCGGCCATGACGGCCACACCACCATGCTGCTCGGCACCGCGCGCTATCTGGCCGAGACGAAGAATTTCGACGGCACCGTGCATTTCATCTTCCAGCCCGCCGAGGAAGGGCTCGGCGGCGCCCGCGCCATGATCAAGGACGGCCTGTTCCAGAAGTTTCCCTGCGACGAGATCTATGGGCTGCACAACGCGCCGGACCTGAACCACGGCGAGATCGCGATCCTGCCAGGACCGGCGATGGCGGGCGCCGACTTCTTCGACATCACCATCCAGGGCTATGGCGCCCATGGCGCGATGCCCGAGCGCTCCAAGGACGCGGTGGTGATCGCGACCACGCTGGCGCAGGCGCTGCAGACCATCGTCAGCCGCAATGTCGATCCGTTGAAGTCGGCGGTGCTGTCGGTGACGCAGATCCATGCCGGCTCCGCCAACAACGTGATCCCCGGCGAGGCCAGGCTCGGCGGCACGGTGCGCGCGTTCGACGATGGCGTGCGCGCGCTGATCCGCGAGCGCATGCGCGCGATCTGTGCGGGCATTGCCGCAACCTTCCAGTGCGAAATCACCGCCGACATCAACGATACGTTCAGCGTGCTCGTCAATGAGGAGGAACAGTCCAAGGTGGTCGAAGCCGTGGCAAAGACCGTGGTCGATCCGGCCAACGTGTTGACGCGCTCGGCCCCGAAGATGGGCAGCGAGGATTTCGCCGACATGATGCAGGTCGTGCCCGGCGCCTATTTCTGGATCGGCCATGACGGCTCGGTGCCCGTGCACAATCCCGGCTTTGTGCTCGACGACAAGATCCTGCCGATCGGCGCCAGCATGTTCGCCCGCATCATCGAAACCCGGCTCCCGGCAGGTTAGCATGCATAGAACCGTCGCCGAAGAAGAAGTCACGTCGCTGCACGACCTTTCCGCGACCGACCTGATCGCGGGCTATCGCGCAAAACAGTTCTCGCCCTCGGAAGTGCTGGAAGAAGTGATCGAGCACGTCGCGGCGTGGGAGCCGCACATCAAGGCGCTCTATCTGTTCGATCCCGATGGCGCACGCACGGTCGCGAAAGCTTCGACCGACCGCTGGCAGAAGGGCGAACCGGTCAGCACGCTCGACGGCGTGCCGGTGACGATCAAGGACAATATCGCCACCAAGGGCCAGCCGATACCGCTGGGATCAGCCAGCGTGACGCTGGTGGCGGCGGAAAAGGATGCACCACCTGCCGCGCGCTTGCGCGAAGCCGGCGCGATCATCTTCGCCAAGACGACGATGCCCGATTACGGCATGCTGTCGTCAGGGCTCTCCAGCTTCCATCCGCTCACCCGCAATCCCTGGGACCTCAGCAAAAATCCCGGCGGCTCCTCTTCCGGCGCAGGCGCCGCGGGCGCGGCCGGTTACGGCCCGCTGCATCTCGGCACCGATATCGGCGGCTCGGTGCGACTGCCGGCGTCCTGGTGCGGCCTCGTCGCGCTGAAGCCTAGCCTCGGGCGCGTTCCTATCGATCCGCCCTATGTCGGCCGGGTCGCCGGCCCCATGACCCGCACGGTCGACGATGCGGCGCTGATGATGTGCGTACTGTCGAAGCCGGATCGCCGCGACGGCATGAGCCTGCCCGCGGACACCATCAACTGGCGGGCGCACGACAAGTCCCCGCGCAAGGTCCGGATCGGCCTGATGCTCGATGCCGGCGCCGGGCAACCGCTGGAAGGCGAGGTACGAAACGTTGTCGTCAACGCCGCCAAGGCGTTGGAATCCGCCGGCGCCGTCGTCAGCGAGGTTAGCGGCATCCTGACCCGCGAGATACTCGACGGGCTCGACAATTTCTGGCGGGCGCGGTTGTGGGACGATCTGTCAAAATTGTCGCCCGAGGAGCGCGGCAAGACGCTGCCCTATATCCACACATGGGCGGAAGCTGGCGCAAAGCTTTCCGGCGTCGACGTCGTCAGGGGTTTCAACGCCACCATGGCGATCCGCGCCGCGGCTGCAAAGCTGTTCTGCGAACTCGACTATGTGATTTCGCCGGTATCGCCGGTGGTAAACTTCCCGGCCGAATTTGCCGCCCCGATGAACGATCCGGATAAACCGTTCGAGCACATTGCCTATACCGTGCCGTGGAATATGGCGGAGAACCCGGCGCTCTCGATCAATGGCGGTTACGACGCCAAGGGTTTTCCGATCGGCATCCAGATCATCGGCCGACGGTTCGACGATCTCGGCGTGCTCGGCATGGCCAAGGCTTTCGAAGGCCTGCGCGGCCCGCAGAAGCCGTGGCCGACGCCGCCGAAGAAGTAGCTTCTGGATACCTCCGTCATGGCCGGGCTTGTCGTGGCCATCCACGTCTTTACGCTCTCGAAGGACAGAAGACGTGGATGCCCGGGACGTCTAGCGCGACGACGCGCTTCGCGCTTCTGCCCGGGCAAGACGATGCGTTGAGCAGTCAAACAAGAAGATAAGGAAGGAAACACCCCATGGCGTACGAGACCATCAAGTACGAGGTCGAGGAGCAGATTCTCACGATCACGCTGAACCGGCCCGACAAGCTCAACGCCTTCAACGGCACGATGCAGCAGGAACTGATCGACGCCTTCGATGCCGCCGACAAGGATGACAATGTCCGCGCCATCATCGTAACAGGCGCAGGCCGCGGCTTCTGCGCCGGCGCCGATCTTTCCTCCGGCGCCAACACGTTCGACCGCGATGCGCGGCGTGGCCCGGTGAAGCGGCTCGCCAGCGGCGCGGTCGATTACAGCGATCCCATGGTACGCGACGGCGGCGGCCAGGTGACGCTGCGGATCTTCAAATGCCTGAAGCCTGTTATCGCGGCGGTCAATGGCCCGGCGGTCGGCATCGGCGTCACCATGCAGCTCGCGATGGACATCCGCATTGCCTCGGAAGCCGCGCGCTTCGGCTTCGTGTTCTCCCAGCGCGGCATCGTCCCCGAGGCCGCATCGAGCTGGTTCTTGCCCCGCATCGTCGGCATCTCGCAGGCGCTGGAATGGTGCTACTCGGGACGCGTCTTTCCGGCACAGGAGGCACTGGCCGGCCGTCTCGTCAGCAAGGTGGTGCCGCCGGACGATCTGTTGCCGACCGCCCGCGCGCTCGCCAAGGAATTCGCCGCCAAGACCGCGCCGGTGTCGGTGGCGCTGATCCGGCAGATGATGTGGCGCATGATGGGCGCCGACGATCCGATGGAAGCCCACAAGGTCGACAGCCGCGGCATCTACGCCCGCGGCCGCTCCGAGGACGTGAAAGAAGGCGTGGTGTCGTTCCTGGAAAAGCGGCCGGCCGAGTTCAAGAACAAGGTATCGAGCGACATGCCCGACTATTTCCCGTGGTGGCAGGAGCGGGAGTATAAGTGAGCGACCGGCCGGCTTCGGCCGACGCGACGCAAGACGGCGTCGTCCTGCTGCATGGCATCAGCAGGACGGCGCGATCGTTTCGAAAAATGCAGGCGGCGCTGGAAAGCGCTGGTTTCGCCACCCTCAACCAGGACTACGCGAGCCGCCGGAAGGGGCTGGAAGCGCTTGCGGAGGACATTCATCCCTCCATCCAGCGTTTTGCTCACGACATCGACGGCTCCGTCCATTTCGTCGGCCATTCCATGGGCGGGCTGCTGGCGCGGGTCTACATTGCCAGACACCGGCCGAAACGGCTCGGCCGCGTGGTGATGCTCGGCACGCCGAACAGCGGCAGCGAGATCGCCGACCGGCTGAAGGAGTCAAAGCCCTTCCGCGTCTTCTTCGGCCCGGCCGGACAGCAACTCGGCACACGGCGGAGTGCGGTGGACGATGCGATGCTTCCACCCGTCGATTATCCCGTCGGCATCATCGCCGGAGACCGCTCGATCGATCCGGTAGCATCCGTATTTCTGCCGAAGCCGCATGACGGGCGGGTGTCGGTGGCGAATACCAGGCTCGACCGCATGGCGGACCATATGGTCGTTCACACCGCGCATCCATGGCTGATGCGACATAGCGTTGCAATTACGCAGACGATTGCATTTTTGCGCGCCGGGAAATTCAAATCGTAGGATGGGCAAAGCGAAGCGTGCCCACCATCTTTTTGCGCAGCGGAAATGGTGGGCACGGCGCAAGTGCGCCTTTGCCCACCCTACATCACCAGCGCCACCCGCCCGATCGCCTTGCGATCGATCAATAGCCGCATCGCCTTCGCATAATCCTCCAGCGGCAGGCGGTGCGAGACGTTGGGACGGACCTTTCCAGCCTCCGCCCATTCCGTCAGCGCCTTGATCCTGACTTCGCCGAGCATGGGATCTCTCCGCACTGCTTCGCCGGCACGGACGCCAAGCACGCTGGCGCCCTTGATCATCAACAGATTGGTCTTCGCAAGACCGATGCCGCCGGTGAAGCCGATGATCAAGAGCCGCGCGCCCCAGTTAATGCAGCGCATCGAGTTCTCGAACACCTCGCCGCCGACGGGATCGAACACCACGTCGGCGCCCTGCCCGTCGGTGAGACGCTTGACGGCGTCGCGGAACGGTTCGCGGTCGTAGCGGATCAGATGATCGGCGCCCCTCGCCTTCGCAATCTCGAGCTTCTCGTCGCTTGACGCCGTCGCGATCACGGTGGCTCCTAACATCTTGCCGATCTCGACAGCGGCGAGCCCAACGCCGCCGCCGGCACCGTGCACCAGCAGCACCTCGCCCGGCTGAAGCCGGCCGCGATCGATCAACGCGTGATAGGCCGTGCCATGGCCGGCCAGAAAGGTCGCGCCCTCGGCATAGTCGAACGTCGACGGCAGTTTGACGAGCTGCGACGGCGTGGCGACGGCTTCATCGGAATAGGCGCCATGCCGCATCTTGACGATCACGCGGTCACCCACCACCACACCTTCCGCCGCGTTGACCTCGACGACATCGCCGGCGGCTTCCATGCCCGGCGTGAACGGCAGCGCCGGCTTGAGCTGATATTCGCCTGCGGCCATCAGAACGTCAGGGAAATTCAACCCGGCGGCGCGAATGGCGACGCGCGCCTGCCCGGGCTCCAGCGGCACCGCGGCAAAGGTTTCCAGACGCAGGCTCTCGGGCGGACCGAGCTCGCGGCAGACGACAGCCCTCGGCATCAGGCGGCCCGCGCTTTCACGCGCTCCAGCGCTTCGCGGATCAGCGGCATCCGGTCATTGCCGAAATACATGTCGGTCTTGTCGACAAAGATCGTCGGCGAGCCAAAGCCGCCGCGCGCCATCACCTCGTCCGTGTTGGCCTTGAGCTGATCCTTGATCGCCTGCTGGCCGATGCCCTCGAAGAATTTTGCATGATCCACGCCCACCTTCTTGCAGATTTCGGTCAGCACCGAGTCCTGCGAGATGTCCTTGTCGGCGCCCCAATATGTCTCGAACACGGCAGTGGCGAACGGCACCATGTCCTTGTTGCCCAGCCAGATGCAGCCGCGCATCGCCTTGACGCTATTCACCGGAAACACCGTCGGCGGCATCTTGATCGCAAGGCCCGCCGAACGCGCCCAGTCGGCGAGATCCTTCTTCATGTAGCGCGCCTTCAACGGCACCGGCGTCTCGCGCTGCGCGTAGACGCTCGGATTGACGGTGTTGAAGATGCCGCCGACCAGGATCGGCCGCCAATTGATCTCGACGCCGAGCTCTTTGGCGAGCGGCTGGATGTTGTGAAAGGCGAGATAGGTCCAGGGGCTGGAACAGTCGAAGAAGAACTCGAGCATGGGATTTCCCTTGTTATTTGAGATCACTGTTATGTCCACCGTCATTGCGAGGAGCGAAGCGACGAAGCAATCCATACCTTCCGCGCGGTTGCATGGATTGCTTCGCTTCGCTCGCAATGACGGCGTCGCGACGGCCTACCCTTTCCCCGCCAATTCCTTCGCGCGGGCTCCGAACATATTCCGTCGCGCCTCCTCGTCGAACGGCTCCTTCACGAACTTGCCGATCGCTAGCCCTGCCTGCACCTGCGGCCGTGCGCGCACTTCCGCGTACCAGCGCTTGACGTTCGGGTAGTCGTCGAGCGTGAAGCCCTGCGCCTTGTGGGTCATGGTCCAGGGAAAGCAGGCGATGTCGGCGATCGAGTAGTCGCCGGCGACGTAGGCGCCGGTCTTGCCGAGTTGGACATCGAGCACGCGGTAGAGCCGCGCCGCCTCGTCGCGGTAACGCTCGATCGCGTACGGAATCTTCTCCGCCGCATAGAGCGCGAAATGGCCGTGCTGGCCGAGCATGGGCCCCAGCCCACTCATCTGCCACATCAGCCATTGCATCACCTGGGACCGCGCCCGCGTCTCCGTGGGCAGAAAACGCCCGGTCTTGTCGGCGAGATAGATCAGGATCGCGCCGGTCTCGAACACCGAAAACGGCCCCTGCCCGTCGATGGGCTCGTGGTCCACGATAGCCGGGATCCGGTTATTCGGGCTGATCGCCAGAAACTCCGGCCTGAACTGGTCGCCGGCGCGGATGTTGACCGGAATGACCCGATAGGGAAGCCCGAGTTCCTCAAGCATGATCGAGATTTTCCAGCCATTCGGCGTTGGCGCGTAATGCAGGTCGATCATGGCTCCCCTGGCTGCCGATTGCGGGATATTCCCCGTGAAGGCGACTTTTGTTGTTCTGTACCTCTATCTTAAGACATGGCAGACAGGCGCTCAATCAGAACTGAGCGGGAGGCCCCTATGCTGTTTCCAACCACGATCGCAGGCTCTTTACCGAAGCCGGAATGGCTGGCCGAGCCCAACACACTGTGGGCCCCCTGGCGCTCGAAAGGCGACGAACTCGCCCGCGCCAAGCGCGACGCCACCATACTGGCGGTGAAGCTGCAGGAGGATGCCGGCGTCGATATCGTCACCGAGGGCGAGCAAGCGCGCCAGCATTTTGTCCATGGCTTCCTGGAGAAGGTCGAGGGCATCGATTTCGCCCACAAGGTCGAGATGGGCATCCGCAAAGACCGCTACAAGGCGATGGTACCGCAGGTGACAGCGCCGCTGACGCTGAAGGGCCGCGTCCATGCGGATGAGGCCCGCGTCGCCCGCACCCATACCACCCGCAAGCTGAAATTCACCCTGCCCGGCCCGATGACTATCGCCGACACCGTCGCCGACCGGTATTACGGCGACAAGGTCAAGATGGCCTTCGCCTTTGCCGAACTGCTCAACAACGAGGCCAAGGCGCTGCAGGCCGACGGCGTCGACGTGATCCAATTCGACGAGCCCGCCTTCAACGTCTTCATGGACGAAGTCTCCGACTGGGGCATCAAGGCGCTCGAGCGCGCCGCCGAAGGCCTGACCTGCACCACCGCCGTCCATATCTGCTACGGCTACGGCATCAAGGCCAATACCGACTGGAAGCAGACGCTCGGCAGCGAGTGGCGGCAATACGAGGATATTTTCCCGGCGATCGCCAAAAGCCCGATCCAGCAGGTCGCGATCGAGTGCCGCAATTCGAAGGTGCCGCTGGATCTGCTGGCGCTGCTCCCCGGCAAGGTAATCCAGGCCGGCGTGATCGACGTCGCCAGCGACACGATCGAGACCGCCGAGGATGTCGTCAAGGTGATCGAGGCCGTCTCGAAATTCGTGCCGCTGAGCAACATCGTCGCGACAACCAATTGCGGCATGGCGCCGATGCGACGGGATATCGCGGAAGCGAAGCTTGCGGCGCTGGGCGCGGGCGCGAAACTGGCAAGGCAGCGGCTCGGGTGATGCTTCCATTCCCTCTCCCGCAAGCGGGAGAGAGAGCGGACCGCGCAAGCGGCATCGCCTTCTAACTAACTCGCGCTCGGATGTAGCACCGGGCGATATCCGGCACTGAGCGCGCGGAGCGTCGATGGCGGCGTCAGCAACAGCGCGCTCTCGATCGCGCCATCTATTCCGCTATAACCCGCCATCGACCATTGCAGCGCCCTGCCCTGCACCATCAGAAAACTCTCCGCCCCCTGCTGCACCATCGCTCCGTCTGGCAGCTTCTCTAGCGGCATGGGCAGTGGGTGCAGCCGCTTCTTGCCGCGCTCCAATCGATCCCGATGCAGCACGGCGTCCATCTCCCGCGCCCGAATATCCGAAACGCCATTACCCGCCTCCCACGCCGCGCGGAAGCGGTTGGCGTCGTCGCGGCGGCAGAAGAAGCATGGACGATGGCCTGCGGCGAATGCCGTCGCCTCGTCGAGAAAGAACAGCTCGGTCCAGCTCCGCCGGCCCATCACCGGCCGCCGCCAGCCCCTGAACTCGCAGAGGCAGGTAATCCAGGCGGGGCTCGACCAGCGTTTTTTCAATAACGTCTTTGTCGCGGGATCGTGGATGATGCCGCGATTGCCGGTGAACAGGCCGCGGTGCGGGGTGGCGATGATGTCGCCCGTGGGTGTGACGCGGTTTTGCAGGGGCATGAAAGGCTCAACCTATTGCCGCCACCGTCAATGCGAGGTGCGAAGCGACGAGCAATCCATCTTTCCGCGGCGGCATGGATTGCTTCGCTTCGCTCGCAATGACGGCTAGATCACATCCCTGCCGTCACGGACGGATCGGCGGCTGGAACGACAGCGCGGTATCCCAGGGAAAGTGGATCCAGGTATCCTGCGACACCTCGGTAATGAACGTATCAACCAGTGGCTTGCCCTGTGGCTTGGCATAGACGGCCGCGAAATGCGCGTCCGGCATCATCGAACGCACCAGCCGTCCGGTCTTGCCGGTGTCGACGAGGTCGTCGACGATCAACAGGCCCTTTCCGGTCCCGCCGCCGAGCTTTGCCACGTCGGCCGAAATGCCCTTGAGCGCCTGCAGGTCGCCCTGCCTGGTGTGGTCATAGCTGGCAATGCAGACGGTATCGATGATGCGAATGCCGAGTTCGCGCGCCACGATGGCCGCCGGCACCAGCCCACCGCGGGTAATCGCGATGATGGCATGAAACGGCCCGACCTCGTTGAGCCGCCAGGTCAGCGCCCGGCAATCCCGGTGAAACTGGTCCCAGGAAACCGGAAAGGCTTTCTCCGGCGGCGCCGTCACGAGCGCGCTCCAGAACGATTTGTCACTGTTGTTCTCCGTAGCTTTCGAAACCGGATCACTCGCGTCGCTACCGCGGGACGTTCAATCCCGCCAGCATCTCCTTCACCGCGGTCATCGCGGCGTTGAGCTTTTCGGGATCGCGGGAGCGGACCACAAGATTGGTGTTCGGCTTCTTGTCCTCGTCCATGAACGGATAGCTGCCGATGATGGTGTCGGGATGGGCATTGGCGATGTCCCGCAGCGGCCCGCCGATATCGCCTTCCCGCGCGTTGGCCCGAACCGAGTCCGACAGCATCCGCACGCCCGATTTCAGCTTGGGCGAGACGATATCCATCATCGCCTGCATGATCGAGGGAATGCCGGCCATCACGATGACGTTGCCGAGCTTGAAGCCGGGCGCGAGGATGGTGGCGCTCTGGATCAGTTCGGCGCCGTCGGGCACGCGGGCCATGCGCAGCCGGGCCTCGTTCAGATCCTGCTCGCTCCAACGCTCGCGAAAGCGCGCCACGACCTCCGGATGATGATCGATGCCGACGCCGAACGCCTTGGCGACGCTGTCGGCTGTAATGTCGTCATGGGTCGGTCCGATGCCGCCGGTGGTGAAGACATAGGTGTAGCGATTCCGCAGTGCATCAATGGCGGCGATGATGTCGGCCTCGTCATCGGCGACGACGCGGACCTCCTTGAGGTCGATGCCGATATTGGTCAGGTATTCGGCGATGAAGCCGATGTTCTTGTCCTTGGTCCGGCCGGACAGGATCTCGTCGCCAATGACCAGAATACCCGCCGTGACGATCTCGCTCATGACTTCCCCTCACCTGTCCCCGTACTTTGCGCAAGCAACGCTTTGAAGTCACGGGGCTTTGCTGCCGAAATAAGCACCCGGCAGCCTTTTTTTAGGGCAGCGCGGCCGGCCGCCCACACGAAATGCCGCGAGCCAATGCATATCGCGCTGGCCCGAGCCTTGCTACCATCCCGTGAAGTCATGCACTGTGCCGCATGGCTTCGAGAGATAGTCAGGATCTATGGCAGTTGCCTTTGATGAAATGAACGGGCCCGGCGGCGACCTGCGCCCGGCCTATCGGGAGCTCTCCCGCTGGCTGAAGGAGACGCCTCCGGACGCCCTGGAATATCGCCGTCAGGAGGCGGAACTCTTATTCCGCCGGATCGGCATCACCTTCGCCGTCTATGGCGACGCCGAAGCCCAGGAACGGCTGATCCCCTTCGACGTCATCCCCCGGATCATGTCGGCCAAGGAATGGACGGTTCTGGAAAAGGGCCTGAAGCAGCGGGTCCGCGCGCTCAACATGTTCCTGCGCGACATCTATCACGGCCGCGACATCCTGCGCGCCAACCTCATTCCCGACGACCTGATCTTCCAGAACCCGGTCTTCCGGCCCGAGATGAACGGCCAGAGCGTGCCGCACGACGTCTACGTGCACATCGCCGGCATCGACATCGTCCGGACCGACGCCGACAATTTTATCGTGCTGGAGGACAATGCGCGCACGCCCTCCGGCGTCTCCTACATGCTGGAAAACCGCGAAATCATGATGCGGCTGTTTCCAGACCTGTTTGCCCGCCACCGCATCGCTCCGGTCGAACGCTATCCGGACGAACTGCTGTCAGCGCTGCGCTCGGTCGCGCCGTTGTCTGCCTCGGCGGAGCCGACGGTCGCGCTGATGACGCCCGGCGTCTATAACTCCGCCTATTACGAACACTCGTTCCTTGCCGACAAGCTCGGCATTGAGCTCGTCGAAGGGCGCGACCTCATCGTCAAGAACGACGAGGTGTTCATGCGCACCACCGAGGGACTGAAGCGCGTCGACGTGATCTACCGCCGCGTCGACGACGATTTCCTCGACCCCCTGACCTTCCGCCCGGACTCGGCGCTCGGCGTGCCCGGCCTGATGTCGGCCTATGCGGCCGGCAATGTCACGCTGGCGAACGCGGTCGGCACCGGGATCGCCGACGACAAGGCGATCTATTCCTACATGCCGGAGATTGTGAAATTCTATCTCGGCGAGGAGCCGATCCTGAAGAATGTGCCGACCTGGCGCTGCCGCGAGCCGAAGGACCTCGCCTACGTGCTCGACAATTTGAGCGAGCTGGTGGTCAAGGAAGTCCACGGCTCCGGCGGCTACGGCATGCTGATCGGCCCCGCCGCCACCAAGGCGACCATCGAGGCGTTCCGCGACAAGCTCAAGCGTGAGCCCGAGGGTTTTATCGCCCAGCCGACACTGGCGCTGTCGACCTGCCCGACCTGCACCGCGGCCGGTCTCGCGCCGCGCCATGTCGATCTCAGGCCATTCGTGCTGACCGGCAGCAAGCACGTCACCATCGTGCCCGGAGGGTTGACGCGGGTGGCGCTGAAGGAAGGCTCGCTGGTGGTCAATTCGAGCCAGGGCGGCGGCACCAAGGACACCTGGATATTGGACGAATAGAGAGCGAATTTCACGTATGCTGTCGCGCACTGCCGAAAACCTGTACTGGCTGGCCCGCTATGTCGAACGCGCCGAATATATCGCGCGCACCATCGACGCGACGCTGCGTGTCACCGCCCTGCCCGCCGCCTATATCGGCAAGACCAATGAGTGGGAATCGGCGCTCCTGACCGCCGGTGTCAGCACCAGCTTCTACGAGACCTATCAGGAGGCCAACGAGCAGAACGTCGTCGAGTATCTGGCGTTCTCGCCCGCCAATCCCTCCTCGATCAAGAACTGCATCGAGGCAGCGCGGCTCAATTCGCGCTCGGTCCGCACCGCACTGACATCGGAGATGTGGGACACCATCAATTCGGCCTGGATCGAATTGCAGGAAGTCTGGGGCAAAGGCACGTCCAGCCGCGAGGAACTGGCGCGGTTTCTCCGTTTCGTGCAGGAGACTTCACTGCGGTTCGACGGTTCGGCCTACCGGACCATGCTGCGCAACGACGCCTACTGGTTCTCGCGGCTCGGCCTACATCTGGAGCGCGCTGACAACACCGCCCGCATTCTCGACGTGAAGTATCACGTACTGCTGCCCGAGGAAGAACATGTCGGGGGACCGCTGGATTACTACCAGTGGACCTCGATCCTGCGCTCGGTGTCGGCGCTGACGGCCTATCACTGGGTCTATCGCGAGACGCTGAAACCCTGGCTGATCGCCGACCTCCTGATCCTCAACGACACGCTCCCGCGCTCGCTGGCGAGCTGCTACAGCAATCTGGTGCGCAATCTTGACCAGATCGGCGTCGCCTATGGCCGCCAGGGCGCCTCTCAGCGGCATGCCCGCGGGGTGCGAAACCGCCTTGAACACAGCCATATGGACGATATCTTCCAGCACGGCGTGCATGAATTCATCCAGGAATTCATCGCGGACAATTCAAGGCTGGGTGAGATCATCACCAGGCAGTATTTGATCTAACCAAGCACTGTCATTCCGGGATGGCGCGCAAGCGCCAGACCCGGAATCTCGAGATTCCGGGTTCGATGCTTCGCATCGCCCCGGAATGACGGCGCGAAAGAAGAGATATCCAATGCGCCTGCGAATTGCCCATACCACGAGCTATCGCTACGAGCCCCCGGCCTCGGGCGTGATCCAGATCCTGCGCATGACGCCCGGCAGCCATGACGGGCAGTACGTCGCCGAATGGCAGATCGACGTCTCGACCGATTCCCGGCTCGACACGCATCAGGATGCGTTCGGCAACGTCACCCATGTATTAACGCATGGTCCGATCGCCGACCTCACCATCCAGGTCGAGGGGCTGATCGAGACCCACGACACCGGCGGCGTGCTGCGCGGCACCGACGAGCGCTTTCCGCCGAGCCTATTCCTGCGCTCGACCGCGCTGACCGAAGTCAACCCGGCGATGGCGACGTTCGCCCGCGAGATGCGTTCGGAGTCCGACGGCGACGTGCTCGGCTTCCTGCATGCGCTGATGGTGCAGATCAACGAGCACATGATCTTCGACGAAGACCCGACCAATTCGGGCACCTCGGCGGCGGAAGCCTTCGCGCTCAAGCGCGGCGTCTGCCAAGACTATGCGCACATCTTCATCGCCTGCGCGCGCTCCGGCGGCGTGCCGGCGCGCTTCGTCTCCGGGCATTTCCTGCGCTCCGACGGCACCGTGCACCAGCAGGCCGGCCATGCCTGGGCGGAGGCATATGTACCTGATCTGGGCTGGGTCGGATTCGATGCCGCCAACGGCATCTGCACCACCGACGCCCATGCCCGCGTCGCGACCGGGCTCGATTACCTCGGCGCCGCGCCGGTGCGCGGCACCCGCTATGGCGGCGGCACAGAGACGTTGACGGTCGCGGTCAAGGTCGAACAGGCCGGGCGACCGGGACAGTGGCAGAGCCAGTCGCAGTCGTAAGATTAATTTACAGGCCTATCCCGGTCATTGCGAGCCAACGGTCGCGCGAATGCGCGCCCGATGACAGGCTCCGCGAAACAATCCACGCTTCAGCACGGGGATAGATGGATTGCTTCGCTTCGCTCGCAATGACGGCGGAATCGCCATCACTTGTCCAGCCAGACATCCTCGAACCGCAGATTGTTGTACTGGCTGTTGGCGTGCGGCTGGAAGTTCTTTACGTAAGGCTGCCAGCAATTGGCGGCCGACGAGTGCAGGATGATCGGCCGCGCCGCATCCTCGACCAGTAGCCGCTCGATCTCCCAGACCATCTTCTTCCGTTTTTCGCGGTCGAGCTCGCTCGATTGCGCCGCCAGCAGCCGGTCGACCTCGGCGTTGCAGTACTGGGTGTAGTTGCGCTCCGACTTGCAGGAGTAATTCTCGACGATGTTGCCGTCGGGATCGTCGACGCTGACGCCGGTCACGTTCAGCCCGATCGTATAGTCCTTCTTGGCGAGCCGCGCGTACCAACGTGGCGTATCGAGAATGTCGAGTTCGCTCGTGATGTAGATCTTCTTGAGCTGGTCGGTCAGGATCACGGCGGGATCGCGATAGGTCGGCAGGTTCCTGGTCTGGATCTTGATCTGCAGCGGCTTTGCGTCGCTATAGCCGAGCTTCTGCATGATCGCCTGCGCCTCGGCGATATTCTTCTCGGCGTTGGGACCATAGCCTGTCAGCGACGACACCATGTCCGGCGGCATACCCCACTCGCCCTCGGGCTTGGCCAGCATCGCCCCGCCCATCCGCGCCAATCCTTCCATCAGGATGGTGTTGAAGGGTTTGCGGTCGAGCGCCAGCGACATCGCTTTCCGGATATCCGGATTGTCGAACGGCGGATTGACGCGGTTGACCATCAGATTGATCTGCGTTCCCGTCGTCGTCATCTCGCAGATCGCATGCGGCGCACGCGCCTTCACGTCCTTCATCAGGGGAATGCTGACGTCGGAGGGAAAAGTGAGGTCGTACTCGCCGGTGGCAAAGGCTAGCATCCGCGTCGCGCGGCTGTCGATCATCCGGAACGTGATCTCGTCGAGATACGGGCGGTCCTTCTTCCAGTAGTCGGGATTGCGCACCAGGCGAACCGACTCGCCGCGCTTGAACTCGACGAATTTGAACGGCCCGGTGCCGACCGGCTTGGTGCGCATGACCTGCTGCGGCACGTGGCAGGGATAGACCGGCGAAAACGCGCTCGCGAGCAGCACCGGCAAGCTGGGCTGCGGCTCGCTCAATTCGAACGTCGCCTCGTGATCCCCGTTGACCGTGACGTCCTGCAGCTTCGTGTACCACACCTTGCGCGGATTGCGCTTGAAGTCCTGAGTCTCGCCGCCCTTCCCGATCAGCATCCGCCAGGTGCATTGCACGTCCTTGGCCGTGAACGGCTGGCCGTCGTGCCATTTCACGCCCTGTCGGAGCTTGAACGTCAGCTTGGTGTTGGTGGAATCCCACGACCAGCTTTCGGCGAGGTCGGGAATGACGGTGTCGATGCTCTCGTGCACCTTGGCGGGATCGAACACCACGAGATTGTTGAAGATCGCCGCGAACGGCGTCACCGAGGCGATCGTCGCCTCCTCATGCAGCGAAGTCGAGGGCGGATTGTCATTGTGATAGAGCCGGAGCGTGTCGCCCTTTTTCTGCGCTGCGGCGGGGCCGGCCAATGCGATGCAAAGCAGCGCGATGGATGCGACGGGTTTGAGCAACGACCGCGTGGCGCGCATGGTGGTCTCCCAATCTTTTTGTTCTTGTCGAACAGCCAGACTGCCGGAGGCGGCCGGAGTAATCAATACTCGCAGCTTCGGTAGTTCGAGGCCTCGCAGGCCTGCGCCATGGCCTCGGCCTGCGACATCTCCGCGGGCGTCATGGCCTTCGAAACCTCGCGCAGAGCGGCCTTCGCCTTTGCGTCGCCGCGTTTGGCTGCGACGCTGAACCACATGAAGGCGCGGGCCGGGCTTGGCGTCATGCCCTCGCCCTTGCGGTACATCGTCCGATCTGGGTTTGCGCCTTCGGATTGCCCGCTTCCGCCAGCGGACGGAACAGCCGGATCGCCGGCACATAGTCGCCGCGGTTGTAGGCCACCATGCCGTCTTCCCAGGGACCTGCCTGCGCGCCAGCGCTACCCAGCAAGCAGATGGCCGCGACCGGGCCGATCAGAGCTGATTTCCGCATGCGTTCCCTACCCTCGCCCTGGAGGTTTTACCCGCCCGGCGGATGCCGCGCCACGGGGAATTGGGGTTGGATGGCCCCTCGAAATTGGCTACTAGTTTGGCCGCCGAAAAACGACGCGTCGAGGACTCGGAATGACCTATTGCTGCGGAATTCTGGTGCGGGACGGCCTCGTCATGATCGCGGATACCCGCACCAATGCCGGCCTCGACAACGTCTCGACCTTCCGCAAGCTGCATATTTTCTCAAAGCCCGGCGAGCGCATCATGGCGATCGCCAGCGCCGGTAATCTGGCGATCAGCCAGTCGGTGCTGTCGACCCTGACCGAGGGCATCGAGGACGCCACCACCGGCGAGGTCGAGACGCTGATGAACGCGCCGACCATGTTCCAGGCGGCGCAGCGCATCGGGCGCGCGATCCGCCAGGTCCACGCCACCGAAGGCCCGGCGCTGCGATCCGAAGACGTCTCCTTCGACGTCTCCTTCCTGTTCGGCGGGCAGATCAAGGGCTCGCGGATGCGGCTGTTCATGGTCTATACCGCCGGCAATTTCATCGAATGCACCACCGACACGCCCTATTTGCAGATCGGCGAGCACAAATACGGCAAGCCGGTGCTCGACCGCGCGATGCATTACGACGTCGAACTGTATGAGGCGCTGAAGACCGGCCTGATCTCGATGGATTCGACCATGCGCTCCAACCTTGGCGTCGGCCTGCCGATCGACGTGCTGGTGGTGCGCACGGATGCCTGCGAGGCCGATCTCAACCACCGCATCGAGGCGGGCGAGCCCTATTTCCACGATCTGCGCTCCCGCTGGTCGGCGGCGCTGCGCGCGGCACACCAGAATATTCCCAGACCACCCTACAAATCCGAAACAGAAGCAAAGAAGTAAAGGCGAGGAAAAACATGGCCGACACAACCAACAAGATCGCGCTCGTTACCGGTGCAGGCACCGGCGTCGGACGCGCGGCATCGCTGGCGCTGATGAACGCTGGCTACACCGTGGTGCTGGCCGGGCGCCGCATGGAGATGCTGGAGGAAACCAAGAAGCTCGGCGACAATGTCGGCAAGAGCATGTGCGTTTCCGCCGATATGACCAAGCCGGATTCGATCGCGGCGCTGTTCGCCAAGGTGAAGGACACCTATGGCCGACTCGACGTGCTCTTCAACAATGCCGGCATGGGCGCGCCGCCGGTCAATTTCGAGGACCTCAGCCTGGAGCAGTGGCAGGCGGTGGTGAACACTAATCTCACCGGCCCCTTCCTGTGCACCCAGCACGCCTTCCGCATCATGAAGGACCAGAACCCGCGCGGCGGCCGCATCATCAACAACGGCTCGATCTCGGCGCATGCGCCGCGGCCGTTCTCCGCCGCCTATACGTCGACCAAGCACGCGATCACCGGCCTGACCAAGGCGAGCAATCTCGACGGCCGCATGTATGATATCGCGGTCGGCCAGGTCGACATCGGCAATGCCGCAACGCCGATGACCGACCGCATGGTCGCCGGCCCCGGCGTGATGCAGCCCGACGGCACGATGAAGCACGAACCGCGCATGGACGCGAAGGCGGTCGGCGATGCGGTGGCCTACATGGCGGGCCTGCCGCTCGATGCCAACGTGCTGTTCATGACTGTCATGGCGACCAAGATGCCGTTCGTGGGACGGGGCTGATTCCACAGCCGTCGTTGCGAGGAGAAAGCAATTTTGCGCTGAAGCGACGAAGCAATCCACGCCTCCGCACGTGGTGGCGCAATGGATTGCTTCGCTTCGCTCGCAATGACGACTGAGGGACGCGAGCGCCCTACTCCAGCCTCTCCACCTTCCGCAGCGCCGGGAACAGCTTCATCCAGAGCAGCGCGATCGCGATGGTGCCGACGCCGCCGAGCACGGCGGCCGGCACGGTGCCGAACAGCGCCGCGGTGACGCCGCTCTCGAACTGGCCGAGCTGGTTGGAGGCGTTAATGAAGAGAAAGTTCACCGCGCCGACCCGGCCGCGCATCTCGTCGGGCGTTGCGAGCTGCACCAGCGAGAAGCGGATCACCACGCTGATCGTGTCGGCGGCGCCCAGCATCGCCAGCGCCAGTACCGACAGCCACATCCATTGCGACAGCGCAAACACCACCGTCGCCGCGCCGAACGCGATCACGGCCTGGAACATCCGCAATCCCACATGGCGATTGATGGTGTGACGCGCGAGATAGGCGGTCATCAGGAGCGCACCGACCGCGGGCGCGGCGCGCAGGACGCCGAGGCCAAGCGGGCCGGTCTGCAGGATGTCGCGGGCATAGATCGGCAGCAGCGCCGTTACGCCCCCGAGCAGAACGGCGAACAGATCGAGTGAGATGGTGCCGAGGATCGCCGGATTGTTGCGGATGAAGCGGACGCCGGCAAACACATCATCCGCTGTCGTATCCTCTTTCGAAACGTCCTGCTTCTCTGCGCGGATGAAGCCGGTGAGAACTGCGCCCATCAGCCAGAAGATGACGATGACAAGATACGGCAGGCTCGGCGCGAAGACGTAGGCGAGACCGCCGAGCGCGGGGCCGGTGATGGTCGCGACCTGGGCCGCGCCGGAGGAAATCGCGGTCGCGCGCTGCAGCGAGCCTCTGGGCGCGATCAGCGGCAGCAGCGCCGCCGTTGCCGGGCTCTCGAAGGCGCCGGCGATGCCGATCACGAAGGTGGCGATGAAGATCTGCACCTCATTGAGCCATCCGGCAAAAGTCGAGACCGCCAGGAACAGCGCGGTCGCCGCTTCCGCGAGCTGGCAAAGCTGCACCACCCGCTTGCGCTCGAACCGGTCGGCGGCATGGCCGGCCACGAAAACCAAAAGCGCCGTCGGCAGGAATTGCACCAGCCCGACCATGCCGAGCTGGAAGGCGCTGCCGGTGAGATCGTAGATCTGCCAGCCGATCGCGACCGCCGCGATCTGGCTGGCGAAGCGCGACAGGCTGCGGGACAGCAGGAAATAAAGGAACGGGGCGTGCCTGAGCAGTTCGCGGGCGCCCACCGGCATCGTCGAGGACATGGGCAGACGGGGTGGCCGAGCGCGATGCAGATGTCAACGGGCAGCCCCGCAACACGGCATTGCGCGGCCCTGCGGCGCTGGCATAATCGCTGCCGGGGTTTCGGGGGATTCATGCTGCAACTGCAATCGGCGTTTGGCGTGCTGGCATTGCTGGCAATCGCATGGTCGCTCAGCGAGAACCGCCGCGCGGTTTCGATCCGGCAAATCGCGGTTGGCCTGGCCGTCACCATCGTCACCGCGCTGGTACTGCTCAAGCTGCCGCCGGTGGCCAAGGCGTTCGGCGCCATCAACGACGCCGTCAACACGATCTCGGCGGCTACCCGCGCCGGCACTTCCTTCGTGTTCGGCTATCTAGGCGGCGGCGCCCTTCCCTTCGATCTCAAGGCGCCGGGCGCGGATTTCATCCTGGCCTTTCAGGCGTTGCCGATCGTGCTGGTCATGAGCGTTCTGACGACGCTTCTGTTCTACTGGCGGGTGCTGCCGCCGGTCGTGCGCGGTATGGCGTGGCTATTGGAGCGCACGCTCGGCGTCGGCGGTGCGGTGGGGCTGTCCGCCGCGGCGAATATCTTTCTCGGCATGGTCGAGGCGCCTTTGTTCATCCGCCCCTATCTGGCGCAGCTCACCCGCAGCGAATTGTTTCTGGTGATGACCGGCGGCATGGCCGGTATCGCCGGCACGGTGCTGGTGCTCTACGCCACGTTCCTTGCGCCGTTGATCCCGGATGCGGCGGCGCATTTTGTCATTGCATCGGTGCTCGGCGCGCCGGCCGCGATCCTGATCAGTCTGATCATGGTGCCGGAGACGTCGGACAAGCGCACCGGAGGATCATTGGAAGATCCTGATATGCACGTCTCAAGCACCATGGATGCGATCGTCAAGGGCACCACGGCCGGGCTCGAGCTGTTGCTCAACATCGTCGCCATGCTGCTGGTGCTGGTGGCGCTGGTCTATCTCGCCAACGCGATTTTGGGGCTGTTGCCCGAGATTGGCGGCGCCAAAATCTCGCTGCAGCGGCTGCTCGGCTACCTGATGGCGCCGGTGTGCTGGCTGATGGGCCTGCCCTGGCCGCAAGCCGTCACGGCCGGAAGCCTGATGGGCATCAAGACCATCCTCAACGAACTGATCGCCTATGTCGAACTGTCGAAGCTCGGCGCAGATGCGCTAGATCCGCGCTCGCGGCTGGTCATGCTCTATGCGATGTGCGGCTTTGCCAACTTCGCCAGCCTCGGCATCATGATCGGCGGCCTCGGGACGATGGCCCCGGAGCGTCGCGAGGAAATCAACGCGCTGGGCTTGAAGTCGATTGTGTCAGGTACGCTGACGACGTGCCTGATGGGCGCGATGGTGGGGGTGTTGACGTAGGCTCATCAGCCCGTAGCCCGGATGGAGCGCAGCGCAATCCCGGACACGTGTTCAACCACTCGCAACGTTCCCGGATTTCGCGGAGCCTGTCATCGGGCGCGCATTCGCGCGACCCGTTGGCTCCATCCGGGCTACGGAATCAACTCGCCAATTCCACCGTCTTGAACTCCGCCGGCAAGATCACCTCGAGCAGTTCGACGTCGTCGGAATAATCCATGATCAGATGCTTGATGCGCGGCGGCTGGGTCCAGGCGCTGCCCGCTTGCATCAGTGTCTCGCCCTGGCCTTCCATGTAGGTCTTCACCCAGCCCTTGAGCACGTAGACCATCTGGAATTCGACGTCGTGGTAGTGCAGTTTTGAAACTTCCGCCGGATTACAAGGACCCTGCAAGCGGATCACATGCGCCTGCGCCAGACCGTGGGTAGCGTCCGCAATTCCGAGGTCGCGGTATTTTGCGTAGGTGCGCAGGCCGTCAGCCTTGAAATCTTCTTCGCGGTGATGGCTGATGGCGATGGTTTGCTTCGGCCGCGCCTTCTTGACTGGCTTTGCCTTTGCGGCAGACGCGCCCCTCGCCTTCGACTTGATCGTCTTGCGAGCCGAGGACTTGGCCGCCGTCTTGTGGCCTGACCATTTCTTCCTTACGGCGGACTGCGCCGCGGCGCGTGAGGCGACTTTCTTCTTGGCCATCGGTGCCTCCCTTTTGTTTGTTTGTGGCGGGAGGCTAACACAAATCGGATTTCGTAGGATGGGCAAAGCGCAGCGTGCCCACCATCGCGAGCTGAGTGTCAGATGGTGGGCACGGCGCAAGCGCCTTTGCCCACCCTGCGGCACCTCAATCAATGCAGCCTGAACACGCCATCGACCGCGCGCAGCTCGGCCGGCTTGATCAGCCTGGAATGCGCAACCGTGACGGAAAACAGCGGGCCATCAAGCTTTTCCTGCCAGAAGGCGAGGAAATCCTTGAGCGCGGGGAATTTCGGAAACAGATCGTAGTTTTGCCAGACATAGGTCTGCAGCAATGAGGGGTGATCCGGCATCCGGTACAGAATTTGCGCCGTCGTCAGCCCGTAACCCAGCACCTGCTTCCGGAAGTCGTCGGAAGCAACTCCAACCCGCGAGACCATGCCAAACCTCCATTGCTGGAAGCGCATTTCACGTGGGTGGCCACACACCGAGCCACCCCGGCGGAGATGCGCTCACATGAGAGAAATGTGACGCACGATACCAACCCATCACAAGTCTAAATGTTTAACGAACTGTTGAAAATTCACGCGTTAGCAGCAGCTTACCGCATCTGCTAATAACGGGGCCCCGGGATTCCGCGCCCCGATTAATCATGATTAATGAAATTGGCAGGCGTCATATTTGAGTGCCAATTTTTCTGCTAGACACCCTTGTCCCCCGAACAAGACTGGCCTAAATCAGTCGCAGCCGAGTTAGCACTCGCTGGCTCGGACTGCCAAAATTTCCAATTCTGATAACATCTTCAGAAACTTAGGAGGACTGCATGAAATTCCGTCCGCTTCACGACCGCGTCGTGGTCAAGCGCATCGACGCCGAAGAGAAGACCGCTGGCGGCATCATCATTCCGGACAGTGCCAAGGAAAAGCCTTCCCAGGGCGAAATCGTCGCCGTCGGCCCGGGTGGCCGTGACGAGGCCGGCAAACTGATCCCGATCGATCTCAAGGTTGGCGACCGCGTCCTGTTCGGCAAGTGGTCGGGCACCGAGGTCAAGATCGACGGTGAAGATCTCCTGATCATGAAGGAGTCCGACGTCATGGGCGTGCTCGACGTCCCCGCCTCCAAGAAGAAGGCCGCTTAAGCCCTTCGCCTGCCACGCTCACCCTGAGGAGCGCCCGCAAGGCGCCTCCCCGACAGGGTGAGAAACAAAGATCAACTCAGGGAAACCAAATATGTCAGCCAAAGAAGTCAAATTCGGCGTCGATGCCCGCGACCGCATGCTGCGCGGCGTCGACATTCTCGCCAACGCCGTGAAAGTCACGCTCGGTCCGAAGGGCCGCAACGTCGTGCTCGACAAGTCGTTCGGCGCTCCCCGCATCACCAAGGACGGCGTCACCGTCGCCAAGGAGATCGAGCTCGACGACAAGTTCGAGAACATGGGCGCGCAGATGGTGCGCGAAGTCGCTTCGAAGTCGGCGGACGCTGCCGGCGACGGCACCACCACCGCGACCGTTCTGGCGGCTGCGATCGTCCGTGAAGGCGCCAAGTCGGTTGCCGCCGGCATGAACCCGATGGACCTGAAGCGCGGTATCGATCTGGCTGTTGAAGCCGTGGTCGCCGACCTCGCCAAGAACTCCAAGAAGGTCACCTCGAACGAGGAAATCGCCCAGGTCGGCACCATCTCCGCCAACGGCGACAAGGAAATCGGCGACTTCCTCGCCAAGGCGATGGCCAAGGTCGGCAACGAAGGCGTCATCACCGTCGAGGAAGCCAAGTCGCTCGACACCGAACTCGACGTCGTCGAGGGCATGCAGTTCGACCGCGGCTACATCTCGCCCTACTTCGTCACCAACGCCGACAAAATGCGCGTTGAAATGGACGACGCCTACATCCTGATCAACGAGAAGAAGCTCTCCTCGCTGAACGAGCTGCTGCCGCTGCTCGAAGCCGTGGTGCAGACCGGCAAGCCGCTGGTCATCGTCGCGGAAGACGTCGAAGGCGAAGCTCTCGCCACCCTCGTCGTCAACCGCCTGCGTGGCGGTCTGAAGGTCGCGGCCGTAAAGGCTCCGGGCTTCGGCGATCGCCGCAAGGCCATGCTGCAGGACATCGCGGTTCTGACCGGCGGTCAGGCGATCTCGGAAGATCTCGGCATCAAGCTCGAGAACGTTACGCTGCAGATGCTCGGCCGCGCCAAGAAGGTGATGATCGACAAGGAAAACACCACGATCGTCAACGGCGCCGGCAAGAAGGCCGACATCGAGGCCCGCGTTCAGCAGATCAAGGCGCAGATCGAGGAAACCACCTCGGACTACGACCGTGAGAAGCTGCAGGAGCGTCTGGCCAAGCTCGCGGGCGGCGTCGCGGTGATCCGCGTCGGCGGCGCGACCGAAGTTGAGGTGAAGGAGCGCAAGGATCGCGTGGATGACGCGATGCATGCGACCCGCGCGGCGGTTGAAGAAGGCATCGTGCCGGGCGGCGGCGTCGCCCTGCTCCGCGCCTCCGAGCAGCTCAAGCGCATCCGGACCCAGAACGACGACCAGAAGACCGGCGTCGAGATCGTGCGCAAGGCGCTCTCCGCGCCGGCCCGCCAGATCGCGATCAACGCGGGCGAAGACGGGTCCGTCATCGTCGGCAAGATCCTCGAGAAGGAGCAGTACTCCTACGGCTTCGACTCGCAGAACGGCGAATACGGCAACCTGGTCTCCAAGGGCATCATCGACCCGACCAAGGTGGTTCGTGCGGCGATCCAGAACGCGGCCTCGGTCGCGGCTCTCCTGATCACCACCGAAGCCATGATCGCCGAACTGCCGAAGAAGAACGCTCCGGCCGGCGGCGGCATGCCCCCCGGCGGCGGCATGGGCGGCATGGACTTCTAAGTCCGGTCACCCAAAGCGGTTAGGAAAAATGCAAAACCCCGGCAGCGATGCCGGGGTTTTTGTTTGGCGAATAACGTGGCTAGCCGCCACAGCAGGTGAAGGGTCGCGTGCAACGCCACGCTGAATAAAAGGCTCCCCGCTCTCGGCGATATCCCTGTTATGCACACCCTCCCGTAAATATACGATCGTTTAGGTTGACAATTCTCAAAAAAAATTCTCGCGAGAGTCGGAATTCGAACCGACGTTCCGCTTCTCCTGACGCAAAGTTGTATCGGGTCGGGGCTAAATCAAAGCTCATCCAAAATCTGGTCGAACACGGAGCGTGAGCTCTCGTGACGCATACGAGCGTCGCGGAGAATGCTTTCGCTTGAGAAGGAGTAATGTTGCGTGAGTGAAAGCGAAATGAAAGTGGCACCAAATGGAACCAATGTCTTCGGGACGCCGCTGCCGGATTTCTCGAAGATCGCCTTGCCTGGCATCGGAGCCAACGACCAGGTCGTGGCCCGCGCACGAGAAGGCTTCGAGAAGATCAAGGCCGCTTCGGAGCAAATGACGGAAGCGCTGCGCGAGAGCTATTCCAGCAATGCGAGAGGCGCGACCGACTACGGGCTGAAGGTGTTTGAAATCTCAAACGCCAATGCCGCCTCTGCGCTCGACTTCCTGATCCATCTCTGCGGCAGCAAGTCGGCGACCGACGTTTTCACGTTGTCCGCGGCGCAAACGCGCAAGGCATTCGACGCCGCTTCCGACCAGAACAAGGAATTGTGGATCCTTGCCCAGAAGCTTGCGACCGAAACCGGTGAGCCGATCAGGAAGCACTTCACCAAGGTATTCCACCAGGCAGGCTAACAAGGCCCGCTCAGTTCACGCCCAAGGAATTTGGAGGAGATCCGGCCGGTTGGAAACGAGCCCGGCGAGCATGCAGTCCCCACTGCCCGTGCTCGACCAAACAAGGTGCGCGATGCCCCCCAAGTAACCCGCACCGATAACAGGGCGCATTCCAACCGGCCGGTGCTTTTGCACCAAACGATCAAGACAATCGCAGGGGAGAGCGACATGGGTATGGTTATGGTCAAATGTCCGCAAACCGGATTGGCTATTCCCACCGGCATCAAGACCGATCGCGAAAGCTTCGGCCGTCGCCCGGTATTTTTTTCGCGTACGCGTTGCGTGATCTGTCACACCGATCATCCGTGGTTTGCCCGCGAAGCCTGGGTCGACGAGCCGAGCATCCGGGTGCGGCATCGCCGCGCGGGCGCCCCGGCGTAATCGCTGACAAGGATCGGGTAACGATCGCGATAGAGGGGACGCCATGCCACGGATGCAGATCTCAAATGAAACATCCACCTGGCTGCTGCAGGCCAAGGACATTCTTGATGAAGCACGGCGGCTGAAGCCGGGTCCCGAGCGCAAGGAGCTGCTCCAGACGGCGAAGGTGTTGCGGGAAATTGCGAGGCTCGAGGCAGCATCCGGGTCGGCGCCTGAACGTGATCGGCGGCCGAAAACCTGATTGCATCAGCTGCTTGACGGGCCGTCCTGTAATGCGCTCGCGGCAAGTCGCGACGTGGTAGCTCAAACGGTCGCGCGAAACGCGCTCACATCGCATCGCGCGATTTGATCTCGGGCAGAGCCGCCATCCGGGATTCGGTCGAATTCGTCGCGAAGATTTCCTCGACTTCGAGACACATGGCGTTGTGGCATTCGCACGCTGCCGCCGCGAGCCGCGCCCGGTCGATCTCAATCAGGCCTCGTCGATCGGACCTGATTGCTCCACGCGTTCGCAGGTTACGCATTACGAGCGTCACGGTCGTACGTCGCACGCCGAGCATTTGCGAGAGGGCATGCTGCGTGATTGGGAGCGCATCATGGTCGACGCAGTCGCGCAGGCGAAGCAGCCAGCGAGCCATGCGGGCTTCGACCGGGTGCAGCGCATTGCAGGCCAAACCGAGCTGGAACTGTACCAACATCGCCCTGACATGAGTTTGAACCATGCGTCGGATCGCCGGGCTTCGGCTAAAAGCGCTGAAAAATCGCGATGCAGGAATCCGAGAGGCGGTGCCGGCCGCACGAACGATAGCCGTCGTCGTCGAAGGTGATGGCCCGAGCACCGACAGCATGCCGACAGCTCCCTCACGCCCAACTGCCGCGGTAGCAACCGTGTGTCCGTCCGCCATGTCGATCATCAACGCGATAGCGCCGCTATGAGGAAAGACAACGTATTCAATATCGTCACCCGCCCGCGAAATGACCGCGTCCTGATCGAGCGCGATCATCTCCAGTTCGGGTTCCAGCAGATGGAGATCCGGTGCAGGCAATGCTGCAAGAAGGCGATTGCTCATGGCGTCGCCAGGTTTCACTCCGGAGAACCCCGCACTTGGAGTGTCGCGAAACGGCCGTTTCAACATAGACTAAAGCTGCTCTCTCAACGCGTACTCACAACAACACCATCACTCAAAGTAACAAACTCCAAACATGCGGCCGCAAGGCGGACCGTCTGCTCGCAGCGACCTTAAGAAGTTAGATGCAAATGGGCCGGCGGACGCAACCGCAAAATACGCATGGGTAATACGGTAACAATACGGGTAGCAGGGTAACAGTGAGCAAAGTTCCATTTCCGGACAATGTCGGTCTTGCGGGGTGATCAGTCCTTTTTCTGCAACAGTTTTACGGCGCCAGCGATGCTGGACCGCAGACGCTCATCTGGCCTTCCGCCATGGCGCATCGGCTTCCCAATCGCCGGCCATGATCGAGCCGTACGGGATCACCTCATCGATCACCTCGCCGAGGCCGTATTTCGTGATCTGCGATCGTACCGATGCGGCGTTCTTATAAGCCTCCGGCAGTTCCGACAGGTCGGGCTTACCGCAGTAGAAGCGGGCATCGATGCCGGTCGGCAGCCGAGGCTTGTTCTCGCGCAGGAAAGCCTTGCGTCCGACGTTGCGCCCGGCGCCGTGCGGAGCGAAGCCAAGTGCGTCCTTGTTGTCCTTGTGCTTCAGAAGCAGGACCGGCTCGGCCATGTTGAGCGGAACGATGGTGCGCCCGTCATCATCATCCGAGAAACCGGCCCAGTTCGGGGTAGCGCTCTTGCCGTGATAGAACAGGCCATCTGTCTTTCTGAAGACGAAGTTGTGTTCGTTCCAGAAGCGATCGGCGACACCATTTCCGATCTTCGTGGCGGTAAGGTCGTGGATCGCATGGTGGTTGGCCTTGGTCCAGAGTCGCACGATCTGCAAAGCTTCCCAATACGCACGGCCGTCATCGCTTGACGCCTTGATCCAAGCACTGTGGTCGGGGGTCTTCGGCGCGTGAATCGCCGTGTGCTTTCTGGCGATAGCCATTCCGCGCTTGTAAACCTGGGCACCAAGGCCGCGAGAGCCATGGTGCGTCACCAATGCGGCATGACCCGTCGATTTGAGGTGACCGACATAGGCAAAGTGATTGCCGTCGCCTTGCGTGGCGTAGTGACCGATCGCGAACCTCTCGAGTCCCCTCAAGAACGGATTGCCGGCAAACTTCGACATAATCTCGTCGGGCGGCATGTGAATGCCGTCTCGGCCCCCCGGACCGAAATGGGTGACATCCTGAACGGCATCAAGAATGCGCTTGGGATCATCCTTGCGAGCAAACACGGTAATGGCGACCGAGCAGCAAATGTCCGACGAATGGAATCCAGGATGGATCGCATCGTCACATGCCACGACTCCGCCGACCGGGATCGTGCCGATCGCCGTGCCCGACGGGCAGGCATCGGGCATCACGGCGCCGGCCACGATCGTCGGGACTCGCATCAACGCATCCATGTGCTGGGCCACCGCTGCGATGTTGTCACGTTCCAACTCGTTCTCGGCATCGATCAGCATCGAGAATTGGAGGCCGTTGGTCCGCATCAGTGTTTCGATCGGCTGCATGGCCTGCAGCGCGACAAAGATCGCATCGTCATCCGCGCCGCCGGCACGCATGATGCTGGCGGTCTCCAAGGCATCCTTGAACCAGCGCCCGGGTCGAAAGCCCCAGGCGATCAGGGTGTTGCCGTCAATGGTCTGAGATACCCTCATGTTTTGGCCCCGACGAACTTATCGTTCCTTGTCGCATTCCGTTCATTCAGTGAAGGGCCGCCCATGGGCGACCCTTCTTCTTACGCGTTCTCCGTGGACTTGATGCGGACCAGCTTGCTCAGCAGCGCGTCGAGGCCCTGCCCGTCGCCTGCATGCAGGTCGATCCGGCCGACCTTCTCAACGAGCCGCTCCAGCGACTCCAGCTCCTTGAGCCGCAGCAGCAGAGGGTTCTCCTCCATCAACCGGGCGGTGTTCAGGAGCGAGCGCGTTGCCGCGGTCTCTTCCTGCCGGCGGATCAGGTTCGCCTTCGCGACCCGCTCCGCCTCCACGACCTTGTTGACGAGTTCACGGATCTCGCCGGGCAGGATCACATCCTTCACACCGAGCTCCGTGACCTCGACACCGCTGTCCACGACACGGTCGCGGACATAGTCCCGCAGCTCCGCGTCCAGCGCAGCCTTCGCCGAGAGCACCTCGTCGAGCGTGCGGCCTGCCACCGCCTCGCGGATCGCGAACTGCACCAGGCGGTACAGCCACGCATCCACGTCGGGCACGGCCGCGACCACGCGCTCGGGGTCGACGATCCGGCGGAATGCCGTCAAGGTCACACGCAGGGCGATGCGATCCTTCGTCAGCATTTCCTGCGCGGTGATCTCGACCGCCTGGGGACGCAGATCGAGGCGCTTCACCTCGATCTTGCGGCCGGCGATCCAGAACGCGTGCCGGCCGGGCGCGAGCCGCTCCACCAGCCGGCCCTCGACGTAGAGCAGACCGGCCTCGTGGTTCTCGACCACCGCTTCCGTCACGATGGTGGGACGGTTGCGCTCGATCATCGCCAGGTGACGCGCGGTCACGCGGGGATCGCTGGCCACATCGATGCGCTCGACATCGATTGAGGTTGCGACCTTCCAGTAGACGCGCGCCTGCCAGGGCGTCATCAGGTGCACGGGACGGCCGTCGAGGCTGACGATGGCGATCTCGTTCGCCTTCGTCTCCACCGCCTCGAACAATTCCGCCGCGAGATCAGGCCGCGCGGCCTTCAGCACCGCGTAGCGCTCCGCGGGAAATTCGGTGCGAACGACGTTGAAGATCTCCGCCATCAACTGACGCCGCAGATCGATCAGCCGGTGACGACCGGGTTCGAGCACGCGCTCGAGCCTGCCGTTGCGCGTCAGCAAGGCGCGCTCGCCATCCTTCACCGTCAGCGTCTTCATCAGCAAATGCCAGGTCATGGCACGCCTCCATGGTTTGCCCTCCGGCCCTCGCGGGGTCGGAAAGCGGGTTTCGTTTTGCAAAGGACGTGAGGACGCGGACGACGCTTCCTGAAAAATCGGCGGGCCGGGTTTGAGCCTGCGCGACGACGGGCGCACGCGTGCGATCGCTCGACGCAAGTCGAGCGTTCGCACGTAGCCACCCGGCATCAGCGCAAGCGGTATCCACCGCGGCGCAAAGCCGGTCTCACAGTGTCTGAGTTCGGACGAAAAGCCTTTCGGCAAGACGGCCGGACCGCGACTGAAGCGCGCGTCCGGTCCCCTTCAGAGGTATCAGCTTTTTAGGCTGAAACGGAGCGCTGGAGCAGGATTCGAACCCGCGACAGGATGATTCATAGTCATCTGCTCTACCAAACTGAGCTATCCTTTGTTGTGCGACAGATCGGAATCGAACCGATGCCTTCGGGTTTTATCCCGATGCTCTCCATGAGCTACAATCACGGTCTTCATTCGGCGGAACACGAAACCGGAGACCGGCCCGCGCCAGTCGGGATCACAACGAGCCCGAACCCATGGCCAAAGCGAAGGAGCGCGGAAATAAAGCAAGCATCCAGGGATTGCAAGCCCCCACGCAGGAATTTTTCGTCGCCGAGGTCGACTGTAGCAGGGCGATCATAGCGCGCAGCACCTCCCTCCGCCGTCATTGCGAGGAGCGAAGCGACGGGCCAATCCATCTATCCCCGTGCGGAGGGGTGGATTGCTTCGCTTCGCTCGCAATGACGTGGAAAGAGTTTGCGGCCGCGTACCAAGTACGCCACCTTCCGAGGCGGTTACGGCCCTACTGAACCTTCGCCAGCACCGCGAGACGGCGGATGCCCTTATTCTTGTAGGCATCGAGGAAGGCGTAGTAATCCTTGAACGAGACGCAGCCGTTGGATTGTCCGCTCGGCCCGAGCATGTAGCTGTGGGCGAGCAATCCATCGCGGTTGAAGATCTTGTCCTGACCACCGATCGGCGTCAGCCGCAGCGCTGGCACGCCGTGAAACAGCGCTTCGCGCGGCTTCAGTTCGTAGATGTGCGGTGGCGTCACGCCCTGCATGCGCACATGCGAGTAGCGAACGTCGTCCATCTTGGAGCCGAGGCCGGAATGTGCCTCAAGCCTGGTGCCATCGGGCAGATACACGGTCTTGGCGGCGATATCGTAGACCGCGGTCTGACGATCATAGGGCGGCGAACCACCGAGCATCGGATTCTGGCTTCGCGTATCGATGATGCTGCCGGTGACGTTGGCGTCGGCGGAAGCATAGGCCAATAGCGAGTTCGACGGCTGCTTGCCCCACAGCTTCTCGACCATGTTCGACCTGTCCGTCGCGCCGATCGACATGACAGCCGCCTTGGCACGCTGCGCCATGTCGCGGATGGAGTTGCCGGATGCTTTCGCGGGCTCCTGCGGCGCCGGGGCCGGGACATTGAGCGCAAGCTGGGTCGCCGGGGCCGCAACCTTTGGCTTCGGCGTTTCCGCGCGCTTGGGCGTCTCAACGGCCTTCGGCGATTCAGCCGGCGGCGAAGCCTCCGCCAGTTTCGTTGTTTCGACGGGCCTGGCCTCGCCAGCTCTCGAAGGCGCGCCCTGCGCCGCCGCGGCCGCGAATCTTTCGCTGAACATCAGCGACGACGCGACGTTCTCCGGCGCAGGCATCACCAGCGGGCGCTGCTCGAGCGATGCGAAGATTTCGTTGAAGGCGGGCTGCACCGGGCGGGCGGCGATCGTGGTCGAATTGTTGACGGCGGGCGCCTCGAAGGCGGCGCTGTTCACGGATGGATAGACGCTGGCGCCGATCACATTGGTGTAAACGGTCCAAGCGCAGCCCAGCACGAGGCCTGCGACCGCGACACCGCCGAGAAAATATTGGGAAATGCCTTTGCGGGAGGATTTCCTGCGGCTACGGGCCGCAGGACCGAACGCACGCTTACGCTTACTCATTCACACAACGCCCAGAACAACACTTCCACCAAGTCCCCCGTTTGATGCCGCGTCCGGATAGGTCCCCGGCAGCATCTCGCAGAGGCACAGAGCGTCATTAAGGCGACTTTTAGTTAAATCCGGATTAAACCCGGGCAGATCTAAGGCAATCCGCAAATGCATGGAACTATTGGGGAAATAGCCTCCGGAATGATGCGGGGATTCCGCCACAATCATGGACATCCGGCGTTTCTGCCCACCGGATGTCCCATATCGGGCCAAGTTGAGGCATTAATCCTTGAACGGGTCGAACTCGTTCTCGCCGGCCATCGCCACGGCGAACGGACGCAGCGTGTGCTGCACCCTGACCGAGCCGGAATGTTCGGCGATCACCTCCGGCAGCCGGCGGTAGGCCATCGGGCTTTCGTCGAGGTCCGCGCCGATCAGCGTCACGCCACGCGATTGCAGCCAGCCGTCCATCTCGGTGCGCGTGAATCGCCGCTTGGCCTCCTTGCGGCCGAACAGACGGCCTGCGCCGTGCACCGTCGAATAGAGCGAAGCCTTCGCCTCCTCGCTGTCGACGCCCTCGACGATGACAGCATCGTCCCCCATTGATCCGCCGATGAAGCCACGCTGGCCGGGAAATGCAGGCGTAGCGCCCTTACGCACCACCCACAGATCCTTGCCGCCATGGTTCTCCCGCCACGCGTAGTTGTGGTGGTTGTGAACCATGTCGGTGACCTCGCCGCCGATGATCCTGCGCACGCGCTCGACCACCCATTCACGGCCGGCATAGGAGTAGCGCCCGGCGAGCTGCATCGCCGCAATGTAGCGCCGTCCGATCTCGCTGTCCTCGTCGATCACGGCGGGCGGCACGTTCATGCCGTCCTTGCCACCCGCGGCCTTGAGGTAGCGGGTCGCGCTGGTGTGCCCGAGGCCGCGGCTGCCGAAGTGCACGCCGATCCAGACAAAGCCCTCCTCGTCGCGCAACAGGTCGACATAGTGATTGCCAGATCCGACGGTGCCGAGCTGCGACACCGCCTTCTGCCGGTAAGCACCCATGTCGGATTCCCGCCACGCGTCGGCGTCGTCGAACAGCTCATGCTCGACGCGCTCGTCGTTGGTGCGTCCGACACCGAACGAGATCACATTGTGCACGTCCTTGATGATCGTGCCGACATTGCTCTCGATCTGGCTGAACGGCGTATCGAGGCGCACGGCCATGTTGCCGCAGCCGATGTCGAAGCCGACGCCGGAGATGCTGATCTGCTTCTCATAGGCGATCACGCCGCCGACCGGCTGCGCATAACCGAGATGGCCGTCCGCGCAAATCACGCCGGCGACCGCGTTGCCGACCGACATGCAATTGCGCATCTGCGCGATCGTGGCATCGTCATGCTTGCCGAAGATCTTGAGCGGGCTGTTCTGGTATTGCGCGGCTTGCGGCCTGAGCGCGATATCGGAAGCAACGGCCTCCGCATCCCGCGCAAGCTTTTCCTTGCGCGCGGCATCGCGGAACAGGCACCACGTCGGCATGGGCCGCTGGCCGGGCCGATCGATCTTGGCATCGGGGTCGAGCCCGGCCTCGACGGCCAGAGCTCGGGCGCGCTCCTGGTAGGGATCGGATCGCATCTCACACTCCTTCACTGCAATACTTTACGCCGACGTCCGTTCCGGACCCCGGAGTGTCCCATGTCAGTCGCGACATGGGACAGTTGGGTTTGCAGGCAGGGAGGAATTACAAGCTCGAGCTTGCCACGAATGGCTTACCGCGGATCATTCCCTGCCTCGACGGCAGAGGAAGACCCGCTGCCGCGTTACGCTGTTAGTCTTGCTTGGGTGTACGACTCAGAAATCGAATACACGCCAAGGACGCACGCCAAAGCACGACCGCGCCGGACGACCGGCTGGCCTGCATAATTTGACGGGTTGGTGTCTATACGAAGCATCGTGTTTCCATGGATCGCGGAAGCGCGCGATCACATACATCAATTTCCAGGTTTGTAAATAGCACTCACAACGTCCGCGCGTCGCGGGTGCTAATAGATCAGTCGCGGATACCAGTCCTTGCCGCGCCCTTCCGGCGTCGTGTCCAGAATGGTCCACAGCGGATCGATATCAGGCGCGCCGCGCGGGTCCTGTCCGCGGTCAGCGGTCGATGGTCCCATTTCGCTGGACCAGAAATGACGAATGCTGCCGTCCCGACGTGTGAACACGTTGTAGCCGGGTGCATCCGCATCCGCGGCGCTGACATAATCGCGCGTGTAATCGCCCGACGCATCCGAATAGATCCGGTGTCGCGTCCAGCCGCGCGCCCTCTTCGCTTCGATCAATCGCGCGATCGACGAGCGCGCAACGAACACGAATGAGATGCGCTGCTCGACATCGGGCAGCTTGGCTTCCCAGGTACTCATGAAGGAGGTGCACATCGGACACGGCTGCTCGCGCTGCGGGCCAAACATGTAGCTGTAGATCACGAGCGTCTGCTTGTTGCCGAACAGATCGGACAAGGTCGCCTTGCCGCCCTCGCCTTCGAACGCATAGTTCTTCGTCACGGCGCCGCCCGGCGGCAGCGCGCGACGCATCTCGGCGACGCGCTCGATGTGACGGCGCAGTTCGATCTCCTCCGCCAGCAATTGTTCGCGGGCGCGACGATATTCGGTGCTCTCGTTGGGAAAGCGCGCGCCATTTCCGCGTGCGAGTTCGGCGGCAGATTTAAGGGCGGAACCAGACATGGCAGCACCTCGGGTTGGAATGAACGCCTACAAGACGTCTGGCCTTCCATTGGGCCGACATCGGCGAGCAAAAAATCGGTGCCAAACCACCCGGTTTCGGGCTGATTTCGAGCCGATTTTGCGATGTTTCTTCGGATCGCATTATTCTGCGAACCTTAGCTGCCGAACGCAGACATATTATCGCCGGTCATTGGCTTTGCACTCGCGTGTGGGCTGGGTGATACGGCACCGTATCACCCAGCCCGCTATATGCGCAAGAATACCCCGAAGGGGAAGGTTGCCATGACAATGCTGGCACGCGTCGGATCGATCGCCGCAAGCATCCTGCTGTTCGCCGGCCCTGCGGCGGCGCAGCCGGCGCAGCAATCCGGTTGCTCGTCCGCACCGACGTCCCAGGGCACGCAGACGCTCCGTTGCGAGGCTGGAATCACCATCGTGGCCGAGAGCGGTGCCAAGTTCGAGCTCAGGGATCGCAACCGCGACGGCCATGTCGATTCCGTCGAGCTGAGCAACAAGGCGCTGCTGCTCGAGGTGCCGAAGAAGGCGGGCCGCACGCGGTTCAACGTGGTGACGCCGCAGGCGATTGCCGCGGTGCGCGGCACCAGATGGGCGGTGGACGCCGAAGGTGCGAAGACATCGGTGTTCGTCGTCAACGGCCGCGTCAGCGTGGCGCGATCCGCCGGTCGCGGCAGTGTTGTGCTCGGGTCCGGTGAGGGCGTGGACGTCGAGACATCGGGCGAACTGACCGTCAAGCGCTGGGCGCCCGCACGTGTCGCGGCACTGATGTCGAGATTGGGTCAATAGAAGCCGAGCCGATGAGCCATCGACGTCTTCATATTCTGGTTGCGTTGCTCTGCACGGGATTATGGGCAGGCGCGATTTGGCTCGGCCATTCCAGCGGCCATCTGCGGTTTCTCGACCGGCTGGAGTCGGCGTTGAGCGATGTACGCACGCTGCTGCGCGGGGTAAAGGTGCCGCCGGATCTCGTCACGATCGTTGCGATCGACGACACCATCGTCAAGCTCGGCGGCACCTATCCCCTGCCCCGCACGGAGCTGGCCAAGATCGTCGAGGCGATCGGGCGGCTGGAGCCGAAGGTCATTGCCGTCGATCTCCTGTTGCTCGACAAAGGTCCCGCCGATGGCGATGCGGCGCTCGCGCAATCGCTCGCGGCGCGTCCGACCGTGCTGGCGGCGGCTGCGGTATTTTCGAACATCGTTCAGCCCTCAACGCAGAGCGATGGGCCTCTGGCTAGCCTGCCGATGGCGGACCGCTTCCTGTTGCCGCTCCCGACATTTGCCGAGCGTGCGGAAGTCGGCATCGCCAACGTGGCGACGGGCCAAACCGGCACGCCACTGTCGGTCCCGATGCTGTTCCGGACGCGCGACAAGATCGAATTGTCGTTTCCGCTTCGTGTCGCCTCCATCGCGATCGGCCAGAACCTGACGATCGAGCCCGACCGCCTCACATTCGGCGACCGGCCGATCGCGACTGCTTCCGGCTATGCGCTGCCGATCTCCTATTACGGTCCGCGCCACACCATCCGCACCGTCAGCGCCGCCAATGTGATTGACGGCCAGATCGACAAGGAAGCCATCCGGGGCCGGATCGTCGTCATCGGCGCGACCGCAACCGGTGCCGGCGACTTCTTTCCGACGCCGTTCGATTCCCTGATGCCGGGCGTGGAAATCATTTCCACTGCGATCACCCATCTGGTCGCAGGAGACGGCGTCGTGCGCGACCGGACGGTTCGCATCGCCGAAGCCGTCACGACGGTGCTGCTGCCGATGCTGCTGATAGGTCTCCTGGCCTGGCGACGAAACGCAATCGGCCTGGTAGCGGTCAGCGCGATGGTGCTGGCATGGGCGGCAGCCAACGCGGTTGCTTTCGCGCACGGCATATGGCTCGACGCAGCGACGAGCATCGCCGCGGCAGCGCCGCCGCTGATGCTGTTCGGCGCCGTCCAGCTATGGTCGGGCCGGCGCAGCGCCCAGCGCCTCGCCGCGCAAAACAGACTCCTCGAACAATTCCACACGCCGGGCCTGCAGCAATGGCTGAGGCGCGATCCCGACTTCCTGCTGGCGCCGGTCAGGCAGGACGCCGCCGTCGTGTTCGTCGATCTCTCGGGATTTACCTCGCTCAGCGAAACCCTCGATCCGGACGTGACGAGGGGATTGCTGAAGGAGTTTCATGCGCTGGTCGACAAGGAAGCTACTCGCTGCGGCGGCATGATCACGAGCTTCCTCGGCGATGGCGCCATGATCCTGTTCGGCCTGCCGGAGGCTAAGCCGGATGACGCTGTGCGCGCGGCGCAATGTTCGATCGCGCTCTGCGTCAAGACCGACCGCTGGATCGAGGCGCTGCCGCCGGCAATCGCGCATCGGATCGGCTTCAAGCTCGGCGCGCATTTCGGCCCGATCGTCGCCTCCCGCCTCGGCGGCCGAAACCATCAGCACATCACCGCGACCGGCGACACCGTGAACGTGGCGAGCCGTCTGATGGAAGTGGCGGCCCGCCATGACGTCCGGCTGGCACTCAGCGACACGCTGCGCGTCGCGGCCGAAGGCACCGGCGCGCGGCTGAAGACAGGTAGCCTTGCCGGTCCCGTCGAGGCGCAGATTCGCGGCAGATCCGGCTCGCTCGCCGTCTGGCTGTGGCGGAGCGAACGTCTCACACTGGAGCAACGCACGCATCCCGACGCCGCAGAGTAAGCCGGGCCGCTATTGCAATTCCGGCGGCGGCGTGCGGTCGAATACCTCGCGCTTCGGCGCGCGCAGGAGATGCAGCGCATAGGTTTCGATCAGAAGCGGACCCCGCTTGCGCTCGACCTCGCCGACCTTCTCGACGCTGGCGAACGTGTCCGTTAACGGAGGATCCCCGGGCCAGATCTCACGGACATAGAGCAGCGGACCGGCGAGTTGCGCCGCATCGGGCTCGGGCATGTTGACCCAGCGGATGCGCTGGTTCTGCTGCGCGACGCAAGTGTCCTTTGGCAGATGGAAGGCGAGCCAGCCGGTGGTGCCGTAATCCGACGCCAGCACGCATGTCGCCCCCGTCCGCGCCCTCACGGCCTCGATGGCATCGGCCGTCTCGCGCCAGCCGATGCCGACGCTGCGCACGGTGGCATCGCGGCGATAGCCCGACAGCATGCCGGTGTCGGCCTGCACGACCAAGAGCACGAACATCAGGACGCCGCCCGGCACCGCCCAGCGCCGGCAGAAATCGACCAGCCGCTGCCAGCGCGGCTGCCATTCGACCAGGTGCGCCGCGACCGCCGCGGCGACGGCAAATGCCGGATAGACCGGCGCAAACCAGTTGGCCTCGACGCGCGCATGCAGCGAATGCCAGACGAAATAGGCAACGATGATCCAGAACATCGTATTGATCAGCGCACGCGCCGGCAGCGCGCCGGCCCGACGGCGGAGAAGCGCGTAGAGCCCCATCGCGCCGAGCATCCACACCAGTGGCGTCGCAAACGCGATTTGTGTCGGGATCAGTTCGGCGATGTAGGCCGGGCGGAAATCCTCGATTCTCGCCCGCCCCATCTGCTTGATGAAGGACACCCAGTGGTGCTCGGCGTTCCAGAGAATGACGGGCGCAAACAGCAGGAGCGCCACGAGCCCGCCGAGATAAAGCCAAGGCGAGATCAGCCAGTGCCGCAGCTTGGGAACGGCGATCAGCCAGATCAGGATCGCCGGTCCGAAGAACAGCGCGGTGTATTTCGACAGCAGCGCACAACCGGCGGCGGCGCCGACCGCCAGCCACCACACGCCACGGCCGGTCTGCAACACCTTGGCGAGCGCAAACAGCAGGAGGCTGGACGCCACCAGCAGCGGCGCGTCCGGCGTGACGATCATGGTGCCGACCGCGGCCATCAGCGTGATGTTGAGAAGGATCGCCGACGAGGCGGCGACGCGCCGGCTGCCGAACAGGATCGCGGCGGCGTGGTAGGTCGCCCAGCTCATCGGCAGTGCCAGCAGGATCGAGACCAGCCGCACGCCGAACTCGGTATCGCCTGCGATCAGGGTGCCGAGCCGAATCACCACGGCGGCCATCGGCGGATGATCGTAGTAGCCGCCGGCCAGATGCTTCGACCACATCCAGTAATAGGCTTCGTCGAAGGTGATCGGCGTGAACGCCGCCGCGATCAGGCGCAATGCCACCAGCGCCAGGATCGCCAGACTCGTGTTGAGGGCAACCCGCGCCTCGATGGGACTCATTTTCCGATCATCGCTTGCGCCAGACGAACAGTCCGGACATGGCGTAATTCCAGACCACGCCCATCAGCGCGCCGGCAAGCCCCGCAAGCCACCAGATCGGTTCCTGGTCGAAGACCGCGAACGCGACGCCGACGTTGGCGAGCAGTCCGACGCCGCAAACCAGATAGAACAGCAACAGGCCGCGCAGGATGGCAAATCCCTTCAACCGCTGGTCGCGATAGGTGAGGAAGTTGTTCAGGATGAAATTGCTGGTCATGGCGACCAGCGCGCCGGCGGCCTGCGCCTCCGCAAACGGTTCCCTGAAGATCTCATGCGCGATAAACAGCGCCGCCAGATGCACGATAAGGCCAGTGCCTCCGACCATCGCGAACAGGATGAAGCGCAGCGACACCACGTCATGGGTCAGCTTCGCCAGCACCAGACCGAGAAAGTCCAGCGCCACCATGGAATCGAGCTTGCTCTCGCCGTGCTGGCGCGAACCGAAGGTATAGGGAATTTCGATCGTGCGCAGCTTGCCTTGCGCGGTCGCGATGATGTCGAGCAGGATCTTGAAGCCCTGGGTCGAGAGCTGCGGCGCCAGTTGTTCGAAACGGTCGCGGCGGATCATGAAGAAGCCGCTCATGGGATCGGCAACTTCGACCTTCAGCGTGCGCTTGGCGACCTCGGTCGCAAGCTGGCTGGCCCCTGCCCGCTGCTTGTTGAAACTATCGGCGCTGCCGCCCTCGATATAGCGGCTGCCGACCACTAGTTCCGCCTCGCCGCTCCGCAGCAGCGCAACCATCTTCGGCAGTTGCGTTTCATCGTGCTGCAAATCGGCATCGATCACCGCCGCATAGGGCGCGCTCGAGGCCAAAATACCCTCGATGCAGGCCCCCGACAGTCCGCGCCGCCCGATCCGGCGGATGCAGCGCACGCGGGAATCCTTCCGCGCCAGCCCCCGCACCACTTCCCAGGTCCCATCAGGGGAATTGTCGTCGACAAAGACCACTTCCCAGGCAATGCCGGCCAGCGTGGCTTCCAGCCGCCGGTACAGCACGGTGACATTGTCGCGCTCGTTGAAGGTCGGAACAACGACCGAAAGCTCAGGCAAACCGGCCTGCGACGGGGCTTCGGGGCTCGGTTTGATGGCTTGATTCATGGCCGCCAGCGTATATCCGCAGCCGCCCGACATGCCAAGGCGTGGGTTCCGGAACAGCTAATCAATAGGGGAAAACGGTCTTAAGAAGGCGCCTAAAATGCCAACGACCACGAACAGAGGGCGCGCGTACATCCGGCGCAGCCAAACTATTCATGGTCGTCCCAGCGCCGGAGCTTTGAAGCGTCAACGTCGCCGTTGGATGGCATATGGGAACGCCGGCGGCGTTCCGCAAGGGGGATGCCGCCTCACCTAATTCGGCACTTCCCGAATCACCGGCCCGCGCGGGGCTGGCGCCACAGGAACCGATTGCACCGGTACCGGTTGCTGGAGACTGGCCGGCTGCTTGACGGGCTTTCCGAACTGGCCGATCGGCCCATAGGCAACCGCAACCACCATCACGATCGAGGCGACGATGGCTCCCAAAAGACCCGCGACTGACTGCGAATTCATACTCAGCTACCCCTCAGCTAATCGGGAACAGATATCACGGAACAAGCGTATTGAGGAATAGTCGGCAGCGTCGCCGCTAGCTAAACCGGTCGTCGGCGCCATCCTTCAAAATCTCACCACGCCAGTGCCGTGTAACTGACAAGCAAGAACCGCTATTAGATCGCAAACATGGCAGAGTCTCGACCTTTGATTTGACAGGAATAGGGGAAGAAGATGTCGAATACAGATCAGGGCAAACCGGCCGGGAAATCCGGACGGCGCAACCGGAAGGGAGAGCGGGGCAAGAAAGCTGCGCCTCAAGAGAGCCCGACCGTGAGTCCGGCGCCGGTTGAGTTGCAAAGCCCGGATCAGGATCGTCAGCTGCAGCCGGAGCCCGCTCACGTGGAGAGCCCGAAGCTGGATCAGCCGGCTGTCGACACCCCGGTCGAAGCCGTCGCCGCGTCGCCTGAGCTGCAGCCGGCACCCTCGCCGGTCGAGCCCGCGCCGGCCGAGGTCGCGTCGATCGAGCCTGCACCAGTCGAGTCCGCGCCGGTTCAGCCCGCACCGGTCGAGTCGGCGGCGGAGCCCGCGCCGGTGAGCCTGCAGACCATCGCCAACGCCTATCGCGACTACACACGGAAATCGCTCGAGGAATTCGGATCCTTTGTCGAACAGCTCAGCAGCGTTCGCTCGCTTGACAAGGCGATGACGGTTCAAAGCGAATTTGTGAAGCGGGCTTACGAGAACTCCGTGGCCGAGTCGCAGAAGATCTGCGAACTTCACAGCAAGCTCGCCAAGCAGACCTTCCAGCCATTTCAGGGCCTGGTGGGCAAGGCGCCGGAAACACGCGGCAAGTCGTAACGGGCATCCGGCGAATCTGCTTGGCAAATGGGATGCAAAAGGCTCCGGGGCTCCGGAGCCTTTTTCGTATGATTTCGCTTGGAAACTGGCCAATGGAAGCCGATGTGGCTAACATCGGCCACATCCCGCCCCTCTTCCGAAGAGTCTTCCCGTGAGCAAGGCTTCCAAATCGACCGCGAAAAACAGCGGCAGCATCTATATCGGCATCGGCGGCTGGACCTTTGAGCCGTGGCGCGGGGTCTTTTATCCCGAGAAACTCGCGCAGGCGAAGGAGCTGTCCTATGCCGCGTCGAAACTGACCTCGATCGAGATCAACGGCACCTATTACGGCTCGCAGAAGCCGGAGAGTTTTCGCAAATGGGCGCGTGAAGTGCCTGATGGTTTCGTGTTCTCATTGAAGGGACCGCGCTTCGCGACCAACCGCCGTGTGCTGGCGGAGGCCGGCGATTCCGTGAAGCGCTTCTACGATTCCGGTGTGATGGAGCTTGGCGACCGGCTCGGCCCGGTGCTCTGGCAGTTCGCGCCGACCAAAAAATTCGATAGCGCCGATTTCGGCAAATTCCTCGAGCTCTTGCCGCGTAAGCTCGACGGCCGCGCGCTCCGTCACGTGGTCGAGGTGCGGCATGACAGTTTCTGCGTGCCGGAGTTCGTTGCCTTGCTGCGCGAGTTCGAAACGCCGGTGGTGTTCGCCGAGCACGGCAAATATCCCGCGATTGCCGATGTGGTCAGCGACTTCGTTTATGCGCGGCTGCAGAAGGGCAATGACGAGCTCAAGACGTGTTACCCGCCGAAGCAGCTCGACGCCTGGGCCAAGCGCTTCCAGGCCTGGGCCGCCGGTGGCGAGCCGGACGATCTGCCGCGGGTCGACAAGACCGCCAAGCCTGCGAAGGCGCCGCGCGACGTATTTGCCTATGTGATCCACGAGGGCAAGGTGCGCGCGCCGGCGGGTGCGATGGAATTGATCGAGCGGGTGAAGTAATCCGGCGTCAATCGAGCTTGATGCCGGCCTCGCGGATCAGCTTGGTCCAGCTCTCGTATTCGGAGGCGACGAAGGCGTCGACCTTATCGTCCGGCAGATCCCACACCTCACCGCCGCTCTTCTCGAAGCGGTCCTTGAGTTCGGGCAGCGAGGCGCGGATTTCCCGGCGCAGCTTTGCGATCACCTCCGGCGGCGTCTTGGCGGGCGCGAAGATCCCGAGCCAGGAATCGACATCGAGGCCGGATACGCCGGCTTCCGACATCGTCGGCACATCGGGCGCGAGCGGGCTGCGCTTCGACGACAGCAGCGCAATGCCTTTCGCCTGGCCCGACTGAACGTAAGGGAGCCCGGCAGCGTTCGAATCGAAAAACAGGTCGATGCGGCCCGCCAGCAGATCGGTGAAGGCCGGCGGCGACCCCTTGTAGGGTATTTCCTGAAATTTCACGCCCGCGGCTTTCATGAAGGCGGCGGCCACGAGATGCTGGCCGGTGCCGACGCCGGCGGTCGCCACCGAGATCGAGCCCGGGTTGGCCTTTGCGGCCGCGACGATGTCAGCCAGCTTGCCATGCGGCAGATCCTTGCGGCCGACCATGACGTAGCCGAACTTGTAGATCAGCGCGACCGGCACGAAATCCTTGCGCGGATCGTAGGCGAGCTTGGAATACAGCGCCGAATTGAAGGCCATGTTGGAGAGCCCGCCGACCACCAGCGTGTAGCCATCCGCCTCGCTCTGGCTTGCCGCCTGCGTGCCAACAACCGTGCCGGCGCCCGGCTTGTTCTCGACAACGAAGGCCTGCCCCATCCGCTTCGACAGCGCGTCCGCCAGCTGCCGTCCGACCAGATCGTAGCTGCCGCCGGGACCGATCGGGACGATGATCTTCACCGCACGATCGGGGTAGCCGCCCTGTGCGTGCGCTGCGGCAATACCCAACACGAGGCATGCGAGCATCCACGTCAACGAGCAGCAAATTCGGTTCATTGCATTCCCCCTGTGGCAACGGCCAGCGACTGGCTCTTTGCCGCAACTATGTGGTATGCCGTCCCTGTCGGCAACGCGGATGTAGCCATCGAACGGCCAGTACCGTAGCCTTGTGCCAGCGACATAATGTCTGGATCGATATGGCCCGCAAGACCAAGCGCCTCTTCACCATCGGTTATGAGCAGACGCCGGCGAAGGCGGTACTCGACGAGCTGGAAGCCGCCGGCGTCAAGCTTCTGGTCGATGTACGCGCAGTGGCGGCGTCGCGCCGGCCGGGCTTTTCCAAGAATCAGCTCGCGGCCGGCCTCGACGAGCGCGGCATTTCCTATCTGCACCTGAAGGGGCTGGGCACGCCGAAGTCCGGCCGCGAGGCGGCGCGCAGCGGCAAGTTCGGTCTCTTGCACAGGATCTATTCGGCGCATCTGAAGACGGCTCAGGCGAAGGAGGAGCTCGACGAGTTGTCGGCGCTGGTGAAGAAGTCAGGTCCGATCTGCATTCTCTGCTACGAGCGAGATCATACGCATTGTCACCGGCAATGGATCGCCGAGATCATCGAGGATCGCGACGGCGTGAAGGTGGAGAATCTCGTCGCGCCGCAGGTTTGATCGTCATTGCGAGGAGCGAAGCGACGAAGCAATCCATCCTTTCTATATGCCGCGCGATGGATTGCTTCGCTTCGCTCGCAATGACGATGCGGCGATAGTTTCACTCACCCTTCTCCCGCCAGCTGAAAGGTTCCTTCCATCATCTTCACGCTACTGCCGCCGACATGAATGGAGGCGACCTTGCCACTCTGTTTACGGACGCGCGTGAGCAAGAGGCTCGGCCGGCCCATGTCGACGCCCTGCCCGATCCGTAATTTCAGCTCGCCATCCCTCATGTCGTCGAGATCGGCGAGCAGCGCTGCGGCCGCCGCCGTCGCGCCGCCGGTTGCCGGATCTTCGGACAGCCCGCTGGCGCCGGGATGGAACATCCTCGCCTGCAAGTCGCACGGCTTTTCGCCTGATGGCACGTCGCGGGTGTAGAGATAGACCGCATCGCTGCCGTCGCACGGAAAGGTCTTGGCGAACGCCGGCGCATCGGGTCTTGCCCGTCGCAGCGCCTCGCGCGAGGCGAGTTCAACCGCGACGAACGACAGCCCCACCGAGATTACCTGCGGCGGATGCCGGTCAGTTCTCACATCGCTCGCCGACAATGTAAGCAGAGCCGCAGCCTGCTCGGCGCTGACATGCGACATCCGCTTCAACGGCTGCGGCGCGGTGAATTCGGTGTTCACGACCTTGCCCTGTTCGGTCACGACCTCAACCGGCACGAGGCCGGCCTTTTCCTCGAACAACAGCCGCGCCGGCGGCTTGTCCGCCAGCGTCGCCAGCACGAAGGCGGTGCCGACGTTGGGATGACCGGCGAACGGTATCTCCCGATTCACGGTGAAGATGCGAACTTGCGCGTCGTGTGCGCGATCGGCCGGCGGCAGCACGAAGGTCGTTTCCGAATAGTTGAACTCGGTCGCGACCGCCTGCATCTGTTCGGTCGACAGCCCGCCGGCGTCGAGCACCACGGCGAGCGGATTGCCGCCGAAGGCGCGATCGGTGAAAACGTCCACAGTGATGTAACGCCGCTGCATGTCGATACTCCCCTATCCCAACCGCCACACGGCCATCGGCCGCTCATAGCCCCTGACCTCGACCTCGCCGAGCGAGATGGCATCGCCGCAGGCTTCGCCGAGCGCGTCGCGAACAGCTTCGGAGATCAAGAATTGCGAATTGAAATCCTTGTTGAGCGCCTCCAATCTTGAGGCGAAGTTCACGGTGTCGCCGATCACGGTGTATTCCTTGCGCCGCGGCGAGCCGATATTGCCGGCGACCACTTCGCCGAGGTGAATGCCAATGCCGATGCGCAGCGGCCAGGACGCCCCCTCATTGGCGCGTTCGTTGGCCTCAAGCATCTCGCGCGCCGCGGCGACCGCCCGGTGCGCCGGGTCCGGCGCTTCCAGCGGCGCGCCGAACAGCGCCAGAAATCCGTCGCCCAGAAACTTGTTCACGATGCCGCCGTGGCGATCGAGGATCTCCACCAGCACCGCGAACGCGCCGTCGAGCCTATCAACCACTTCCTGCGGCGTGCGTGTGCGCGCGCCTGCGGTGAAGCTGCGAAAATCGACGAACATGACGGCAACGCGGCGGATGTCGCTGTCGGTTCGCGTACCTTCCGCCATCAGGCGTTCCACCACCTGCGGCGAGACGTGCTGGCCGAACAGGTTGGTGATGCGGTCGCGTGCTGTGGCGGCCCTGATGCTCTTTTCGAATTGCCGCCGCAACTGATGCCCGACCGCGCCGGCGAGCACGCCGCCGATCAGGAGGATCAGGCTACGCGCAGCATGATAGAAGACGTTTGGCTCCTGGCCGGGGTCCGGATGATAGAACAGCGCCATCGCAAGCAGCTGCGCCGCCGCGACGAAGCCGGTGAAAGTTGAAAGCCAGAAATCCAGCCGTAGCGTGGAGAGGATGATGAAGATGAAATAGGTCATTGGGACCACGAAACCGAGTGCGGCCACCGACCCCATGCTGTTAATGTGCAGGGCCAGCGCAACCGTCGGCATCGAGGTCTCGATCAGCGCGCCGAGATAGCGCCTGAACAGAGGCAGGTCGCGGCCCTCGCGCATATGCCGGGTGATCGCCCCATGCACCCACAGCTCGAACAGGATGAACGGCACCATCACCGAATAGAGATAGTGCGGCTTGAGATTGCCGTGCCAGACCTGACTCACCTTCTCGGGCGCGAACAAATAGACGGTCCAGAGAATGGCGGACAGCAGGACGGTCGTCGCAATCAGCGCCTTGATCCGGAGCAGCTCGGTCGCCATCACTTCCTGCGTCAATGCGCGCTGGAAGTCGGGCGAGACCGCCAGCTCTTTCCCGTCTTCCTTCTTGCCCCAGAACCCTGCCATCGCCTTACCTGTTGCCGGCCTTCCGTCTATCGCACTCAAGCCGCGTCCGTCTCAGCCGTCATTGCGAGCGAAGCGAAGCAATCCACGCCGCCGCTTGCGGTGAGATGGATTGCTTCGTCGCTTCGCTCCTCGCAATGACGCGGCACACTCTCCACCGACTACTTGCTGCGAGCATTTATACTCTCAGTCCAGTGTGCGACGGAAGCGCGTTACGGCGATCGTCATCGCCACCAGCATCAGTGCAATGAGTGCAATCGTGTCGTACTGCAGGTTGGAAGGCGCCGCGCCCTTCAGCATGATGGCGCGGACGATGCGGATGTAATGGGTCAGCGGCAGCGCCTCGCCAAGATATTGCGCCCAGACCGGCATGCCCGCGAACGGAAACATGAATCCGGACAGGAGAATGCTGGGCAGGAAGAACATCATCGACATCTGCATCGCCTGCAGCTGGTTCTGCACGATGGTGGAGAAGGTGTAGCCGATCGACAGGTTGGTGGTGATGAACAGTGTCGTCAGCGCCGCCAGCAGCGTCACGCTGCCGAGGATCGGCACTCCGAACAGCAGGACCCCAATGCTGACGATCAGCGTGGCCTGGACGAAGCCGACGATCACGTAAGGGATGATCTTGCCGAACATCACCTCCACCGGCCTGATCGGCATCGACAGCAGGCTCTCCATGGTGCCGCGTTCGATCTCGCGCGTCACCGACAGCGCGGTGAAGATCAGCATGGTCATGGTGAGGATGGTGCCGACCAGGCCGGGCACGATGTTGAGCCGCGACTCGGCGGCCGGGTTGTAGCGGGCATGCGCCCTGATCTCGAACGGCATCTCAGGCGGATCGCCGATGTGGAGGTCATGCGCCAGCGCGGTCTGCACCAGGGCACCGAGCGAGCCGAGCGCAGAGCCGGCCGCGACCGGATCGGTCGCGTCGGCGGCGACCAGCAGCGCCGGACGGTCGCCGCGACGCACCGCACGCTCGAAGCCGCGCGGGATCTCGACCCCGAACAGCACCTTGCCGGACTGCAGGAGATCGTCGAATTCGGCGACGCTGTGCACTTCGCGCGTGAAGCGGAAGTAGCTGGTATTCTCCATCGCCTTCAGCACCGAGCGCGCCAGATCGCTGTCCTCCTGTACCAGCACCGCCGTCGGCAGATGGCGCGGCGTGGTGTTGATGGCATAGCCGAACAGCAATAGCTGCATCACCGGGATCATCACGATCATCGCGAACGACACCCGGTCGCGGCGGAGCTGGATGAATTCCTTCACAAGCATCGCATAGCTGCGGCGCCAGAAGCCGAAGCCCGGCTCCGGCACGTCGCGATTCTGCCCGGCAACGTCGGTCACACTCATTGGAAATTGTCCTTTGAGCGGGTCATGAGATCGATGAACACGTCTTCCAGCGACGGTTCAGAGTCCTCCCAGCGCCATCCCCTCCTGTCGCGGTAAGGAGCAATCGTTGCTTCGAGCGCGGACTTGTCACGCCCCGAAACGTGCAGGCTGGTGCCGAACGGGGCTACCATGTCGATGCCCGGCTTGCCGGTGAGTTCGGCCGCAAGCCCGTTGAGGTCGTCGCCCGAGACGGTCCAGGTCGACAACGCCGACTTCGCGATCACCTCGTCCACCGTGCCATGCGCCAGCAGATGGCCGTAGGCGATGTAGGCGATCTCGTGGCAGCGCTCGGCCTCGTCCATGTAATGAGTGGAGACCAGCACCGTCAGCCCTTCGGCGGCGAGCGCGTGGATCTCGTTCCAGAAATCGCGCCGCGCCTTGGGATCGACGCCGGCGGTCGGCTCGTCCAGCAGCAGCAATTGCGGATTGGGCAGCGTGCAGGCGCCGAGCGCCAGCCGCTGCTTCCAGCCGCCGGAAAGCTCGCCGGCGAGCTGCTCCTCGCGGCCGTTCAGGCCGATCCGCTGGATCATTTCGCGAGCGGCGCCGCGCGCGTCGCGCAGGCCGTACAGCCGCGCGACGAATTCGAGGTTCTCGCGCACCGACAGATCCTGATACAGGCTGAAGCGCTGCGTCATGTAGCCGACCTGGCGCTTGATCTTGTCGGCGTCGCGGCGGATGTCGTAGCCGAGGCAGGTGCCCTCGCCGGCGTCCGGCGTCAACAGCCCGCACAGCATGCGGATCGTCGTGGTCTTGCCGGAGCCGTTGGGCCCAAGGAAGCCGTAGATCGAGCCGCGCTTCACCTGCATCGAGAGATCATGCACGACCTCGCGGCCGCCGAACGATTTTGAAAGACCTTCGACATTGATGGCAATGTCGGGTGCAGATGCGGGCGCTGCATTCATCGCTTGACCGCCACCGGCGTCCTTGGATTGAGGAACACGCTGATCGGCTGGCCGACACGCAAGGCATCAGGCCGGCTCGGTCGCGCCTGGATCAGGTAGACCAGCTTGTTGCGCTCATCGAGGCTGTAGATGACCGGCGGGGTATATTCCGCCGTCGTCGCGATGAAATAGATCTTCGCGGTGAGATCGGCCGCGCAATTGTCGCAGGTCACCTTCACCTCGTCGCCGATCGAAAGTTTTGGCAATTCCGTCTCCGGCACGAAGAAGCGGACCTTCATGTTGCCGGGCGGCATGATCGACAACACCGGCCGCTGCGCCTGCACCATCTCGCCTTCGCGGAAATAGATCTGCTGGATGGTGCCGCCGACCGGTGCAAAGCCGCTGCGCCGCGCAAGCCGGGTCTGCGAGGTATTGACGCGGGCTTCCGCGACGCGCAACGCCGAGGTCGCCGAATCGAGGTTCGCCTGCGTGCCGGAGCCGGTCTTGCTCAGCGACGCGGCGCGGTCATAGGTCTGCTGTGCATTGGCAAGCGTCGCCTTGTTCTGATTGAGGTCAGCCTGCTGCAAATCGTCGTCGACGGTATAGAGGGCATCGCCGGGCTTGACCTCGTCCCCCTCCCGCACGTTGAGTTTGGTGACGCGGCCGCTTTCGTCGGGGCTGACGAAGATCATGTCGGCCTCGACCCAGCCCTGAAAGCCCGGATCCCTGCGCTCCTTGCAGCCGGTGAGAACGGCGGCCAGTGCCAGCGCGGCCAGGATCGTTATCGTTCGCGACGAAGTCATGCCGTTCTCCGTTCGCCAAAAATCAGATCGAGATGCACCCGGAACATCGCGATCGCATCCAGTGGCGCGTGTCGGCCGAAAAGACTCTGCCAGATCACGGCGATCAGCGCGGGCGCCACCATGATCTGAGGAAATTGCGCCAGGTTCTTTTGCTTGATCTCGCCCTTGCTGATGCCGAGTTCGATCAGCGCGCGCATGCCGGAGAGACCGCGCGTCACCACCTCGCGGTAATAGAAGTCGGCCACCGCCGGAAACCGCGGCCCTTCGGCCACGATCAGGCGCACGAGATCGCCGCGCCGTGTGCTCGCAACCTCCTTGATGAAACTTTGCGCGAACATCTCCACCATGTCGCGAACCGATGCGCCCGGTGGCGGCGGCGTCGAACTGAGGCGGACAACCAGCGGAACGATGGCGGTGCGGATCAGTTCCTCGAACATCGATTCCTTGTCCTTGAAGTGCAGGTAGATCGTGCCCTTGGCGACGCCGGCGCGCTTGGCGATGTCATCGAGCCGCGTTGCCGCAAATCCACGCGCAATGAACTCGTCCATCGCCGCCTCGATGATGGCGCCGCGCCGTTCGGCGGCGCGTTCGGCGCGGTTCGAGACGGGCCTGGAAGCGGGTTTGGGCTTCGAGGCAGCCGGCGCCCTCGCCTCGGCCCGGCGATTGGCCGGCTTAGGGCGTGATTTCCTAGCGGTTTTGGTGGCTTCATTTGTCATGCCCCATATATGACTGACTAGTCAGTCATAGTCAATCTGGATCCGCAAGCGGCCTTTCACATGGGCGTGACCGAAATCGGCGTGCCCCCGATCGCGCTGCCGTTTAGAGGATTTTGCGGGGCGTCGAGGGAGCGTCATATGCCGCATTTGTGGGGTATCCGATGATCTGCGGCCCACCCCCGTCATTGCGAGCCAACGGGTCGGCGCGAAGCGCCGCCCGATGACAGGCTCCGCGAAGCAATCCATCTTTCCGCATGCGAGTTGACAATGGATTGCTTCGCCGCGCTCGCAATGACGGTGGATATAGTTTCGCGATCTCGCGACGCACCGCGCCCGAGGTTTGCATCTGACGTCCTCTCCCCTCCAAATGAGAGGGTGCAGGGAATGCCGGGTGCTCGCCGCACCCGCGGTCTCGTGTGCAATGTGTGGATAGAAATGTGCACACGAGCATACAGGTACAGCCGGAGCAGTCCGGCATTCCCTGCGCAATGGTTTGACGGCTTATGCCGTGTTCTCCCCGGAGCCGAATTCCTCTGGCCTCCGTCACTGCCGGCTTGATGACCAACTCGATCCGGTTGGATCAGATTAGTCACCGGCAGCTTGGCACCAGCCACGGGTGTCAGGACCACACGGTTTTGCCGTACGCAACCCGTCTTCGCCAAGAGGCTTCGCCGGGCTTGGTACCCGTCCGACGAGCGTTAGCGAAGGCGGAAGCAAGCGCCGTTCATCTTGTGCACCGCTGGTCGCTCATGAGGTTCACTCACCCTGCAATCACCGTGCGCACCGACGCCCTCGCGTCCATCGCATCTCGTCCCGCGTTCGTGACGATCGCGATACGCCCCTCTTGCCGGGACGAGACGCGCGGAAATTGCCGCTGATTTGGGTGCGAGGGAAAGCAGTATATTTTTGCGCCGACGACTGGACGACCCAAATCAGTTTGAATCTGCACAACAAATTAGTTTTTTGGCGCAAACGGGTGACCTCCGGCCAGGATGGGGCTCGGCGAGAGGCCACGACGCGACTTCCGAACTTGCTGCCAAGGCCACAGGCATGACGCACACACACCATTCCTGACACCTTCATGTCACCGACATCGCCGCAACTTCCGATGGGCCACCGCCTCCGGCACGTCATCGGACTTGAATTGGCCGCGATGGCACCCGCATTATCTGCGTCAGGGGTGCCGAGCCAGAGCGCCCTCATTTGGGAGGATTTGAAATGAAAGCATTCACGTTGGGTGCGGCGATCACGCTTGCGTTTTCCGCCGCCGCCTATGCGCAGGCACCGACCTGGACGGTGCCGACCGAAAGCCAGCGCTGTCCGTCGAAATGGGGCGCGGCCGACGAGCGCGGTTCGACCAATCATCAGAAGCCCGCTTCCGTGCTGAACGCCGCCAAGCTGATCAAATCAGGCGAAGTGATCGAACTGGCGCACGTGCTCGGTCCCAGCATGGCGTTCTTCGGAACGCGGCGCTTCGACGTGCACACCAAGCGCACCTTCATGAACCAGTTCTCCAACATGCGCGGCTCGAACGAAGAGATCATCATCACCGAGCTCGGACAGGTCGGCACGCAGTTCGACGGCTTCGCGCACCAGACCCATCTCAACAGTTGGTACAATTGCCAGAAGGTCGACGAGAACGCCGACCGCACCGGCTTCAAGAAGTTCGGCATCCATAATGTCGGCGCGCTGTTCACGCGCGGTGTCCTGATCGACGTCGCCGCCTTCAAGGGCGTCGAGATGCTCGGGGACAATTACGAAATCACCGTGGATGATCTCGAAGGCGCGCTGAAAAAGCAGAACCTGACACTGCAACCCGGCGACGCCGTGATCATCCACACCGGCTGGGGCAAGCTCTACGGCAAGGACAATCCGCGCTACGTAAAGTCCTGTCCCGGCATTGGCGTGCAGGCCGCGCTCTGGCTCGCCACGAAGGACCCGATGCTGCTCGGCGCCGACAACTGGCCGGTCGAGGTCGCGCCCAACCCCGACAAGCAATTGTCGCTACCCGTGCACCAGATCGCGCTGGTGGTGAACGGCATTCACCTGTTGGAAAATCTCAAGCTCGATGAACTTGCGCAAAAAGGCGTCGGCGAGTTCGCCTTTGTGATGCAGCCCCTGAAGATTCAGGGCGGCTCGGGCTCCACGGTTTCGCCGATCGCGGTGAGGTAAAAGTAGCAAGTAAGCCCGCATGAGCGAAGCGATATGCGGGGCGGTAGGCTCCGCATATCGCGTTGCTCATGCGGGCTACGCTCTGTCAATGAGATCGTGCAAATCGACATAGACAGCGTCATCGTGCGTTAACGATGCGGGAAAGGGTCTCCTTAAGGTTGCGCCCGAATAATGATGCCGACCGTTGTCGCAAGAGTGTTGCATGGATCGCCCCCGCCCCTCCGTTATGACTGCGCTGTTTTGGGCCTACTGGGATTTGTGCCACGCACTGCGAAAGGCCTGGCGGCCGGCCCTGTTCGCCTATCTGATCCTTTCGGTCGGGAGCGTTGCGGCGGCGGTTGGGCCGAAGCTGCTGACCTATGATCCGCTCGGCCAGGCAGCTATGCGGCTGGCAATCCTCGTCGGACTTTGTTTCCTGCTGACGCCGTTTCTGCTCGCGGTCCACCGGCTTGTGCTCCTCGGCGAGGAGGCAACGCGATATGATTTCAAGCCGTCCAGCCCGCGTTTTCAATTGTTCTTCGGCTGGCTCGCCGTGACTGTTGTTCTTATGAGTTTCCCATCCACCCTAGGTACGCTCGCGGAGGCGAAGAATCCTGTCTATTACTTCGATCGACCTCCCCTCGATCTTGATTCGCCGATCGTAGCCGCTGCGCGCATCGTCGCCTGGCTCATGGTCCTGCAGCTCCTCGTGCTGTTTCCGGCAGTGGCCGTCGATGCCCCCGGAGCCGGCTGGCAAAATGCGATCCGCGATACACGCAATCATATCTGGTTTGCCCTTGCAGTAACGATCCCTGCCGTTCATCCCAATCGGATTGCTCGGCCTCGCGGTAATCTCCTTGTTGCAGGCCTGGGTTTGGGCGACCCCGCGGACCCTGACCGGAGTGGTGGCAAGCCTGCTGTGGCTCGGCACAATGGCCCTTGTTGCATCGACACTCGCTGCGGTGATCGCGTCACGCCTCTACCAGGTCATCGGCGACAGGCTGAACACGCCGTTGCGATAAAGGGCGCACGCCCACGCCTTCCAGCCTCGCCCTATCCGGAAGTAGGCTGGCCAATATCTTCATCCTTGTTACAGTTGCGCGCGGCTCGCCGTTCATTCTTTGATTGTAACGGCAGGTTGATTGCACGCTACAAGGAGAGACGCAAATGGGCAGGTTCTCTTGGCGGTTTTCTTGGCAGTGGTGGCCACGGAGCAAGAGCAAGAACGAATCCGCTGACGATGCGGAGCTTTCATTTAAACGATTCAAAGGCGGCGATCGGCGCCAGGTGCTGCAGGCACTCTCCGCGATGGTCGGCGGCGGCGCCCTCGCCGCGGTGTCACAATCGGCCGAAGCGAAAGATGCGAGCGAACTGCCGCCGCCGAAGCGGGCGCTGACGGGCCGCAATGAGGCCGGCAAGTCGGTGTTCAAGTCCTTCGACGTCACGTCCAAGATGGTGGAGATCGATGCCAACCCGGGACTGACCTTCTACGAACTCTACAGGACGGAGGGCGTGCCTGCCCTCACCGGCCTGGAGCCGGATCCGATGCTGCCAGGGACGAAAGGCTTTCCCGGCCCGGGCGGCACGATATTCCGGCTGATTTCATATCCGCCGAAGCGCCCCGAAGGCTACAAGCCGCCGCCGGGCGTCACCTTTGAGAGCGGTTTGCGAGAATTGTCGGAAAAGCTTCCAGGCATGGGCGACCATTTCGATCGCAGCGCCCCGGGCATGCACACCACCGACACCATCGATTATGGCGTTGTGGTTCGCGGCGAGATGACGCTGGAATTGGACGATGGCGAGAAGGTGCATCTGCGCCAGGGCGATTGCATCGTGCAGAACGGCACGCGGCATCGCTGGCGCAATCCGTTGCCGGAGCCATGCCTGATGGCCTTCGTCTCGCTTGGCGGCAAGCGCGGCTGAGGCCGTATCCGACCAAGGCCTAATGGTACAAGCCGGTCGGCGGTATCATCATAGGTTGCCGCCGCAAGGCCCTCGCCCGATTGATGGGAAAAAGAAGGGGTGATCGCATGACGTCAGACGGAGTTGCCTTAGCCGTCATCGTCATCCTGCTTTTTCCGATGGGTTATTTCTTTCTGGCCTCGCCCGCCTTTCTGCTGGTGAAGCTCGACATCCCGCCCGTCACCCAATTGTTACGCGGCATGTTCAATGCGCATTTCCTGATGACGAGCATTGCAGGCGTGATCGGGACGCTGGTTTTTGCGGCAACCGGCCGGCCGGGTTTCGCCATTGGCATCGGCTTGATCACGGCGCTCGCGGTCTGGTCGCGGCGCTGGTTTCTGCGGCAGTGGGATGTCCAGCTCAACGCCAGGGACGCCGGCGATGCCGATGCGGTGCGCCGGCTGCGGCGCTTGCATTGGGGCGGCATGCTGTCCAATGCGGTGCAGCTCGTCGCCGTCGTCGGCAGCATTCCGTATATCGCCGCGTCGTCTTAGCGCGACTACCGTAGCCCGCATGAGCGAATGCGATATGCGGGAACACACGTCCCGGATATCGCTGCGCTCATCCGGGCTGCGGTGCTGCTCACATATTCTCCAGCACGGAAAAATCCGGTTGCATTCTGCGTTAACTCGCCCGCAGGTCATCTGAAGAGCGCTCAAAATTTCATCGATGCGCCAATGTGTCCCGGCCTTCGCGCGTGGCAGTGGCCGTGCGATGCGATACGCTTCCCAAAAACAGGGAGGAATCATGTCCGCGAAACTCAATCGCCGTCACTTCATCGCTGCCGGTACGGCCGCCGCCGCAATGCCGTTGCTCTCGCGCGGCGCATCGGCGCAAGCTGGGTGGCCGTCGCGGAATATCCGCATGGTCGTCAGCTATCCGGCGGGCGGGCAGACCGACCTGCTGGCGCGCGCCTTCGGCGATTTCATCTCCCGGCAGGTGGGCAAGACCGTCGTCATCGAAAACAAGGCGGGCGCCTCCGGCTCGATTGGTGCTGCGGAAGTCGCGCGCGCGGAAGGAGATGGCCACACCATCCTGTGCTCGATCTCGACCACCTACGTCATGAACCGGGTCATGATCAAAAACCCCGGCTACGACATGGACAAGGATTTGACGCTGGTCAGCATCATCCCCGGCGCCGGGCTATTGCTGGTCGCGAGCCTGGCGTCCGGCGTCAAGACGCTGGACGATTTCGTCGCGTTCGCGCGCAAGAAGGGCCAGGTGAATTTCGGCACCTATAGCGCGGGCTCGGCGCCGCACATGACCATCAACGAACTCAACAAGCAGTATGATCTCAAGATCGAACCGATCCACTACCGGGGCGAAGCGCCGATGTGGACGGGACTGCTGGACGGCACGCTCGATGTCGCGATGGGCAGCTACACCGCCGCGCAGTCCGTGCTGCAGGGCGACAAGGGCGTCGTATTCGCAGTGCATTCGAAGAAGGTCGACGCGATCCCCAACGTCAAGACGCTGCCCGAACAGGGCGCGACATCGAAGTTCTTCACGATCAGCGGCTTCACCGGCTGGGCGGTGCCGAAGGCGACGCCGCAACCGATCGTCGACCGGCTGTCGGAACTCTTCGTGGCGGCCAATGCCGATCCGAAGGTGAAGGAGGTTCTCTCCACTTTCGTGCTGGATCCCGCGCTCGGCTTCAAGGAAAGCAATGCTCTGTATCAGCGCGAATTGCCGACCTGGATCGAGAGCGCCAAGGCGCTCGGCCTGGAGCCGGCGTAGCGGATCAGCCCTGCGCTTCTCACTTCGCGAACGGGTTCACCCAGCCTCCCCGCCCCGCCGGCGCGCGGGGCGGATAGGCGGCTTCGAGATAGTTCAGCACCTTGTCGCGATCCTTGTCGTCGAGCGGCGGCATGTTGTGGCGGCGGATCATCAGGTTGATGGAATCCTCCCACTGCGCCCGCGTCATGCCCTGCTGCGCCACCAGGCGAAAACCGTGGCAGGCGGTGCAGGCGTAGAAGGTCTCGTCGCGGCCGGCGCCCGCGGCAAATTCCTCCGGGCTCTCGTCGCGCGGCGTAAAAGTTGTTTGCGCCATGGCCGGCGCGATCCAGAGCGCCCCGGCGACGGCGAACCACGCAAGACGCTGCATCATCCCACCAGCACGGCGATGCGGTGCATGGCGTTGCCGCCATAGCCTTGCGGATTCCAGAAGCCGGCCAGATGCGGCTGCATCGCGCCCCTGGAATCGGTGGCGCGCGTCCAGATCTCGAAATAGCCGTCGGTCGGCAGCTTGACGGTCGCGGTCCAGCGCTGCCAGTCATACTTATTCTTCGGCTTCTCCAGCGTCGCCCGCTGCCAGCTCGAGCCGAAATCGAGCGAGATATCGACCTGCTTCACCGTGAGATCGCCGGCCCAGGAAGCGCCACGCAGCTTCAGCTCCTTGGTCCCGGCCGCGAACTTGGCGCCGTTCGCGGGATTGGTGATGATCGAGCGCACCGGCATCGATTCCAGAATGCGGAAATTGGCCGGATCGCCCTTGTCGCCGGGCACCATCGGCTTGATCGGGGTGCGATAGGAAAACTCCGTCATGCCGGGGCCGTCATGCTCGCGGTCGCGGATGGTGATGCGGGTCAGCCATTTCTGCGACGCCGAGCCCGCCCAGCCTGGCACGACCAACCGCACCGGCCCGCCATGGATGTTCGGTAGCGGCTTGCCGTTCATGCCCCACACGATAAGGGTGTTCGGGTCCATCGCTTTTTCGATGCGCACCCCGCGCGAGATGGTCGGCTTGCTGGCGTCGCCCGATAGATGCAGGTCGGCGGCATAATGCGCGGTATATTTCGCGCTCGGCTTCAGGCCGGCCTTCTTGAGGAGATCGGCGAGCGGCACGCCGGTCCATTCCGCGCAGCCCGCGCCGCCATTGCTCCACTGGTTGCCGCGCGCCGGCGGGGAGAACGCTCCGCGGCCGTTGCCGCCGCATTCCAGCACCATGCGCCGCGTCACCGCCTTGTATTTCGATTTCAGTTCGCCGAGCGTGATCTCGATCTTGTTGTTGACCTCGCCATCGATGATGATCTTCCAGGCGTCGGGATCCTTCGCCTCCTCCGGAATCTGCCCGTTGTTGCGGATGTAGAACTTTTCGATCGGCGTGGTGTCGTCGTCGAGCAGGCTTTCCGGCGTCTCGGCGACCAGCGGCTTTTCACCGAGCACGACGAGCCCTTCGTTCTTGCCGGGATATTTTAGATACTGCGGTCCCTTGGCCGCCGCAGGAGCCGCGGCAGGCCCGGCCTGCGCATGCGCTTGCGGAATGCCGACGCCGTCGCGCGACAGCGGCATCACGGCGCCCAGTGCCGCCAGGCCTGAACCGCCCAGAAATCTGCGTCGGCTGGTTTCGAAATGGCTGCCATCAGCCGCATTGCCTCCGGTTTCCCGCGCCATGACGTCCTCTCCCTTTGTTGCCCGCTCCCCGGGCTTCTTGGCCGGACTCCCCTTCGGGAATCCAACTGGGAAGAGTATTTGCGCTTTGCGGTCGCGCCGCAAGACGTCAGGGAAGCCGAGGCGCCAGCGCGGGAAGCCTCTGCACTCCTCCCTGCCCTACACCAGCGCATGTCGGGCAACGTCTAGCGAAGCTCCATTCTCATGACGTGGGTTTCATAGGCCTGATCGGCGATCACAAAATCCGCAGTACCAACCTTGTGAAAGCCGTGCCGAAGATAGAAGCCGATCGCCCGGCGGTTCTCGGCGGCGACCGTCAGCCAGACGCTGTCACCACCCAGGCTCCGGCAGTGCTCCAGAGCGCGGCGCAGCAGCGCGCCGCCGCGTCCGCCCGACTGGTGACGCGGTTGAACATAGAGGGTCTTGATCTGCAGCGGCGAGCAGCCGGCCAGCGGCGGCGTGGCCGTTGAACAAACCGTCACGAAGCCGTCAATTCCTATCTGGTTTTCCGATACAAAGATCGCCAGCTCGGGATCGCCGATCCCGCTTCGGAATTTTTGCGCCGTGAATTCCGCAAGAACATAGTCCGCAAAGAACGCGCTTACGCCATTGCGGAGATACGTGTTCAACCAGACCTCGATGCTCACCGCAGCCAGACTGGAGGCATCCTGTTCTTCAGCCTTCCTGATCATGCCGGCCCACGCTCTGAAAATTTCGGCGCGCCGATCCCGCTGAACGGCATTCGCCGACATCGCCATGAGCCCGGCGCTCGCGCCGGGCTCCGCCGCATCGAAGGGAAGAACTCAGCTCTTGCGGGCTTTGCTGAGCAGATAGTTGTCGTAATAGTTTTCCGCGATCTGCGTGTAGAACAGCACTTCCTTCATGTAGGCGTCGTGGCTCTCTTTCGTCTTCTTGAACAGCGGGCTCTTCTCGGCGATCTCGTTCAGATGGTCCTGGGTCGCCTGATAGCAGGCTTCCATGACCGGCTGCGGGAATGCGCGCAGCTCCGCCCCACCCGCGACCAGCCGCTTCAGCGCGGCAGGATTGACGCTGTCGTATTTCTCGGTCATCCACGCACCGGCTGCGGCTCCAGCCTGGTTGAGGATCGCCTGGTACTGCTTCGGCAGCGCGTTCCACTTCTCCTCGTTCACCACCATGTGCAGCATGGCGCCGCCTTCCCACCAACCGGGGAAGTAGTAGTATTTTGCGACCTTGTAGAAGCCGAGTTTTTCGTCGTCATAGGGGCCGACGAACTCGGCGGCATCGATCGATCCCTTCTCCAGCGCCGAATAGACCTCGCCGCCCGCGATCTGCTGCGGCACGATGCCGAGCTTGGCCAGCACATGGCCGCCCATGCCGGCGATGCGGAATTTGAGGCCCTTGAGGTCGTCGACGGTCTTGATCTCCTTGCGGAACCAGCCGCCCATCTGCGTGCCGGAGTTGCCGCACAGGATCGCATGCGCCTTGAACGGCTTCAGCGCCTCGTTGCAGAGCTCGGCGCCACCGCCGAACGTCCACCAGGAACCCTGATGGCGATGGTTCATGCCGAACGGCGCGCCGGTGGCGTAGGCCAGCGCCGGCTCCTTGCCGATGTAGAAATAGAGTGGCGTCTGCGCGACCTCGACGGTCGCGGTGCTCACGGCATCCAGCGCCTGCAGGCCGGGCACGATCTCGCCCGCCGCAAAGGTCTGGATCTGGAATTTGTTGTCGGTGGCGTCGGCCACGTATTTCGCAAAGGTCTGCGCCGTGCCGAAGATGGTATCGAGCGACTTCGGAAAGCTCGACGTCAGCCGCCACTTGATCTCGGGCGCAGCTTGCGCGATCGCGGGTGCCGCGACCAGCGTCGTCGCGCCGGCCAAGGCGCCGCCTTTGAGGAATGTACGGCGTTTCATGATGTGCTTACTCCTTCGATTGCAGTCCATTGCCAGGGGCAAAGGGCCTTCCGGGACCGCTCGTTCCTCACCATAGCGAACTTCGGCGCGTGCGTGGAAGCGCTACGTTGCCCGTGAGGGGGTGAATGTCGGGACTTGCTCGGCAAAAAGTCCCCTTCCTCGCACCCCCCAGCCAGATCGGTCCGGCATCGGCGGCAATTTGTCCCTCGACACCGCATATGAACCTTGCGAAAATTTTCAAAGATGCGACCACCCCCCAGGGAAGGCGGACATGCTTGTCGGTAGGCATCTTGTCCTCAGACTTGCATTGCCCGCAACTTCGAATGTGGAGTTGTGACTTTGTCTGCCAGGCAGACAGCAGGCCGTAAATCGTCCCTTCGAAGTGCCGGCGATGTACTGGCAGCAATCATCATCACCGGTCGCAGAGACAGGTAGCGTCGTCTATCGGCGCATCGTCCGATAGCTGCCCTGCCGTATCAGAAAAAGCGGAGACCTGCCATGATTAGTATCGAAGAAGGTCCGAGCAAGCTGGTTCTGAAAGCTGGCTCGACCACGCTTACGTTCGACAAGGATTCCGGCAAGGCGACACTGCAGCGAAAAATGTTGCTGTGGAACAAGACACCCGTCGAGTTTGCGCTCTCCGAAATCGACGACATTGCGGTGAAGTCGGACGTAGACGGTCTCTCAGGCGCGGCTATCCATCACAGCGTCATGCACAGACGTAATGGCGAGATCACCGTCCTGACAACCGAGGAAGCCAGGGACGCTGCCGAGACGGTCAGAAAACTCCGTGGATTTGTCGGACTGTAAGTTTCGGGAGCAGGCGGTTGCGGCTCGAACACGGCGTACTAGCCGTGAAACTTGAGGCCGGCGACGATCTTGTCGATCACCTTGCGCTCGGTGCGCATCCCGATCGCGACTTTCGTAGTGACACCTGCAAAGCCAAGGCGTAGTTTTCCAGCGCGCTGATCGGTTGGCAAAAACAGCCTGATTGGAAGAGTCCCTTGAGGACCGCCGACGGCAGATCAGAAGATCATGTGCCATCTGCACGACGGCGAGCTGACCTAGCGCCCAATCGCGAGGTCGCGGGAGGCAGCTACAGGCAAGCGCAAATGGGGGGTCTCTCGAAGAGGAGGAGCTTCCATGAAACTTCGCACAACCCTTGTTCTTGCGGTCGCACTTGCCGGCGTCGTCATCATGGTTTCCACGCGCATCGCAGCCGCTGAGCCCACCGGCAAGATCACCATCCTCTACGACGCTTTCGGCACCGATGCGGCGATGAAAAAGGATTGGGGCTTCTCCGCACTGGTGGAAATATCGGGCAAACGAATCCTGTTCGACACAGGCAACGACCAGGACATCTTCGCAGCGAACATACCGGAAGGATGAATCCTTACCGGAGGAGATGCGCTATTACGACGGCAAGCCACCGGAAGTCATGAAATTTGGCACCGCCTGGCAGCGGGCCAATATCGAGCCGATCGACAAGACAACGGAAATTGCCCCCGGCATTACGTTGATTGCACTAGTGTCCGACGCCCCCGGCACGAGGGAGCTCAAGGAGTTGTCGCTGGCCGTCAACACCGCGGACGGCGTCGTGCTCGTGGTCGGCTGTGCGCATCCGGGGATCGAAAAGATCGTCGAGGCTGCGACAACCATCAATCCCAGAATTCGCTTGATCGCCGGCGGGTTCCACCTCGTCGTCGCCTCGGACGAGACCATTGCCAAAGCCGTGGCAGCGCTCAAGGACACGTTCAAGGTAGAGAATATCGCTCCGGGCCACTGCACCGGCGAGCCGACATTTGCAGCGTTGAAGCGGGCTTACGGTGATCGATACCTTTATGCGGGTGTCGGCACTTCGTTGCCGTTGGGACCAGGCATGGGCTCTGTTGGGCGACGTGGCGAGCGACCGGCAATCCAGGAGGATGATCTGGCCACCTATCGGAGGCTGGCCCAACGGGAAGACCCGTTCGGTATCCTGCGGGCACGGCAGCAAAGAACGAGGCTTTCGCATCTCTAACCGTGAACAACCCATGCATCAGAGCGACCTCTGCCGATCGCTGTAAATGATCGCTCTACGCCCTAGCTGTGAAACTTCAGCCCGTCGACGATCTTGTCGATCACCTTGCGCTCGGCACGCATCGCGAGCCCGACCAGGTTGAGCTCGGCGCGGATCACCGTGCTGACCACCTCGCGGTTGGCGGCGTCATGCGTGGTCTTGAACATGTCCTCGGTATAGACCGCGGGCGTGACGTTGCGCGCCAGCGCCCGCTCCAGCGCGCGGGACAGTGCCGGGCGGTCGGCGCCGTAGATCAGGATCGGCTGGCCGATCAGCGACAGATATTTGGTGCCCGATGCGTCGCCATAGGGCTCGCCAATACAGTCGGGAAACGATGCGGCGATGCCGCCGGCGAGGAACGAAGCGACGTTGAGCTTCTGCCAGACTTCGAGATCGGTCCGGATCACGACCGCGATCTTGGTGTCGAATTGCATGAACTTCCCCAAAAAGACTCAAGCTCTCATTCGGCCGGCATTCTGAGCCAACCGAAGGCAGTCTCTATCATTATTGCTATTCACTGCTGCCGGCGATACTCGGCCGGAGTGACGTTCATGTGCCGGCGAAAGACCCGGTTGAGATGGCTCTGATCGGCGAAGCCGCTCAGAAGCGCGATCTCCTTGAGCGGCAGACGATCTTTACGCAGATGCTGGCACGCCCGTTCCACCTTGCGTTTCAAGACATAGGCATGCGGCCGGGTTCCGTAATGCGCCTGGAATTTGCGCGCGAACTGAACCGACGTGCAGTTGCAGATGCCAGCCAATTCCTCGAGCGTGATGTTCCGGAAGATGTTTTGTTCGATGTAGTCTTCGATCAGCCGCGCATGGGCTGGCCTGAAACGTCCCTGCGCGCAGGGCAACTTGAACTGCACAGAGGCGTATTTTCGCAAGATGTGCACGTTGGCCTGAAGCGCCAGCGCATCGTAGCAGAGCCGCCCGCCCGGCCCTCCGGTGGCCACCTCCTGAACCATTTGATCGCTGATCCAGGCCAATACCGGATCCTCTGCGCGCACCAGGTCATGCAGTTCGACGCGCTCCGCGTCACGGTCGAAGGCGTCGCTTGCCGTCTTCATCATCAGCGCGGGCGAGATATAGAAATGAGACACTTCAATATCGTGTCGCCATACCCAGTTCGAAGGCTCCGCGCGCGTCAGCAATGTCGTCACGCCGCGGCCGACGTGATCCTGCTTCCATGGTCCGCTCACGCGACGGTTCATGGATGTCGCGCCTTCCCGATAATTGACGATCAGATAATTCTCCGCCCCCGGGACCAGGATCTCGGACGGGGCATAGCGGAACACCCTCACGCGAAATTCCGGCATGCCCGTCGCCACGCTGTCCAGCTTGAGTTCGCCGCCGGCATATTTCGGAAGCTCCTCCACCGTGATCAATCGGCCCATCGCGTATCTCCCGCATCTGGAATTTTGGGGCGGTTGACCGCTCTATTCCTTGGCCAGACGGCGCCGGCGAGCATACGGCCGTTTTGCAATTTGCCAAGGGCCATTGCAGACGCCGTTCCAACCCCCACCATTTCGTTCAAAGGAATGCGGAATTCATCCAAGCCGCGAACGCAGGACGGCCATTAGCTTCCTCGTCCAACACGGATAAGAGCAGGCAATTAAGAGACGCGCACCTGAAGCGTCCAGCCGCCAGTTCTGCCGTGAACGATAACTAGACGCGCCGTCCGTCTCGCGACGGGCGAACGACATCGCGTGTCTTTCAGCAACAAATGCCAATGGAGGGAAGCATGACCCAAGCAGCCACAGAGTCACGGGGAGGTAACGGGAAGCAGAAGACGGCGACTTTCGATGCGGTGGTCATCGGAGCCGGTGTCGCCGGCCTTTATCAATTGTACCGTCTGCGCGAGCAGGGATTGAACGTGAGAGTAATCGAATCCGCCTCCGGCGTTGGCGGCACCTGGTATTGGAATCGCTACCCAGGCGCGCGTTTCGATTCGGAAGCCTATATTTATCAATATCTCTTCTCCGAAGAGCTCTACAAGGGATGGAGCTGGAGCGAGAAATTCCCCGGTCAACCCGAAATCGAGCGTTGGCTGAATTACGTCGCCGACCGCCTCGATCTTCGCAAGGACATTCAGTTCGATACCACCGTCGAGCGCGCGCATTTCGACGAGGCGACGCAGCGTTGGACGATTTTGACCAACGCGGGCGATACGATCGACGCCCAATTCCTCATCACCTGCTGCGGCATGCTCTCGGCCCCCCTGACGTCAAGATTTCCGGGACAGGAGACGTTCAAGGGTCAGCTATTCCATACGGCGCGCTGGCCCAAGGAGGGCGTCAGTCTTGCCGGCAAGCGCGTTGGCGTGGTGGGCAACGGGGCGACCGGCATCCAGGTCATCCAGACGATCGCCAGCGACGCGGGTCATCTGAAGGTCTTCATCCGCACGCCGCAATACATCATCCCGATGAAGAATCCCAAATACAGCGCTGCCGACGTCGATGCCTACAAGGCACGATTCCAGTTTTTCACCAAGCAGCTGCCGAGTACATTCACCGGCTTCGAGTATGATTTCGAGCACGCTTGGGCCGATCTCACGCCCGAGCGTCGCCGCGAGGTCCTTGAAGCATGCTGGAACGATGGTTCCCTGAAGCTGTGGCTCGCCTCCTTCGGCGAGATGTTCTTCGACGATGAGGTCAACCGGCAGATATCCGAATTCGTGCGCGAAAAGATGCGCGCGCGGCTCCAGGATCCGAAGCTGTGCGAACTGCTCATTCCGTCCGCGTCCGACTACGGTTTCGGAACGCATCGCGTGCCGCTGGAGCAGAGTTTCCTGGAGACCTTCCATCGTCCCAATGTCGAGATTGTCAGCGTCAGGACCAATCCGATTGAGCGCGTGACCCCTGATGGCCTTCAGACGGCGGACGGGACCGTCCACGAGCTGGACGTCATCATTCTGGCAACCGGGTTCGACGCCGGAACAGGTGCGTTGACGCGCATCGACATCCGCGGCCGGGGTGGAAGGGCATTGAAAGACGAATGGAGCGCGGATATCCGCACCACCATGGGCCTGCAGATTCACGGCTACCCGAATCTGTTCACGACTGCCGTGCCGCTCGCTCCCTCGGCCGCCCTGTGCAATATGACGACGTGCCTGCAGAAGCAGGTCGAGTGGATCGACGACTGTATCAAGTACCTGCGCAGCCGGAATCTGAAAGTCATCGAGCCGACAAAGGATGCGGAAGACCAATGGGTAGCGCATCACGACGAGACCGCCAATGCGACACTCATTGCGAGGACCAGTTCCTGGTATCTCGGCTCGAACGTCGAAGGCAAACCGCGGCGGGTGCTGTCCTACACCGGCGGTGTAGGTACCTATCACCAGAAATGTAACGAGGTCGCCGCGAACGGCTACCCGGGCTTCACCATGCAATGAGCGCGGCGCCGCCAGGCGTCGTGACGACGGTGCGCGCGACCGCTCGCGGTCGCGTGCGACCGGCCGCGAGCTCCAGGCGGCGCGATATCCATCGACAGCATTCATTCGAAAAGCGGAGGAAGACGATGAGCACTAATTTCAATGTGGCGGCCAACGCCGTCCTCGATGGGGTCGTTGCGTCAAACCCGCGCGTCCCCGGTGTCGTCGCGATGGTCACAGACCGTCATCGCAACATCTACGAGGGCGCGGCCGGCAAGCGCCGTCTCGATCAGGCGGCCGAAATGACGACGGACAGCGTTTTCGCCATCTTCTCGACCACCAAGGCGATCACCGGCACGGCGATCCTGCAGCTCGTTGAACAAGGCGAGCTCGATCTCGATGCGCCTGCCAAGACCTACGCGCCCGACATCGGCAAGCTTCAGGTCATCGATGGCTTCGATGCCAAGGGCGAGCCGAGGTTACGCCCCCCGAAGCGCGATGTGACCACGCGCATGCTGATGGTTCACACCGCCGGCTTCGGTTACGACTTCTTCAGCCAAACCTATAATCGCCTGGCACAGGAGAAAGGGCAATCCAGCGTCATCACCTCGTCCAAGGCGTCGCTGATGACCCCGCTGCTGTTCGATCCGGGCGACAAATGGGAATACGGAACCAATATCGACTGGTGCGGCCAAATCGTCGAGGCCATCACCGGAAAGCGGCTCGGCGACGTGTTCAAGGCGCGCATATTCGAGCCGCTCGGAATGAAGGACACGACCTTCGAGCTCACCGAGGCAATGCGCGGCAAGCTGGCCGGGGTGCATGCGCGCGGCGCCGATGGCTCGCTCACGCCAATGGACTTCGAGCTTCCTGCCAACCCGGAAGTTCACATGGGCGGCCATGGCCTTTACGCCACCGTCGGCGACTACATGCGCTTCATCCGCATGTGGCTTAACGATGGTGCCGGCGAGAATGGCCGCGTGCTGAAGCCCGAGACCGTACGCATGGCGGCGCAGAACCACCTGGGCGACAAGAAGGTGACGGCCCTTCCGGGTGTCATCCCCTCGCTGTCCAATGACGCGGAATTCTTTCCAGGCCAGTCGAAGTCCTGGGCGCTGACATTCATGATCAACGACCAACAGGCGCCTACCGGACGCCCAGCCGGTGCTCTCGGTTGGGCCGGTCTTGCCAATCTCTTCTACTGGATCGACCGGGCGAATGGCATTGGCGGATTCTGGGCCACACAAATTCTGCCCTTCGGCGATCCGGCTTCGTTCGTCGGTTACATGAACTTCGAAACCGCGTTCTACGAGAGCCTGAAGCTGCGAAAGGCGGGCTAGGCTTTCGAGACGTCGAGCTTAGAAATTGGCTCAGTGGTGCGGCCTCCCGCTTCCCGATCGAGGTTGTTTGCGACCTCGATCGTCGGGGCCACACATGGGTGCATGCCCTTTGCTATCCCTTGGCGTCGCAGGCCCAGGCGCGGATGACGCATTCCTTGCCGCCGAATTCGTAGCACTTCCTGGTGGCGGCGTTGAGCGAGCTTGAAATCTTCGGCTTCACGGCATAGCCGTGGGCGCCGCAGGGATTGGTCATGTCGACGGCAAGGGCTGCGCAGGCGCGCTTCATGGCAATGGCGGTACAGTTGCCCTTTCACTGTTTCAGCGCCGCGGTGCGCGCGTCGGCCTCGGCCGGATAGTCATAGGCCTGGCCATAGGCGCCGCATTTGCCGACCGCCAGCGCGCCGGCTGCCCACGCCTTGGTGATGGTGCTCGAGACGGCCAGTATCAGCGTCATTGCAACGACGAACAGCGCCCGGCGCTGTGCCGCGACGGTCGAAACGATCAAAATCCCCTCCCCCGAGGTAACGGGAGAATCTAGCTGCGGGGAAGTTTCCACTTGGTGAATGGGAGGTTTTGTAGGGTGGGCAAAGCGAAGCGTGCCCACCATTCTTTTCGAGTTTGCGGATGCATGGTGGGCACGGGGCAAGTGCGCCTTTGCCTACCCTACGGATTACCCCCGCCGCGCCGCTTCCAGCGCTTGCGGGGTGTCGATATCAAGAAATGCGCTCTGGCCGTCGACTGCGACTTCGGCCACCGCTTCGGCGTGCTTGGCGATCAGGTGGCGGGCGCCGACGTCGCCGTCGAGTGTCATCAATTCTTTGAAGAAGCGGCGCGACCACAGCACGGGATTGCCGCGGCGGCCGTCGCTGACGGGGACGGCGATCAGGTGGCCGCGGTCCGGCGCGAAGGTTTCGATCAACTGGTCGATCAGCTTTGCCGAGATCAGCGGCATGTCGCCGAGGCAGACGATGGCGCCGTCGGCGTTTTCGGGTACCGCAGCGATGCCGGCCTTGACGGATGACGCGAGCCCGCCGGCGAAATCGGGATTGCGGACGAACTTTACATTGAGGCCCGCCAGGGCCTGCTCGACCAACTCGGCCTGATGGCCGGTGACGACGATCACCTCGGTTGCCTTCGAGGCGAGCACCTGCTCGGCGACGATCCGCACCAGTTTTTTGCCGTCGATTTCGGCCAAGAGCTTGTTGGGACCGCCCATCCGCGTCGAGCGGCCGGCGGCGAGCACGATTGCCACGACGTTGCGGTTGGCCTCGATATCGGCGACGCGCGGCTGCGGCCGGGTGACGATTTCCATCAAGAGGCCGCCGACGCCCATGCCGGTCAACTCGGCGCGGGTGACCTTCAGCCCGGCGAGAAGCCGCATCAGCACCCAGTCAAAGCCGTTCTCGACCGGCGAACGCGCGCAGCCCGGCGCGCCCAATACCGGCACGCCACCGGCGCTGCCGATCAGAAGCAGATTGCCGGGATCGACCGGCATGCCGAAATGCTCGATCGCACCACCGATTTCGGTGATCGCGGCCGGGATCACGTCGCGGCGGTCGGCGATCGCGGAGGCGCCAAACACGATCACCAGCTCGGCGCCGAGGCCGAGCAATTCCTTGATCGAGGCAGCCAGATCGGCCTCGTCATGTGGCACGCGGCGTTCGGCGATGATGCTGGCGCCCGCCGGGGCCAGTCGCTCGGCCGTCACGCGCAAGGTCTTGTCGATCACTTTCGGCGCCAGCCCTGGCAGCAGCGTCGAGACCACGCCGACGCGCTTGATGACGTAAGGCGCGATCCGCAGCGTGTTTTTTCCTGCTACCGCCACAGCGGCATCTCGCAGCTTGCCTTCGACGCCGAACGGAATGAGTTTGACGGTTGCGATCATCTCGCCTTCGACCACAGGCTTGAAGGCCGAAAGCGTGGCAAAGGTGATGGCCTCGTCGACGCCGTTGATGCGGTCGACCGCTGATCGGTCCACCACCAGCACGCCGGCTTGCGCCGCGAACAGATTGGCGCGGCCGGTGAAGGCGCGCTCGACATTGACGCCCTCGCCCGCCACTGCCTGCGCGATGCTGGCGGCGGCCTCGTCCTCGGAGACGTCGCCCTCTTCCAGCCGGACCACGACAATTTCCTTGACGCCCGCCTTGGTGAGCGCCTCGACTTCGGCGGGGCCAATCGTGGTGCCCTTCTTGAGCACCAGCGAGCCCTGCCGCAGCGTGTGCACGGTGACGCCGCCAATCGCGTCGACCGGACTGGCGGGCCCGAACTTCATGCCGCCTGAACCTTCGCGGTTTCCTTGGGAAGCCGTAGCTCGGCGGTGATCTCGGCCATGATCGCGACCGCGATTTCCGACGGCGACACCGCGCCGATCGAAAGCCCGATCGGCGCATGGATCCGCGCGATGTCGGCATCGGATGCGCCCTGCGCCTTCAGCCGCTCGGCGCGCTTGGCGTGGGTCTTTCGCGAGCCGAGCGCGCCGATATAGAAGCAATCGCGCTCGAACGCGTGCAGCAGCGCCGGATCGTCGATCTTCGGATCATGCGTGACGGCGACGAACGCCGTGTAGTGATCGACATTGAGCGGTGGCAGCGCCACGTCAGGCCATTCGGCGATCAGCGGCACGTCGGGGAAGCGCTCGGGGCTGGCGAAGGCGGTGCGCGGATCGACCACCGTCACGTCGTAATCGAGCGAGCGCGCCAGCGGCGCCAGGGCCTGGCTGATATGGACCGCGCCGACAATGACGAGCCGCGCCGTCGGCGCGTGGACATTGAGGAACAGTTTCTTGCCGCCGGACTCGATCATGGCGCTCTTGCCCATGCGGAGCTGTTTTGAAAGTTCGGAACTCAAGGGATCGGTTGCGATATCCCTGGCTTTCACCAGCCGCTGATCGCCATTGGCGACATCGGTGACGACGATGACCGGGCGGCGCGCGGCACGCTCGGCGTTGACCTGAGTGAGGGTTTCGAGCTTCACGACTGACCGACTTTCTCGACGAAGACGCGGATGGTGCCGCCGCAGGACAGCCCGACGTTCCAGGCGGTCTCGTCGGCGACGCCGAACTCGAGCATCTTGGGCTTGCCGCTGGCGATCACGTCCAGCGCCTCGGTGACCACGGCGCCCTCGACGCAGCCGCCGGAGACCGAGCCCAGAAACGTACCGTCATCGTTGATGACGAGACTCGATCCGGCCGGCCTCGGGGCCGAGCCCCAGGTCTCGACCACGGTCGCCAGCGCCACGCCGTGTCCGGCCTTCTGCCAGTTCTCGGCGGCCTGCAGAATGTCTTCGTCGCGGTTGAGCATGGGAGAACCTCCTTCAGGCCGCCGATCGGATGCGGCTCATGTGGTGCGGCGGCGGTGGCGCCGAAAGCGCCTCGATCAGCCCTTCCATCGACGTCAAGTTATGCACCGGGCGGAATTCGTCAACGTGGGGCAACATCATTTTGATGCCCTGCGCCTTGGCCTCAAAACCGCTGTAGCGCAGCAACGGATTGAGCCAGATCAGGCGGCGGCAGGAGCGGTGCAGCCGGTCCATCTCGAAGGCGAGCTTGGCGTCCGCCTCCCGCTCCAGCCCGTCGGAAATCAGCAGCACGATGGCGCCCTGACCGAGCACGCGTCGGCCCCACAATTTGTTGAAGCTATGCAGCGAGGTGGCGATGCGGGTGCCGCCGGCCCAGTCCTCCACCGAGGACGAACAGCTCGCCAGCGCCTCGTCGGGATCCTTGGCTCGCAGCGCCCGTGTCACATTGGTGAGCCGCGTCCCGAACAGGAACACGGAGACGCGCTTGCGAGCGTCGGTGATGGCGTGGAGGAAATGCAGGAACAGGCGGGTATATTCGCTCATCGAACCGGAGATATCGAGCAGCGCCACGATCGGCGCCGGCTTCTCGATCCGGCCGAGCTTCCGGATGTCGATGATCTCGCCGCCGGTGCGCAAGGAACTGCGCAGGGTGCGGCGCATGTCGAGGCGCAGGCCCTTGGCGTCCGGCTGATAGCGGCGGGTGCGCAACTCCGCCTGCGGCAGCTTCATATTGGCGATGGCGCGGGTGACCTCGGCGATCTCGGCCGCGCTCATCTGCGCAAAGTCCTTTTTCTGCAAAATCTCCTTGTCGGAGACCGACAGCCGCAGCTCCTGCTGCTCGACCTCGTGCGTCTCGTCGCGCATCGAGGGCTGCGCCAGCGCTTCCTGCACGCGGCGCGAGGCCGGCGGCGGTTTCTTCTTGGCGTGGTCGGGCAGCGGCACCGAATCCAGCATGTGCTTCCAGTCCTCGGCGGCGCGGAAGAACAGGTCGAAGGCCTGCGCAAAGATCAACGCGTGCTCGTGGCGCTTGACGAAGATCGCTTCCAGCGTGGTGTAGACGTCGCCGCGGTTGCCGATCTCGATCACCTGCAGCGCGCTGAGGGCGTCGATGACGGCGCCGGGGCCGACGGGGATGCCGGCAGCGCGCAGCGCGCGGGCGAAGCCGATGATGTTGTCGGCCATGTGCCCGGTCGGGGGATTGAGGTGATCGATGTTACTCATGGTCGAGCCGGTTTCCTCTGCCGTCATTCCGGGGCGACGCGTCAGCGTCGAACCCGGAATCTCGAGATTCCGGGTCTGGTCCTTCGGACCATCCCGGAATGACGACGACCTAGTCGCTCGTCGCTTCCTTCAAAACCTTCTGCAGCGTGTCGCCCTGCATGCGCGCGATGTCGTCCTGGTATTTCAGCAGCGCGCCCAGCGTGTCGCCGACCAGTTGCGGCGTCAGCGAGCGGGCGTCGAGTTCGGTCAGCGCGGTGGCCCAGTCGATGGTCTCGGCGACGCCGGGCGACTTGTAGAAATCCTGATCGCGCAGCGCCTGCACGAAGCTGACGACCTGCTGCGAAAGCTTGACGGAGATGCCCGGCACGCGCGACTTGACGATCGCGAGTTCGCGCTCGGCATCGGGGTAATCCACCCAGTGATAGAGACAGCGGCGCTTCAGCGCGTCGTGGATCTCGCGGGTGCGGTTCGAGGTGATGATGACGATCGGCGGCTGCGGCGCCCTGATGGTGCCGAATTCGGGGATCGTGACCTGGAAGTCGCTGAGTATTTCCAGCAAGTATGCCTCGAACGCCTCGTCGGCGCGGTCGAGTTCGTCGATCAGGAGTACCGGCGCACCGGCAACGTCCGGCTCCAGCGCCTGCAGCAGCGGGCGCTTGATCAGAAAGCGCTCGGCAAAGATGTCCGACGACAATTGCTCGCGATCGGTATCGCCGGCGGCTTCGGCGAGGCGGATCGCGATCATCTGCGCCGCACTGCTCCACTCATAGACGGCGGAGGCAACGTCGAGGCCTTCGTAGCACTGCAGGCGGATCAGCTTGCGCCCGAGCGCCGCCGACAGGACTTTTGCGATCTCGGTCTTGCCGACACCCGCCTCGCCTTCGAGAAACAGCGGCCGGCCCATCCGCAGCGACAGGTAAGTCACCGTCGCCAGCGACCGCTCGGCCAGATAGCCGCGCGAGGTCAGGAGCTCAAGCATCCCATCGACGGATTTGGGCAGCGCCGATGCAGTCATGGGATAGCCAATCTTGGGATCGCCAATCTTGATAAGCCGGAAATCGGCAAGCTTACTTCGCCGTCGCCGCTTCGACGGCGCGGCGCGTCAGCACGCCGATCAGGTGCGCGCGATATTCGGCGCTGCCGTGCAGATCGCTGTTCAGCCCCTCGGCCGAAGCCGAAACGCCGTCGAGCACCTTGTGCGAAAAGCGCTTCTTCAAGGCTTCCTCGAACGCGGTAGCGCGGAACACGCCGTCCGAGCCCGCGCCGGTGACGGCGACGCGCACGTCCGACGGACGCTTGGCGACGAACACGCCGACCAACGCATAACGCGAGGCCTGGTTGCGGAATTTGATATAGGCCGCCTTCTTCGGCAGCGGGAACATCACCTTGGTGATGATCTCGTCATTTTCCAGCGCGGTCGAGAACAGGCCCTGGAAGAACTCTTCCGCCTTGAGGCGGCGCTTGTTGGTGACGATGGTGGCACCGAGCGCGAGCACGGCTGCGGGATAATCCGCGGTCGGGTCGTTGTTGGCGAGCGAGCCGCCGATCGTGCCCTTGTGGCGCACCGCGGGATCGCCGATTCCGCCGGCGAGTTCGGCGAGCGCGGGGATGGCTTCGCCGACAATTGGCGAGGTCGCGACACTGTCATGCTTCGCCGTCGCGCCGATCACCAGCGAGCGGCCCTTCATCTCGATGGCATCGAGCCCTTCGATGTGGGAGAGGTCGACCAGATGCGGCGGGCTGGCGAGCCGCTGCTTCATGACCGGGACCAGCGTGTGGCCGCCGGCGATCACCTTGGCGTCTTCGTTCTTCACCAGGAGATTGGCAGCCTGCCGCACGGTCGCCGGACGATGATATTTGAATTCGTACATGAGAACTTCCTGATCGCTACTCGCGATGAAAATCGATTAAGCGGATTTGGCCATCGCCTTGGCGCCGGCGGCGATCGAAGTCACGATGTTCTGATAGCCGGTGCAGCGGCACAGATTACCTTCGAGCTCCTCGCGGATGACATGGTCCGACAGATCGTGGCCCTTGCGGTTGACCAGATCGACCGCGGTCATGATCATGCCGGGGGTGCAGAAGCCGCACTGCAAGCCGTGATGTTCGCGGAAGGCTTCCTGCATCGGATGCAGCGGCGCGCCATCGGCGGCCAGGCCCTCGATGGTGCGGACTTCATGGCCATCGGCCATGACCGCGAGCGTGGTGCAGGACTTCACCGCCTTGCCGTCGAGATGGACGACGCAGGCGCCGCACTGCGAGGTATCGCAACCGACATGGGTGCCCGTCAGCCGGAGATTTTCCCGCAGAAACTGGACCAGCAGGGTACGGGAATCGACATTGGCGTTTACGGGATTACCGTTCACGATCAGGGAAATCTTGGCCATCAGCACTCTCTTGGGCTGCACCGCCGGATATACCGGCAACGCAGGCGATTTATAGTCATTCCAAAGCCCATAATATGGGCCATCCCGGTAATGAGCAACCTCGGGAGCCCCTCGCCTGGGACATGGCCTGAGTGACTTGACGGGCCTGTTCGGCCGGGGTGGGCGGACGGAATCAGCCTCGACGGAATCAGCCTTGGACGGCCTTGCCGAAATTCGCGAAGAATTCGTCGGCCAGCTTCTTGGCCGCGCCGTTGATCAGGCGCTGTCCGAGCTGGGCCAGCTTGCCGCCGATCTGCGCCTCGACATTATAGCTCAACAGCGTGCCGCCATCCTTCTCGGTGAGCGCCACCGTAGCGCCGCCCTTGGCGAAGCCGGCGACGCCGCCCTCGCCTTCGCCCGAGATCTTGTAGCCGTTGGGCGGATCGAGGTCGCTCAGCATGACCTTGCCCTTGAAGCGGGCGGAGACCGGTCCGACCTTCATTTTGGCGGTGGCGCGGAAGCCGTTATCCTCGGTCTTTTCCAGCTCCTCGCAGCCGGGAATGCAGGCCTTCAGCACTTCCGGATCGTTCAGCTTGGCCCACACGGCCTCGCGCGACGCTGCAAGCTGGACTTCGCCGTTCATCGTCATGGCCATGGGGGTGCCTCCTGGATCGCTTCAACTGTTCTCCCCCAAGTAAAGCACGCCCGGGCCAAAAGGAAGGGCGATGAGCGATGCATCTTCGCACGTGCAACAAGTGCTTGGCGACAAGGGCATTGGCTTTGACAGGCCGGGATGGTTAGGTCGCATAGAGATGAGTACGTCCCTTTCCCCCCTGCTGGCTCCAATGTTGTCGAGCGCCGCGATGCGCGCGGTCTGCGACGATGTGGCAAGCCTGCAGAATATGCTGGATTTCGAGGCCGCGCTGGCCCGAGCCGAAGCCGCGCTTGGGGTGATTCCGTCGGGTGCGGCAGGTGCGATCACGAATGCGTGCAAAACCGAATCATTCGACCTTGCCGCGCTGGCTGATGCCGCAACGAGATCCGGCAATCTCGCCATCCCGCTCGTCAAGGCGCTGACGTCTGTTGTCGCCAAGGCCGATGCCGACGCCGCGCGGTACGTCCATTGGGGCGCGACCAGCCAGGACGTCATCGATACCGGCGCCATGCTCAGCCTTCGCGCCGCGATCGACGCGCTGCTCGCCGACATCGATCGCGCGATAGCTGGCTTTGCCAAGCTGGCACGTCAGCACCGCAACACGCCCGTGGTCGCCCGCACCTGGCTGCAGCATGCGCTGCCGATGCCGTTCGGACTGAAGCTCGCCGAATATGCCGCTGCATTGCACCGCTCGAAGCTGCGGCTTAAGCGTCTGCGCAGCGAGACGCTGGCGCTGCAATTCGGCGGCGCCGCCGGCACGCTTGCGGCGCTGGGCGACAAGGGATTGGCGGTTGCGGAAAGATTGGCCGAGGAACTGAAGCTACCTTTGCCCGACGCGCCCTGGCACACCCACCGCGACCGCATCGCGGAAGCGGCCGGCGTAGTCGCAATTCTTGCCGGCACCTGCGGCAAGATCGCGCGCGACGTGTCGCTGATGATGCAGACCGATGTCGGCGAAGCCTTCGAACCGTCGGGCGAAGGCCGCGGCGGCTCTTCCACCATGCCGCACAAGCGCAACCCGGTGGCGGCGGCCAGCGCGCTTGCCGCGGCGACCATGGCGCCCAATCTCGCGGCAACGATTTTTGCCGCGCAGGTGCAGGACCACGAGCGCAGCGCCGGTCCCTGGCACGCCGAATGGCCGACGCTGCCGACCCTGCTGCTGGTCACCTCGGGCGCGCTGGCGGCGGTCGTCGATATCGCCGAAGGTTTGGAAGTCGACGCCGCGCGCATGCGCACCAATCTCGACGCGACCGACGGGCTGATCATGGCCGAAGCGGTGGCGATGGCGCTCGCCGAAAAGATCGGCAAGATCGACGCGCATCATCTGGTCGAAGCCGCGAGCAAGAAGGCGGTCAAGGACAACAAGCATCTGCGCGACGTGCTGACGAACGACTCGAAAGTCACGGCACAACTCGGCGCCGAGAAAATTGCAGATCTGTTCGAGCCGATGGCCTATCAGGGCGCCTCGCAGGCGCTGATCGACCGCCTGCTCGCTTCGCTGGACCACAAGTAATCAGATGTCATTGCCGGGCTTGACCCGGCAATCCATCTCGTTGAATGGACTCTTCTTGGATGGATGCGCGGGTCAAGCCCGCGCATGACGAGGAAAAAAGCCATGCCGATGATCGACGCCGACGGGTGCCTGCTCAACGTATCCGTCGAAGGCCGCGACGGCGGACCGACGCTGATGCTGTCGAATTCGCTGGGCTCGACCATGCAGATGTGGGAGCCACAGATGAAGGCGCTGACGCAGGTGTTCCGCGTCATCCGCTACGACCGCCGCGGCCATGGCAAGTCGAGCGTGCCGCCCGGCCCCTACTCTCTGGAGCGCTTCGGCCGCGACGTGCTGGCGATCCTTGACGACCTCAACATCGCGAAGGCGCATTGGTGCGGCCTGTCGATGGGCGGCATGGTCGGACAATGGCTGGGGGCCAACGCGCCTGACAGGTTCGGCAAGATCATCCTGGCCAACACCACCTGCTATTACCCGGACCCGACGCGCTGGAACGACCGCATCAAGGCGGTGAAGGAAGGCGGCATCGCCGCGGTCGCCGATGCCGTGCTGGCGGGCTGGCTGACGGCGGATTTTCGCGAGCGCGAGCCGCAGATCGCGGCCAACATGAAGGCGATGATGCTGACGACGCCGGTCGAGGGCTACATCGCCTGCTGCGAGGCGCTGTCGACGCTCGACCAGCGCGAGCTGCTGCCCAAGATCAAGAGCCCGACGCTGATCATCGCCGGCCGTCACGACATGTCGACGACCGTCGCGGACGGCGAATTCATGCGCAGCCGGATTCCCGGCGCCAGCATGACGCTGCTCGACGCCGCGCATATTTCCAACGTCGAGCAGCCGCACGCTTTCACTGATGCAGTGATCGGTTTTTTGACGCAACGGTAGACGATCGTCGTCATTCCGGGGCGCCTCGAAGAGGCGAACCCGGAATCTCGAGATTCCGGGTTCGATGCTGCGCATCGCCCCGGAATGACGACTCTGGGAGGTACAATGGACGACAACCAACGCCGCGACGACGGCATGGCTCAGCGCCGCAAGGTGCTCGGCAACGAGTGGGTCGACAAGTCGATCAAGAACCGCAACGCGTTCAATACCGATTTCCAGGACCTGATCACCCGCTATGCCTGGGGCGATATCTGGACCCGGCCGCATTTCGACCACCGCACCCGCCGGGTGCTCGTCATCGGCACCATGGTGGCGCTGGGACAATGGGATGAATTCCGCCTGCATGTGCGCGCAGCACTTAGCGAAGGCGGCTTCACGCCCGACGACATCAAGGAAATATTGCTGCAGCAGGCGATCTATTGCGGCGTGCCGGCGGCCAACCACGCCGTGAAGGAAGCCGGCGCGATCATCGCGGAGCTAGGTTTGCTGAAGGCTTAGCTGGCCCGGCGCCGCCTCAGCCTGCGGCTGCGCCGGCCGCTCGACCAGCATGACGATAATGGTACCAAGCATCATCATCAGCTCGGCTGCATGCAGCCGCAGCGCCGCGGTCTCGCCGACCTGCGAGGCCATCACCACGCCGGCAAAACTCATCACGCTGCCGAGCGCGAGCGCAATGCCGAGCGCTTCGTCACAGCCGCCGCTTCTTCGGATCGACGCGCGGCTGATGAAGACCAGAAACGCCGCAAGGAACGCCACCACGGTCATGCGCCCCAGCGCCAGCAGCCAGGCGACGCGGACAGTGGAAAGGCCGGAGAGTTGCAGATGATCGCTGACGAACAGCGCCAGCGAAATATTCGGCCGCTGGTAGAGACCATGGATCGGCGAAACCATGATGTTGGAGGCCGTGCTGGTCCAGACCGGAATGAAATAGGCCGCCAGCAGCACGCCGTTGAATGAGCTGATCCGCCAGTTTCCAGCCATGTCGCTTCCCGCTTGCTCCGCCGGCCCGGTGGAAGGCGCCGGTTTAGCGGGCGACGTAACGCCCATCGATCGCGAGCGGCAATTTAAACCATTTGTTTACCTTAATGCCCCGACCCCGCTTGTCACCTCCTGCACCCGCGTCCCGATCACGGCTGAAGCGCACATAAAAGAAAAGTCCCGCCTCGCGGCGGGACCTTCTTTAGTCTAACCAACCAGTCCGGCTAGCGGTCCTGGCCGGGGTTTCCCTGACCAGGGTTCTGTCCCTGACGTCCCGGATCCTGCTGCTGCTGGCCCGGCTTCTGACCGCTACCCTGCTGCTGCTGTCCAGGCTTCTGACCCGGATTCTGGTTCTGCTGACCCGGGTTCTGGTTCATCTTGTTCATCGAGGGATCTCCGTTGTTTAGACGTAGCCCGAATCAACGGAGGGGCGCGGCATTGGTTGCTGCGGAACAGCAGTTCCGGTTGCGATCATCGGAAGGCAAAGCCGTGTCCGGACTGTGACGGGGGAACCGCTGCGCAAAAACTAGCTCTGTACAAGCCAATTAAGCCGCACCCGGCGCTGTTGCCGCCGCCGGTTCCCACCTGTTAGAAAACGACACGACGCGTCGTCATGGGCTGCCGGAGCTCTCGCCGCGTCCTCATACAAAAAACGGCAGCGCATGGATTACTTCGCCCAGCAACTCATCAACGGCCTCGTGCTCGGCTCGATCTACGGCCTGATCGCCATCGGCTACACCATGGTCTACGGCATCGTCGGCATGATCAATTTCGCCCATGGCGATATTTTCATGATCGGCGGCTTCATCGCCCTGATCACCTTCCTGATCCTGGTCTCGTTCGGCCTCACCGCCATCCCGCTGATCCTCCTCGTCGTGTTGCTGGTGTCGATGGCGATCACCGCGCTCTATGGCTGGACGGTCGAGCGCATCGCCTACCGGCCGCTGCGGCACTCGTTCCGCCTGGCGCCGATGCTCTCCGCCATCGGTATGTCATTCGTGCTGACCAATTATTCGCAGGTCGCCCAGGGCGCCCGCGTCAAACCGGTGCCGCCGATCATCACCGGCGGCTATACGCTGCACGAGGGCGCTGAAGGCTTTGTCGTGCAGCTTTCCAACATCCAGATCATCGTCGTCGTCACCACCGTGGTGCTGCTCGCACTGTTCACCTGGCTGGTGTCGAGCACGCGGCTCGGCCGCGACATGCGCGCCTGCGAGCAGGACCAGACCATGGCCTCGCTGCTCGGCGTCGACGTCGACCGCACCATCTCCATGACCTTCGTGATCGGCGCCGCGCTCGCCGCCGTCGCCGGCATGATGTACCTGCTCTATTACGGCCTGGTCGATTTCTTCATGGGCTTCGTCGCCGGCATCAAGGCGTTCACCGCGGCTGTGCTCGGCGGCATCGGCTCGCTGCCCGGCGCGATGCTCGGCGGGCTCCTGATCGGCCTGATCGAGACGCTGTGGTCGGCCTATTTCTCGGTCGAATACAAGGACGTCGCCGCGTTCTCGATCCTGATCGTGGTCCTGATCTTCCTTCCGACCGGCCTGCTCGGCCGGCCCGAAGTCGAAAAAGTCTGACGGGCCGCCGCGTGAGCGCAAACCCCGCCGTCCAAACCTCGCGCGCTCCGGGCGCCGCTTTCATCCTCAAGAAGTCGCTGATCAGCGCACTGGTGGCGCTGGTGCTGTTTTCGCTGATGATCGGCGTGCGCACCGAAGCGGGACCGGACGGGCAACTGACCTACTGGACGCGCTTTGGCGACCTAGCCGCCATGGTGGCGGCCGTGTTCGGCGGCAGCATCCTCATCGAGCTGCTGCGGCAATGGTGGGGGCCGGTCGAAACGATCAGGGTGGTCCCCGCTCCGGTGCGGAGCGCGCTGTCGCTTGCCGGACGCCTGGTCGCCCCGGTGCTGCTGGTGTTCACCTTCCTGGTACCGGTGCTGTTCTACAACGAGCGCTACATTCTCGACCTCGCCATCCTTGTGCTGACCTACGTCATGCTTGGATGGGGGCTGAACGTTGTCGTCGGCCTCGCCGGCCTGCTCGACCTCGGCTATGTCGCGTTCTACGCGGTGGGCGCCTATTCCTATGCCCTGCTTGCCACCAATTTCGGACTGTCGTTCTGGATCTGCCTGCCGCTCGCCGGCATTCTCGCCGCGTTCTGGGGAGTGCTGCTCGGCTTTCCCGTGCTGCGGCTGCGCGGCGACTATCTCGCGATCGTCACGCTGGCCTTCGGCGAGATCATCCGCCTCGTCCTGATCAACTGGCAGAGCGTAACCGGCGGGCCGAACGGCGTCACCGGCATTCCGAGGCCAACCCTGTTCGGCATCCCGCTCACGCCTGCTGACGACGGGCTTGCGGCCCTGCTCGGCATCGAATTCTCGCCGACCCACCGCATCGTATTTCTGTTTTACATTATCCTGGCGCTGGCGCTGCTCACCAACTGGGTCACGATCCGGCTGCGCCGCCTTCCCCTCGGCCGCGCCTGGGAGGCGCTGCGCGAGGACGAGGTCGCCTGCCGCGCGCTCGGCATCAATACGACCACGACCAAGCTGACGGCGTTTGCAACGGGGGCGATGTTCGGCGGTTTTGCTGGCGCGTTCTTCGCGACACGGCAGGGCTTCATCAGCCCGGAATCCTTCACCTTCCATGAATCGGCGCTGGTGCTGGCGATCGTGGTGCTGGGCGGCATGGGCTCGCAGCTCGGCGTAGCGCTCGCTGCGCTCGCCATGATCGGCGGCTTCGAGCTGTTCCGCGGGCTCGACCAGTACCGCATGCTGGTGTTCGGCATGGCGATGGTGCTGCTGATGATCTGGCGGCCGCGCGGCCTGATCGGCCATCGCGCGCCGACCGTGTTCCTCACGCGAAAGGAAGCGATCTCGTCCGACCTCGTCAAGGAGGGCCACGGATGAGCGGCGATCACATCCTGTCCGTCGACCGGCTGTCGATGCGCTTCGGCGGCATCGTCGCCGTCAACGAGCTCACGTTTAACGCCGAACGCCGCAAGATCACCGCGCTGATCGGGCCTAACGGCGCCGGCAAGACCACCGTATTCAACTGCATCACCGGTTTCTACAAGCCGACCTCGGGCGCCATTCGCCTCACCCATGATGACGGCCGCACTATACAGCTCGAACGGCTGAACGATTTCCGGATCGCCAAGCTGGCCCGGGTCGCGCGCACCTTCCAGAACATCCGCCTGTTTCCTGGCATGACGGCGCTGGAGAACCTGATGGTGGCGCAGCACAATGCACTGATGCGTGCCTCCGGCCTGACGTTTCTCGGCCTGATCGGCGCGCCGTCCTGGCGCAACGCCGAACAGGCCGCGATCGACCTGGCGCGGACCTGGCTTGACCGCATCGGGCTTCTGGATCGCGCCGACGATGCCGCCGGCAACCTGCCCTATGGCGACCAGCGGCGCCTGGAAATCGCGCGCGCGATGTGCACCGAGCCCGCGCTGCTGTGCCTCGACGAACCGGCCGCCGGATTGAATGCGCGGGAAAGCGCCGCTTTAAGCGAACTGCTGCTCTCGATCCGCGCCGACCAGGGCACCTCGATCCTCCTGATCGAGCACGACATGAGCGTGGTGATGGAAATCTCCGACCACGTCGTCGTGATGGATCACGGCGTCAAGATCGCAGAGGGCACGCCGAAGCACATCCGCGACGATCCCAAGGTGATCGCCGCCTATCTCGGCACCGACGAGGAGGAAGCGATCGCGGTGATGGAGAGCGGCACGTGAGCGCGGCCGGCGATAAACCCACCTCCCCCTGCAAGGGGGAGGTCGACCGCGAAGCGGGCGGGTGGGGGTCACGCTTTTCCCGCACGAAAGCTGTGACCGCGCGCGCACGAAATCTCCGCGCAAACATGACCGACGCCGAAACTAAGTTATGGCGTGCGCTGCGCCGCGCTCAGCTCAACGGTCTTTCTTTCAGAAAGCAGCATCCCATCGGTCCGTTCATAGTCGATTTTTATTGTGCACCACTTCGCCTGGCCGTCGAGGTGGACGGCGGACAGCATGCCGAACTAACGAAGGAATCCGACGATCGCCGAACGCATTGGCTTGCCGAGAAGGGCGTCACGGTCGTCCGCTACTGGAACAATGATGTCCTGTTGAATCTTGAGGGCGTGCTCAGCGACCTGCTCGCGCACACCGAGAGGCTTGCGCAAGCGGCGACAACCCCCACCCCAACCCTCTCCCTTTCAGGGGGAGGGAGAATCGAAGCATTCACGCCCGACGGCAAAGGGGGCGAGCCATGACGACTCCCCTGCTCGCGATCCGCTCGCTGCGCGCGGCCTACGGCAAGATCGAGGCGCTGAAGGGCGTCGATCTCGATATCAATGCCGGCGAAATCGTCGCTTTGATCGGCGCCAACGGCGCCGGCAAGTCGACGCTGATGATGACGATTTTCGGCCGGCCCCGCGCCCGCTCCGGCCGCATCGAATTCGACGGCCAGGACATCACTGGCGTGCCGACGCATGACATTGCGCGGCTGCGCATCGCGCAATCCCCGGAGGGCCGGCGCATCTTCCCGCGCATGAGCGTGGCGGAAAACCTGCAGATGGGCGCCGACGCGACCGACAGCAGCGAGTCCGACCGGGCGATCAGCCTGGAGCGCGTGTTCGCGCTGTTCCCGCGGCTCAAGGAACGCATGACCCAGCGCGGCGGCACCTTGTCCGGCGGCGAGCAGCAGATGCTGGCGATCGGCCGGGCCCTGATGAGCCGCCCTCGCCTGTTGATGCTGGACGAGCCGTCGCTGGGACTGGCCCCCCTGATCGCGCGGCAGATTTTCGATGCGATAAGGACCCTGAACCGGCAGGACGGCCTGACCGTTCTGATCGTCGAACAGAACGCCAACCACGCGCTGAAACTGGCCCATCGTGGCTATGTCATGGTCAACGGCCTGATTACGCTCTCCGGAACCGGCAGCGAATTGCTGCAGCGCCCGGAAATCCGCGCCGCCTATCTGGAAGGCGGCCGGCGAGAGTAACGTTCCGCCAACCCTGGCGCCCGATGCGGCAAGATGCTGCGATGGGACGGCGGGTTTGCCCGAAAATTGCCGATGACTTCGCGGTAAAATCAGCCGACAATGGACGCGGTTTTCGCACCCGGCCCGCCGGGTGTATCCCGGAAATCGAGCAACCCGCGAGGATACCTCATGAAATCATTGAAACTCATCGGCCTGGCATTGGGCGCATCATTGGCGCTGTCGACCACCGCGCTGGCGCAGGACATCTCCATCGCAGTGGCGGGCCCGATGACGGGCGGCGAATCCGCGTTCGGTCGGCAGATGAAGAACGGCGCCGAACAGGCGGTGGCCGACATCAACGCCGCCGGCGGCGTGCTCGGCAAGAAGCTGGCGCTACAGGTCGGCGACGATGCCTGCGATCCCAAGCAGGCGCGCTCGGTGGCGGAAAAGTTTGCCAGCGCCAAGATCCCGTTCGTTGCCGGTCACTTCTGCTCGTCCTCGTCGATCCCGGCGTCGGAAGCTTACGCTGACGGCAACGTTCTGCAGATCACGCCGGCCTCGACCAACCCGCTGTTCACTGAGCGCAAGCTCTGGAACGTGGCGCGCGTCTGCGGCCGCGACGACCAGCAGGGCCTGGTTGCCGCCGACTACATCGTCAAGAACTACAAGGGCAAGAACGTCGCCATCCTCAACGACAAGACCACCTACGGCAAAGGCCTCGCCGACGAAACCAAGAAAGCGCTCAACAAGGCCGGCGTCACCGAGAAGATGTTCGAATCCTACAACAAGGGCGACAAGGATTTTAACTCGATCGTGTCCCGCCTGAAGCGCGACAACGTCGATCTGGTCTTCGTCGGCGGCTATCATCAGGAAGCAGGCTTGATCCTGCGCCAGATGCGCGATCAGGGCCTCAAGACGGTGTTGATGGCGGGCGACGCCCTGAACGACAAGGAATTCGCCTCGATCACGGGTCCGGCCGCCGAAGGCACGCTGTTCACCTTCGGTCCCGATCCGCGCAACAAGACGACCGCGAAAGCGATCGTCGAGAAGTTCAAGGCCAAGAATATCGATCCCGAAGGCTACACCCTCTACACCTACGCCACGATGCAGGTCTGGTCACAGGCAGTGGCGAAGGCGAAGACCACCGATCCGAAGAAGGTGATGGAGACCATCAAGGCCGGCGAATGGGACACCGTGCTCGGCAAGCTGGGCTTCGACGCCAAGGGCGACATCAAGGTGATCGACTACGTCGTCTACAAGTGGGACGCAAAGGGCAACTACACCGAGATCAATCCGAAGGGCTCCTGATCCCCTCGGAGATCGGATGAAAAGATCAACGCCTCGGCCATGCCGAGGCGTTTTCGCTTCGGGTTCCAAATAATTTCGGGACCAATGGAACTATCGGGTTCCCGATGCATTGGGAACATGGGGCTGAGTTCCATGTCATTGATTTCACGACCTTAACCGTTATTCCGACTTGATCTGCCGATGGGGCAGCGGTTCTATCCGTGAAATCGCATCTCAGCCATGGGATTCGAGCGAACTGGCCGAGGAAACACCATGAGCGACCTTTCCCCTGGAGCATCACCCTCCGCTCGCCGGGTCGCCAAATCCAATCCACCTGCCGCCAACGGCGCATCCGATCCGCTACAGGATCTCTTGCACGCTTTGCAGGCGATGCGCGCTGGCGATTTCTCGGTGCGAATGACCGGCGACCACCTCGGGATCGAGGGCAAGATCGCCGACACCTTCAACGAGATCGTCGCTGCCAACCAGCGCATGGCGCAGCAGCTGGAGCGCGTCGGCCAGGTGGTGGGGCGCGAAGGCAAGACGCGCCAGCGCGTCAAGTTCGACCTCGCGAGCGGCTCGTGGGCGGACATGGAAGGCTCCGTCAACACCCTGATCGACGACCTGCTGTGGCCGACCCGCGAAGTCACGCGCGCGGTTGCCGCCGTGGCCCAAGGCGATCTGTTGCAAACCGTGCAGCTCGATGTCGACGGCCGCCCACTTGGCGGCGAATTCCTGCAGTCGGCCACCATCGTCAACACGATGATCAAGCAGCTCGGCGTATTCACCTCGGAAGTGACGCGCGTGGCGCGCGAAGTCGGCACCGAGGGCAAGCTCGGCGGCCAGGCCCAGGTGCCGGAAGTGACCGGCGTCTGGAAGGACCTGACCGAGAGCGTCAACTCGATGGCCAACAACCTCACCGGCCAGGTCCGCAACATCGCCGAGGTCACCATCGCGGTGGCCAATGGCGACCTGTCGAAAAAGATCACGGTCGACGTCCGCGGCGAAATCCTGCAGCTCAAGGAAGCCATCAACACGATGGTGGACCAGCTTCGCTCCTTCGCCTCCGAAGTGACCCGCGTCGCCCGCGAGGTCGGCACCGACGGCAAGCTCGGCGGCCAGGCCATCGTGCCCGGCGTCGCCGGCACCTGGAAGGATCTGACCGACTCCGTCAACGCCATGTGCGGCAACCTCACCGCCCAGGTCCGCAACATTGCCAACGTCACCACCGCGGTGGCCCGTGGCGACCTCTCGCGCAAGATCACGGTCGACGTCCGCGGCGAAATCCTGGAGCTGAAGGACACCATCAACACGATGGTCGACCAGCTCAACTCGTTCGCGTCGGAAGTGACCCGCGTCGCCCGCGAGGTCGGCACCGAAGGCAAGCTGGGCGGTCAGGCCCAGGTGCCTGGTGTTGCCGGCACCTGGAAGGACCTCACCGACAACGTCAACTTCATGGCTTCCAACCTGACGGCGCAGGTCCGCAACATCGCCGACGTCGCGACCGCCATTGCCGGCGGCGACCTCTCCAAGAAGATCACCGTCAACGTGTCGGGCGAAATCCTTCAGTTGAAGGAAACGCTGAACACGATGGTCGACCAGCTCAATGCTTTCGCCGGCGAGGTCACGCGCGTCGCGCGCGAAGTCGGCACCGAGGGACGGCTCGGCGGCCAGGCCAACGTGCTCGGCGTCGCCGGCACCTGGAAGGATCTCACCGAGAGCGTCAACTCGATGGCGTCCAACCTGACGGCGCAGGTCCGCAACATCGCCGAGGTGACGACCGCGGTCGCCAATGGCGACCTGTCGAAGAAGATCACGGTGGACGTGCGCGGCGAAATTCTGGAGCTGAAGGACACCATCAACACGATGGTCGACCAGCTCAACGCCTTCGCCGGCGAAGTCACGCGCGTCGCTCGCGAAGTCGGCACCGAAGGCAAGCTCGGCGGTCAGGCCAACGTGCGCGGCGTCGCCGGCACCTGGAAAGACCTCACCGACAACGTCAATTCGATGGCCGGCAACCTCACCGCCCAAGTCCGCAACATCGCGGAAGTCGCGACCGCCGTGGCGAAAGGCGACCTGTCGAAGAAGATCACGGTGAACGTATCAGGGGAAATCCTTCAGCTGAAGGAAACGCTGAACACGATGGTCGACCAGCTCAACGCCTTTGCCGGCGAAGTGACGCGCGTCGCGCGCGAGGTCGGCACCGACGGCAAGCTCGGCGGCCAGGCCGAAGTGCCCGGCGTCGCCGGCACCTGGAAGGACTTGACGGACTCGGTGAACTCGATGGCGGGCAACCTCACCGCCCAGGTCCGTAACATCGCGGAAGTGGCGACCGCGATCGCGGGCGGCGACCTCTCGCGAAAAATCACGGTCGACGTGCGCGGCGAGATCCTGCAGCTCAAGGAAACTCTGAACACGATGGTCGACCAGCTCAACCGCTTCGCCGGTGAGGTGACGCGCGTGGCGCGCGAGGTCGGCACCGAGGGTCGATTGGGCGGTCAGGCCAACGTGCCCGGCGTCGCCGGCACCTGGAAAGACCTCACCGACAACGTCAACTCGATGGCCGGCAATCTGACCGGCCAGGTCCGCAACATCGCCGAAGTAACGACCGCGGTGGCGAAGGGCGACCTCTCGAAAAAGATCACCGTCGACGTCAAGGGCGAGATTCTCGAGCTGAAGAACACCGTCAATACGATGGTGGACCAGCTCAACGCCTTCGCTTCCGAAGTGACGCGCGTGGCCCGCGAGGTCGGCACCGAAGGCAAGCTCGGCGGCCAGGCCCAGGTGCCTGAAGTTGCCGGCACCTGGAAGGACCTCACCGACAACGTCAACTTCATGGCCTCGAACCTGACCGCGCAGGTCCGCAACATCGCCGAGGTCGCAACCGCCATCGCCGGCGGCGACCTGTCCAAGAAGATCACGGTCGACGTGCGCGGCGAAATCCTGCTGCTCAAGGACACCCTCAACACGATGGTCGAGCAGCTACGTTCGTTCGCCGCCGAAGTGACGCGCGTCGCGCGCGAGGTCGGCACCGAGGGACGGCTCGGCGGCCAGGCCGTGGTGCCCGGCGTCGGCGGCACCTGGAAGGACCTCACCGACAACGTCAACCTGTTGGCGGCCAACTTGACCACACAGGTCCGCAACATCGCCGAAGTCACGACCGCCGTGGCGCGCGGCGACCTGTCGCGCAAGATCACGGTGGACGTGAAGGGAGAAATTCTCGAACTGAAGAACACCATCAACACGATGGTCGACCAGCTCAACGCCTTCGCCGGCGAAGTGACGCGCGTGGCGCGCGAAGTCGGCACCGAGGGCAAGCTCGGCGGTCAGGCGCAGGTCCCCGGCGTCGCCGGCACCTGGAAGGACCTCACCGACACCGTCAACTTCATGGCGGCCAATCTGACCGAACAGGTGCGCGGCATCGTCAAGGTCGTGACCGCGGTCGCTAACGGCGATCTGAAGCAGAATCTGACCGTGAAATCGAAGGGCGAAGTCGCAGCGCTTGCCGACACCATCAACAACATGACCGAGACGCTGGCGATCTTCGCCGATCAGGTGACCAGCGTGGCGCGCGAAGTCGGCGTCGAGGGGCGCCTCGGCGGCCAGGCCAACGTGCCCGGCGCGGCCGGCACCTGGAAGGACCTCACCGGCAACGTCAACCTGCTCGCCGCCAACCTGACCTCGCAGGTGCGCTCGATCGCGGAAGTGGCGACCGCCGTGACCAAGGGCGACCTCACCCGCTCGATCCAGGTCGATGCCCGCGGCGAAGTCGCCGAACTCAAGGACAACATCAACACGATGATCGGCAACCTGCGCCTCACGACGCAGGTCAACACCGAGCAGGACTGGCTGAAGACCAACCTCGCCCGCTTCACCAACATGCTGCAGGGGCAGCGCGAGCTCTCCACCGTGGGCCGGCTGCTGCTGACCGAACTGGCGCCGCTGGTCAACGCGCATATGGGCGTGATCTATCAGGTCGAGACCGCCGACTACCCGCAATTGCACCTGCTCTCGTCCTACGCCGGCGACGGCGCCATCCCGCATCCACTGATCGTGCAGTTCGGCGAGGGCCTGATCGGCCAGTGCGCCATGGACAAGCGCCAGCGGCTGATAGCCGACATTCCCCACGATACGGCGCCGGTCAATTCGGCGCTGCTGCGCGTGATCCCCCGGAATATCGTCGTGCTTCCGGTGTTGTTCGAGAACCAGGTCAAGGCCGTGATCGAGCTTTCCTCCATCTCCTCGTTCACGACCTCACAGATGACCTTCCTGGAGCAACTGACCGACAGCATCGGCATCGTGCTCAACTCCATCGAGGCCACGATGCAGACCGAGGGCCTGTTGAAACAATCCCAGCAGCTCGCCGGCGAATTGCAGACGCAGCAGAAGGAATTGCAGCAGACCAACGAACAGCTCGAGCAGAAGGCGCAGCAGCTCGCCGAACGCAACGTCGAGGTGGAGAGAAAGAATCAGGAAATCGAACAGGCGCGGCGCGCGCTCGAGGAAAAGGCAACGGAACTTGCGCTGACGTCGAAATACAAGTCCGAATTCCTCGCCAACATGTCTCACGAGCTGCGCACGCCGCTCAACAGCATCCTGATCCTTGGCCAGCAGCTCACCGAGAATCCCGACGGCAATCTGTCGGCGAAGCAGGTCGAGTTCGCCCGCACCATCCACGGCGCCGGCACCGACCTTCTCAACCTGATCAGCGACATCCTCGACCTGTCGAAGATCGAATCCGGCACGGTGACGGTCGATGCCGAGGAGATCCTGACCTCGAATCTGCTCGAGACCGTGGGGCGGCCGTTCAAGCACGAGGCTGAAAACCGCCGCCTGTCGTTCAAGATCTCGGTCGACGAGAATTTGAGCCGCAGCATGGTGACCGACTCCAAGCGCCTGCAGCAGGTTCTGAAAAATCTGCTGTCGAACGCGTTCAAATTTACCGCCGAGGGCGGCGTGGAGCTGAAGGTATCGGCCGCAGTCGGCGGCTGGAGCGCCGAGCACCCGATCCTCAATCATGCGCCCGCCGTCGTCGCCTTCGAGGTGACCGACACCGGCATCGGCATTCCCCTGGAGAAGCAGAAGCTGATCTTCGAGGCGTTCCAGCAGGCGGACGCCGGCACCAGCCGCAAATACGGCGGTACCGGCCTCGGCCTTGCGATCAGCCGTGAGCTCGCAAGCCTGCTCGGCGGCGAAATCCATCTGCGCAGCGCGCCCGGCAAGGGCAGCACCTTCGTGCTGTATCTGCCGCTGAAATATTCCGGCCCCACGATCGCGCCGCGCACCCCTGCCCCCTCGCCATTCACGCCGGCGCCGGCGCTGCAGGTCGCTTCGACGCAGGAGCGGGCCATCGAGCAATTACCCGACGACCGCCTCAACCTCGAGCCGGGAGACACCATTCTCCTGATCGTCGAGGACGATCCGCATTATGCGCGGGTGCTGATCGACCTCGCCCGCGACAAGAACTTCAAGGTGCTGGTCGCCAGCCGCGGCGCTGAGGCGCTCGAACTCGCCAAGCAGTTCCAGCCGGCCGCGGTTTCGCTCGACGTCTTCCTGCCGGATATGCTGGGCTGGACCGTGCTGAGCCAGCTCAAGCACAATCCGCTGACGCGGCACATTCCGGTGCAGATCATCACGCTCGACGAAGACCGCCAGCATGCGCTGGCGCGCGGTGCGTTCTCCTTCGTCAACAAGCCGACGACGACGGAAGGCGTCAGCGCGGCGCTGTCGCAGATCAAGGAGTACGCCAAACCCCGCCGCAAGCGCCTTCTGATCGTGGAGGACAACGCGGCCGAGCAGATGAGCATCACCGAACTGCTCGGGCACGACGACATCGAGATCCTGACCGCCGATACCGGCGCCGAAGCGTTGTCGACGTTGCGGAACCAGCCGTGCGACTGCGTCGTTCTGGATCTGCGACTGCCCGACATGAGCGGCTTCGAGGTGCTCGACCGTCTCCGCATGGACGAAACGCTGTCGAACGTGCCGGTCGTGGTGTTCACCGGACGGGAACTTTCGGCCGAGGAAGATGCGGAACTTCACACCATGGCACGAAGCATCGTGGTGAAAGGCGTCGAGTCGCCGGAACGGTTGCTCGACGAAACGTCGCTGTTTTTGCACCGTGTGATCACGGAATTGCCGGTCGAGAAGCAGAGGATGCTGGAGAAGCTCAACAGTTCCGATGAGGATCTGGTTGGCAAGACCGCGCTGCTGGTCGACGACGACGCCCGCAACATCTTTGCCCTTTCCAGCGTGCTGGAACGTCGCGGTATGAAGGTATTAACCGCAACCACCGGCCATGAGGCGATTGCGCTGGTCGAATCGAACCCCAACATCGCCATCGTGTTGATGGATATCATGATGCCGCAAATGGACGGATATCAGACCATTGGCGTCATCAGGCAAAACCCGTCCTTCGGCCGCCTGCCGATCATCGCGTTGACCGCCAAGGCAATGAAAGGCGACCGCGAGAAATGCCTCGAAGCCGGCGCTTCGGACTATCTCGCCAAACCCGTCAATACCGAGCAGTTGCTGCTCGCCATCCGAATGTGGCTACACCGCTGACCAGCGTAAGCAGATGATGGATCAGGAAAAGGTAAACATTCTTCTGGTTGACGATCAGCCGGCGAAGCTGCTCGCCTATGAAGTCATCCTGAAGGAACTGGGCGAGAACCTGGTCAAGGCTTCGTCCGGGCGCGAAGCGCTGGAGTTCCTGCTCAAGAACGACGTCGCCATCATCCTGGTCGACGTCTGCATGCCGGAGCTCGACGGGTTCGAGCTCGCCGCCATGATCCGCGAACATCCCCGCTTCCAGAAGACGGCAATGATCTTCATCTCTGCGATCCAGGTCAGCGATATCGACCGGCTGCGCGGCTATGAGATGGGCGCGGTCGATTATGTTCCGGTGCCGGTGGTGCCGGAGGTGTTACGCGCCAAGATCAAGGTGTTCGCGGAGCTCTATCGCAAGACGCGCCAGCTCGAGCGCCTCAACGTCGAGCTCGAAGATCGCGTGCGCGCCCGGACCGCCGAACTGGAGGAATCGCACGCTCGCCTTCTGGAAAGCGAGCAGCGTCGCAGTCTCGCGATCGCCGCCGGCAAGATGGGCTCATGGGATTGGGATTGGGTCAACGGCGACTTCATGTGGGACGAAGGCCAGTACCAGATCCTCGGGGTCGATCCCGACAAGTTCGAACTGACGCCCGCCAATATCCAGGCGCTGTTTCATCCCGACGACGTTCAGGAATTGCACGATGCGTGGGCGAGCTTCGCCCGCGGCGCGAAATCATACGAAGCGGAATTCCGCATCATCCGGCCGAATGGCGAGATGCGCTGGTGCGCAGGCACGGCCGCGGCGAGCACCGACAAGGGCGGCCGCGTCATCCGCGTCAGCGGCGTCACCGTCGATATCACGGAGCGCAAGCAGGCCGAGGAGCGGCAGAACCTCTTGGCGCGGGAAGTCGATCACCGCGCCAAGAACGCATTGGCGCTGGCGCAATCCATCGTCCGGCTGACGCGCGGCGACAATGTGAAGACCTACGTCCGTTCGGTGGAGGGGCGGATCAATGCGCTGGCGCGGGTGCACACTGTGCTCTCATTGTCGAGCTGGCAAGGCGCCGAAATAAGGAAGCTGATCGCCGAGGAGCTGGCGCCCTATTCCACCGGTGAGCAGATCGACTTGTCCGGTCCCGAAGTGCAACTCGAGCCGGCAACGGCGCAGACCGTCGCGCTGGCGCTACACGAACTCGTCACCAATTCCGCCAAGTACGGCGCCCTGTCCGCGTTGTCGGGCCGGCTGTCGGTGATCTGGGAGGTGGACCAGGCAGGCGTTCTCAGGATCACATGGTCGGAGACCGGCGGACCGCCGGTCGAAAAGCCGGTGTCACGAGGGTTCGGAACCAGAAGCGTGATCGCCAGCATCGAGTCGCAGCTCGGCGGCCAGGCCGAATTCGATTGGCGCCACGAAGGCTTGCTGTGCCACCTCTCGGTGCCCTTGTCGCAACGGCAGTTTGCCACCCGTCCGGTTTCGCTCGCCGAGGCTGTCACCGACGGCAACGGTCTGCGGCGCGCCGAGCGGTAAGCGGCGGACCAGCAGCCATGCAGAAGCTGTTGTCATACGCCGGTCGGCTAGAGCGCGGCCCCTGCAACGGCACCGCCCCGTTGGCGAACCGATCCCATCGACGCTTCGATCGCGCGCATCAAATCCGGCGGACGAAACGGCTTCTGCAGACAGACGACATCGGAAAATTCCGGCGTTCCGGACAGAAAGTCCAGCGCGGTCATTCCCGAAATCGCAATCACGGGCTGGCCCGGCACGTGGGCGCGCAGCGCTGCAATCAATTCCGAGCCGTTGGCGCCCTGCAGAAAGATATCGACGATCGCAAGGTCGAAGCTTGTTTCGTCGAACAGCTTCAGCGCGGATGCGACGCTGTCTGCCTCCACGATTTCGAACTGATGGATGCGCAGCACGATGGAAATCATCGTACGAACGGCGGCCTGATCGTCAACAACAAGCACGCGGGGCATCGAAGCCTCCCGGATCGGTCGTGCGAACAGCTTACGATGAAATTCGCGGGACGCGGCGGTTCCGCAGGCATTATTCAGCCGGTCGGTAAAGAGGTGGTTACCCTCATCGGGCTCCCTGCTGTCTCCTCAGATAGGGATTCCTGCAGAGGCGCCGCTAGCGTAATCTCGAACGGGCGATTCCCGCGGATGGTATCGGCTCGATGTTCGGCCGCATCGGATGGATTGTTTATGCGTATTTGAAACCTTTGTGATGGTGCGTTCGCTGCCACTTTTTCCGGAGCTGACATTTGGGTGACGAGCGCAACATCTTTCTTTCCACCTTACCGGCGACCCGTGGCGATCGCATGTCCGCGCTCGCCGTGGTCGGCGTCTCGGCAGTGCTGTTCGCCGTCGCCGTGCCGTTTGCCGGTGTGCCGCTTTCCCCCGTCCCGGCCTTCGTTGCGAGCTATCAGTCCGCACTGGCCATCAACGACCTGATCACCGCCGTCCTCTTGTTCTCACAGTTCGCGATTACCCGTTCGCGTGCGCTGCTGCTGCTCGCGAGCGGATATTTTTTCACGGCCATGGCGGCCATCGTCCACGCCCTCACCTTTCCCGGCCTGTTCGCACCAAGCGGGCTGCTCGGTGCGGGAACACAGACCACCGTTTGGCTCTACATGGTATGGCACGGCGTATTCCCGCTACTGGTGCTCGGTTATGCGCTGCTGAAGGCGACGGACAACGACAAGATGCAAGGCTCGGCCGGCACGGCCGTCATTGCGAGCATCGTTGCGGTCGGCGCCGTGATGGCCGCGTTCACCTGGATCGTCACCGCCCAGCACGACCGTCTGCCGATCCTTCTGAGCGGCGGTCATTACACGCCGGTCATGCTTGGGGTGGTCTCCACCGTATGGTGCCTGAGCCTCGCGGCATTGGCGGTGCTGTGGCTGCGCAGGCCGCATTTCGTTCTCGACATCTGGCTGATGGTCGTGATGAGCGCCTGGTTGTTCGATATCGCCCTGTCGGCGATCCTGAACGTGGCGCGCTTCGATGTCGGCTTCTATCTCGGCCGCATCTACGGCCTGTGCGCCGCAAGCTTCGTGCTCACCGTATTGCTGATCGATAATGTCGGCCTGCAAGGCAAGCTGGCGCGCCTGCTTGGAACATCGCGCCGGGAAATCGTCTCGGAAAGGAATCTTCGGGCCGAACGCGAGCGCCTGTTCAGCGCCGTCGTCGAATCGTCCAACGATGCCATCATCACCAATCTGCTAGATGGAACGATTTCGGGCTGGAACGGCACCGCGGAGCGCCTGTTCGGCTTCACGGCGGCGGAAGCGGTCGGCAAGAGCATCGATCTCATTGTGCCGCCGGACAGGCGCGCGGAGATCGGAGATATCCTGGAGCGAGTCGGCCGCGGCGAGCGGATCGAGCACTATGAAACCTCGCGCGTCTGCAAGGACGGACGCACCGTCGAGGTTTCGCTCAGCATCGCCCCGATCAGGTCGGCTTCCGGCCAGATCATCGGCGCTTCCAAGATTGCGCGCGACATTACGGAAAGCAGGCGAACCGAGCAGGCGCTTAGCCAGGAGATGGAAGAACGGCGGCGCATATTTGAATCTTCGAACGATCTCATCCTGGTGAGCGACTCCATGGGGAATTTGATCCAGGTCAGCCCGAGCGTCACCGACATCCTCGGATATCAACCGTCTGAAATGGTCGGACACAACGCGATCAACTTCATCCACCCCGACGATCTCGAACACACCCGCAAGGAGATGCGGGCGGGACGCCGGGGAAAACGCAAGCGCAATTTCGAGACGCGCTACATCAACAAGGACGGCAAGTCCGTCACGCTGAATTGGACCGGGACGTGGTCGGAACCAGTCCGCCGCCATTTCTTCATCGGCCGCGACCTGACCGAAAAGCAGGCGGCGGAAGCCCAATTGCGGCATGTGCAGAAGATGGACGCGGTCGGCCAGCTCACGGGCGGCGTCGCGCATGACTTCAACAATATCCTGACCGTGATCACCGGCACCATCGGCATTCTCGAGGAAGCCGTCGCCGATCAGCCGCAGCTCGCAGCCGTTGCCAAGCTGATCGACGAAGCTGCCGACCGCGGGGCCAATCTGACCAAGCACCTGCTCGCCTTCGCCCGCAAGCAGCCGCTGCAGCCGCTCGAGATCGACGTCAATGCGCTGGTGCTGGAAGCGGCGAAGCTGCTGCGACCCACGCTCGGCGAACACATCGAAATCACACCATTGCTGGCCGAGGATGCATGGACCGCGCTGGCCGATCCGAACCAGCTCACCACGGCCGTCCTCAACCTGGCCATCAACGCGCGCGACGCCATGCCCAATGGCGGCAAGCTCGCGTTCGAGACCAGCAACGTCTTCCTCGACGAAAACTACGCGGGCATGCACGACGAGGTCGCGCCGGGCCATTACGTGATGATCGCCGTCAGCGACACCGGCTCGGGCATCCCGCCCGCCCTGCTCGAACGGGTATTCGAACCCTTCTTCACGACCAAGGAAGTCGGCAGGGGCACCGGCCTTGGTCTCAGCATGGTGTTCGGCTTCGTCAAGCAGTCGGGCGGCCACGTCAAGATCTACAGCGAGGAAGAGCACGGCACCTCCGTCAAGATCTACCTGCCACGGGCAACGGGATTGCAGCAGACCGCGGCGGAAGCGCTGGTCGCGGCCAATATCGAAGGCGGCAACGAAACGGTCCTGGTGGTCGAGGACGACGCGCTGGTGCGGCGCTATGTAATGACCCAGATCGAGAACCTGGGCTACACCACGCTGGAGGCGGCCAATGCGTCCGATGCGCTGCGCATCATCGACGACGTGCCTGCCATCGACCTGCTTTTCACCGACGTGATCATGCCCGGCACCATGAACGGTCGGCAGCTCGTCGACGAGGCGCTGAAGCGGCGGCCGGGCCTTAAGACGCTGTACACGTCGGGCTATACCGAGAACGCCATCGTTCATCATGGCCGGCTGGATTCCGGCGTGCTGCTGCTGGCAAAGCCATATCGCAAATCCGAGCTCGCCCGGATGATCCGACTGGCGCTTGCCAGTTGAGCAAGCCCTGCGGCTGATATATCCGTGGATGGCACACCCCACGCGGGTGCAGCCCCAGGGACCGGCGCTTTGAAAAATCTCATCACCGATGTTTCCGGCGTTCGCGTCGGCCACGCCCAGGATGAAGCCCTCGCCTCCGGCGTCACCGCCATCCTGTTCGACACTCCCGCCGTCGCGTCGATCGACGTGCGCGGCGGCGGCCCCGGCACCCGTGAGGAAGCCCTGCTCAGGCCCGAAAGCACCCTTGAGGCGATCGATGGCATCGCGCTTTCCGGCGGCTCGGCGCTCGGGCTGGATGCCGCGGGCGGCGTACAGGCGTGGCTTGCAGAACAGGGACGCGGCTTTCGGGTGCGCGACGCGCTGATCCCGATCGTGCCGGGCGCGATCTGCTTCGATTTGCTCAACGGCGGCAACAAGGCATGGGGACGCTTCCCGCCCTATCGCGATCTCGGCTACGCCGCAGCGTGCGCGGTGGGCGGCGATTTCGCGCTGGGCAGCGTCGGCGCCGGCCTCGGCGCGACGACGGCCAATTTAAAGGGCGGCCTTGGCTCCGCTTCCGCACAGACCGAAAGCGGCGTCACCGTCGGTGCGCTTGCGGTAGTCAATGCGGTGGGCAGCGTGACCGTCGGTGACGGCCCGTGGTTCTGGGCGGCGCCGTTCGAGAAGGACAACGAGTTTGGCGGGCGCGGACTGCCGCCCGCGTTCACGCCGGATATGCTGCGGGCGCGTCTGAAGGGCGGACCGGCGGTAACGCCTGCGGAGAACACCACGCTGGTGGTCGTGGTCACAGACGCCGTGCTGACAAAACCGCAGGCCAAACGGCTGGCAATGATCGCGCACACTGGCATGGCGCGCGCCATCTATCCCGTCCATGCAACGACGGATGGCGACGTGGTATTTGCCGCAGCGACCGGCAAGAAACCGATCGATCCGCTGTTCGGCCTCACCGAACTCGGCATGGTGGCCGCCAACACGGTCGCGCGCGCGATTGCGCGCGGCGTCCATGCTGCGACCGCGCTACCCTTTCTGGGTGCGCTACCGGCGTGGGGCGATCGCTTCGGCTAGAGCATGATCCGGAAAAGTGGGTACCCCTTTTCCGGAGAGATCATACTCAAGATAAAAAGGTCGCAATCCGAAGGGATCTCGCCGGATCTCGTGTTTAGGCGCTCATTGAGAGCGATGCGGTGGCGCCCGACGAAATTGCCTGGGCCTGGCGCTGGATCATCTGTTCGATGAAATTGTAGGACGACGTCGCGCTGGATGAGCTTCCGCTCGCGGGCGACGTCATCGTCACCTTCGAACCATCAGCATAGGTCAGTGACGTCGTCACCGAACCGTCGCTGTTGGCGACGGTCGTGGTGGTGGCGCCCTGCAAGGCCTGCGAGAACGGATCGGAGCCCGATCCGCCGCTACCGCTGGCGTCGTCAGATTTGCGGTGTCCCTTGTTGGGCCGCAGCGCCGAGGCCAGTTCCTTCAAACTGACCGAGCCGTCGCCGTCCTTGTCGAGCTTGCCGAACACGCTGTCGGCATTCGCGACATTGGTACCGCCGGCGCCGAGCGCCTCCTCGAATTCCGCCTTGGTGATCTTGCCGTCACCGTCGCCGTCGATCTGCCCGAACAGGTCCTTCAGCGCGTTGTGGCGGCTCTTGGATGCCGTGGTCGATCCCGTCGAGGACCGGCTTTGCGCGTCGAGCAGCGCGCTCATGGTTTCCGGCGATATCGACGAACTGCCGGTGCCGCCCGAGCCGGCTCCCGGACCGATCGAAGCCGACGCATTCGAGGTCATCGAAGCGAACGAGTTTGCGGAGTTCTCGCTAACGCCGGTGGATGGCGTTGATGATTTCGACGACGCTAGCGCCTTGAGGGCATCGATGGCCGACGACGCGGCGCCCAGAGCAAAGAACATGGCGGAACTCCAACATGCCGCACAGACAGCGGCTGACCGTGTTCCCCTTCCCGCAGCAAGCGCCGTGCCACCGGGAAAAACCCAATAAAACCGAGCTTTCCCGCATCCCTGCGATCCCACACGGTCGGCAATAACTGCCAAGCTGCGGCAGATTTTTCCGCCCACAGGAGACGTTTTCGGCCGCATTGCCCCCGGGCGCTCTGCATGATACGCGGGGCCGTTCCACCCTCTCGCAAGCGTTTCGGGAAAGCGCACATGTCTCAGCAATTTGCGTCACGTCCCCTCGTCATCGCGCCGTCGATCCTGGCGGCGGATTTTGCCAAGCTTGGCGAGGAAGTCCGCGCTGTGGACGCGGCGGGCGCCGACTGGATCCATCTCGACGTGATGGACGGACATTTCGTGCCGAACATTTCCTACGGCCCTGATGTCATCAAGGCGATGCGCCCGCACACCAAGAAGATCTTTGATGCGCATCTGATGATCTCGCCCTGCGATCCCTATCTCGAGGCGTTCGCAAAGGCCGGCTGCGATCACATCACCGTCCATGCCGAGGCCGGCCCGCATCTGCACCGCTCGCTGCAGGCGATCCGCGCGCTCGGCAAGAAGGCCGGCGTCTCGCTCAACCCGGGCACGCCGGCGAGCGCGATCGAATATGTCATCGACCTGATCGACCTGGTGCTTGTCATGTCGGTCAATCCCGGCTTCGGCGGCCAGGCCTTCATCAAGTCCGCGCTCGGCAAGGTCAGCGATATCAGGGCGATGACGGCGGGACGTCCGATCGACATTGAAGTCGATGGCGGCGTCGCGCCCGACGTCGCCGGCCAGCTCGCCGCCGCCGGAGCCAACGCGCTCGTCGCGGGCTCTGCGGTATTCAAGGGCGGCACCGTGGATAGCTACAAGGCCAACATTTCCGCGATCCGCCACGCGGCGGCGCTGGCGCGCGGCGAAGCGGTCTGAGGTGGACTGCCCGCCCCCGGCGCGCCGAACCATTCCTTATCCCGTCGCGACCAACCGGGCATGGACGAACTCCGCACCACGATATTTTCCTCGATATTTTCTCGCGCCTTACAGCGGCTATTGACCGAAGCACTTCAACCCGGCGAGCGCGTGCTCTGGCAGGGCCACCCCGACGGCGTCGCCCGCATGATGATGTGGCTGCACGACCTGCAGACGCTTTTCGCGGTCACGGCCTGGGGCAAACAGACGGTGTCGGCGACGCGCTTTGAAGACATGGATAAGACATTCGAGCTAGCCGACATCGGCCGCGGCGCCGGCCATCTGAACTTCGCGTCGGGAAGATCGACCGCTCTCCGGATACCGATTACAGCGGCCGCTACGGGTTCCGCTGCGTTCGAAATCCTTCAGGTGTCGGCGACATTCTGGAGCGCGCACGGCGTCGGCCCCCGTAAGCGGGGCGGCAGGAAAGCCACAACGGCGTGCCGCACGCCATGGAACCCTAAAGTCCATGCTGCGGCCACAAAGCATCACGCATCTCGCCATAAAGGCAGATCAGCATCTCGCCTTTCACGGATGGGACAAGAATATGATCAAGGCCTTCACCGCAGCCGCAATGCTCCTGGTCCTCGCGCCTTCCGCCGCGCTCGCGCAGCGCGCAGGTGACGCCGCGCTGGGCGCGGTCGCCGGCGCCGTCGTGCTGGGTCCGGTCGGGGCTGTGGCCGGCGCCTTTGTCGGCTATACGGCCGGGCCTTCGATCTCGCGCTCGTGGGGACTGGAGGGCTCGCGCTCGTCACGGCATCGGCGGCAGTCGTCACGGGACAGCGTGCGCGGCGCGCGGGCGGAAGCCGTCGGCCCCGCATCCGCCGGTCCAGCCGAGCGAAGCGGCCGCGCCACCAGCTATCCCGTGCCGAACCCGCCGCGCTCAAAAGCGCCGCCGGTCCAGACACTCGAGTGAACGCACGCCGCGATCCGGCGCTACCCCTCGCCGTCCACGACCACAGCCGACCGCGGCGGACGCACCACCGTCACCGAGCAGGCGGCTTCGGCGGCGACTTTACCGGCAACGCTGCCAAGCAACGAGCGCAGCATTGAATTCTGTCGCGCGCCCATCACGATGTGATCGACGTGATTGACCCTGGTGAATTCCAGGATCGCCGACGCGGGATCGATCGCCTCCAGCACGTGCACCGTAAGCCGGCTTTCGTCGAGCTCCAGCGGCTGCGCCCAATGCCGGAGCGCGACCATGCGATCGATATGCTTGTTGTTGCCCTGCTCGTCGAGCGTCCGGTCGATGGTGATGCGCCCGAGCTTGAGCACGTTCAGGCAGGCGAGCCGCGCCGATGGCAATGTCGCCAATAGCTGGGCAGTGGTCCGGCGCAGGCATTCGTTGAGGGTTGGCGAGCCCTCCTCGGTGTCGAGCGCAACGACCACGATCGGCCCCGAAGCCAGTTGCGCCGCGACATCGGATTTCGGTTTCGGCAAAGTCACGCCCTGGTTGAAGCGGCGGCGCCAGACCGTGCTGAGCGGATCGCGCTTTAGCCGCTCCGATCGTGCCGTCAGCTTGACCTGATCGGGATGGGCCAGCTCGAACGCCAGTTGGGAAGCCGTCGGATGGCGCCACACCGGCTCGATCTCCAGGCAGCGCAGCACGATTTCCTGTAGCCATGGCGGATAGTCCGGCCGCAATTTGCGTGGTGGATAGGGATCGCGCCACAGCCGCCGGCGCATGCCGCGCAACGTTTCGCTCTCGCCGAACGGCCGCTCGCCGGTCGTGAAGAAATACAGGAGCACGCCGAGCGAAAACAGATCGCTGCGCGGATCGTCGCGAACGCCGAGCAGGCGCTCGGGAGCCATATAGGGCGCAGTGCCGTAGGGAAGACGAAACTCTTCCTGCAGCAGATCCGGCAACTGGTTGTGATGCGACAGGCCGAAATCGATCAGCACGCATTCGCCTGATGGCCGAAACATGATGCTGCTTGGCTTCATGTCGTGGTGGATGACGTTCTGCCGGTGCAGGTCCGCCAGCGCGGTCGCGATCTGTCCCCCGATCACCCTCGCCTCTTCATAGGGGATCGGCAGCTTATCGATCCGGCTCAGAAGCGTCTTGCCGGGGATGCGCTCCATGACGACATAGGCCTGGCGGTCGAAATCGCCGCTGCCGAAGCAGCCCGGCACGTGCGGCCCGGCCAGCCGCGGCAGGATCATCTGCTCCATCTCGAATGAGACGATGGCGGCTGGATCCTCGCCCTCGGAAACCCGCGGCACTTTCATCAATATCGGCACGGTGATGCCGGGATGGGTCACGGTCCACAGCGTCGCCATGCCGCCCTGGTGGACGCGCTCGCCGATCATGAAGCCGTCAAGTTCAGCGCCCGGCGCGATTGCAGGCTTCGCCATCCCTTACTTCCCCATGAGCAAACGATCGGCCAGCCAATGCGGCAGGCCGTTGGCGCGGATCCGATCTGCCGCCGTCTCCACGTCATAAGGCACGCGGCAATAGCTGATCTCGCGCGAGGTCGTGTCGAGCATTGCGAACGAGGCCGCCGGGTCGCCGTCGCGCGGCTGCCCGACGGAGCCGAGAACGGCAAGCCAGCGCCGGCCGCCGAGCAACTGCACCGGCACGTCCGTGGTCGGGACGAAGCTCGTCATCTTCGCCGCCGACGACATCGAATACAGCGCCGGCCGGTGGATGTGTCCGCAGAACGTGACATGGGCATCGGTGGCCTCGATGCTGCGCGCGGCATCGGGCGTATCGCGCACATAGTGCCAGCGCGCCGGGTGAGATGCTTCGGAGTGCACGTAGAGGCGATCGTCTTCGCGCACGCTCAGCGGCAACTCCGCCAGAAAGCGCCGTTGCGCGACGCTCAGCCGGCCGCGCGTCCACTCGATCGCGGCCGTGGCTGCGGCATTCATGTTCTCGGACGGGGTGCTGACGGCGTGATCGTGATTGCCAATGACGGCAAGCGCGCCCTCGTCGACAAGGCCCATCACGGTATCGACCGCCCATTCGGGATCGGCGCCATAGCCGACGACATCGCCGAGGCAGACGATCCGTTCCGCGCCGCGGGCGCGCGCGGCATTGAGGCACGCGCTGAATGCCTGCCGGTTTGCATGGATGTCCGCAAACAGCGCCAGACGCACATTTTCCTCCGCATCCATCATCGCGCACGCACCTGCGCCTGTCTTGATGGATATCAAACAACAGGCGGCTTGCGGGTTGCAATCAGACGGAAGGCGCGAGGGTCACGCGGCTCCGCTCGCAACGGCGATCAATAATGCGGGAAAGGGTCAGCGCTTGCGTGGCGCTTCCAGCCCCTTGAGCAGCAGCCCAAGGAGCGCATCGATCCGCGCCGGGGCACCGGGCTCGTTCCATTCCTCGGCATGGGCGGGATGGTGGAAGCGGCTGGTGGCGTCGAAAATGGCGCGCGCCGTCGCCTTGACGTCGGCGACCTCAAACGCGCCCTGCTTCACGCCGTCGGACAGGATCAGCGCGATCTGATCGACCAGGCAGTCCTTGTGGCAGCTCACGGCCTTGCAGGCCTCGCGCGCCAGCGTCAGGTAGGTCGCAAACATTTCGGGATCGTCGCCAAGCCGCTCGTGCTTGATCGCAAACATCGTGCGCAGCCACTTGTCGAGCCGCGCCGGCGCCGGGCCGGACGCTTCCGCGACCTTCAGGAGCGGTGCGCTGAGACGGTCGAGCCAGCGCTTGGCCACCGCCTCGCGCAACGAGGCCTTGCTGGGGAAATGGCGGTAGACGCTGCCGTGGCTGACGTCGAGGGCACGGGCGACATCGACCACCGTTGCCTTGGCGAGCCCGTAGCGGCGCAGAACGTCCTCAGTGACCTCCAGGATTCGTTCGGGGGTCAGAACCACGACTTCGTTCATGCGCGCACCTGCGAAACGACGGGATGGGTGGTCATTCTAGTCCCCCTGTAGTGCCCCGGACGAGGTTAATGTTTCACCGGTTCCAGCCGCTCGGCCTGCGCCGCCAGATGGCGGGCAACGCTCTGGTTAAGCCAGTGTTGGATTTTTTGAATGATTTGGGCAGTCATGGCAGTAGTCCTTTGCAAGTACCCGGACTCAGAGCCAACGAGCCGGATGACGCCCCAATACCGGCGTCGGCAATGGATATAGCATGTCTCGCTGACAGATTTCAATATCTGTCAGTCAATAATCCGTGATTGACCGGCCTTCGAGCGCCCGCTCCCCATCCCCAGCGGAAGCCTTACTGCTGGTCCTTGGGCGGCATCCGCGGCGGAAGCAGCGGTGTAAACGACACTCCGTCGCCGTCGCGGGGCGCTGCGGCCAATGCCCCGCCCGTGGAGGGGTCGCCGCCCGAAGTATCGATGATCGCTGTCGGCATGATGTACTCCCGGGCGGCCTGGAGAAGGTTACCCCCGCCATCGCCAAAATCGGCGGCGCGGCCGCCCTGTGGTCGCCCGGCGGCGATCTCGCTGGCCGCTTTGTCGGTCTTTTGCGCGAGCTTGTCGCTATAGGGAAGCCGATGAGCCCGCGGGACGCCGCTCGGCCGATTGCCGTCATCGAGCGCCTCGACCCAGAGATAGATCGAACCCGGATCTCCCTCCAGCGAGTGCGGCTCCACGATCCGGGCCTGCAGCAGCTTGAAGCTTGCGGGCAGAGCGTCGACGCTGGCCCAGCCCAACAGTCCGCGAACGCCGATGAAGCTCGCAATGTAGAACGCGCTGGTCACGACCACCAAGACCGCCTTGGCCGACCAGGGCAGCCGTGCATAGACCAGGACAATCAGCAGCAGCGCGCCGATTAGCGCGTAGCTGACGGAGAGCGTGAGGACGACCGATTGCAGGTTATTCACGGCGCATCCTGACACCGGTTTTCGGATCGAGGTCGGCACCGTTGGCGCGGACATTGCGGAACGTCTCCATCAGCGACTTGTGCCGCTGCTGGACGTCGACCACCTTGCCCTCGGCATCGAGCCAGAAGCGCAACGCAGTCTTTTCGTCGCCGGTGTGGTCCACCGTCAGGCGGTCGTCGAAGATCACCTGCGCGGTCGGATTGAGTTTCTGGACCTTCACCTTCACCGCGACGGGCTGCCCTGTCGTAGCCTGGAAGTGCGAGATGTTGACCGTATACTCGCCGGAGACGACGCCGCGCACGGTGACGATCTCCTCCCGGATCGGCGAGTGAATCTTCTTGCCGTTGACGACGATGAAATCATTGGCGCCGCCGCGATCGTCGCGGTCGAGCGTGAGAAAGCCGGCCTCGCGGCGACGGTACCAGGCAACGTTGCCGGCGGGGTCCTGCACGAACAGGTCGAGGTCGTCGGGATGATTGTCGGGCCAGTCCATGGTGATGATGAACTCGGCCTTGGAATCGATCTTGCCGTCCTTCGCATCCGGCGAGACCGCCAGCAGCGCCAGGAAGAACAGGAACGCGATCACCTGAAGCGCCTTGAACAGCATCACGCCGAGCGGATCGAACGGCTCCTCGCGCGGATAGAGACCGAAGTCATCGATCATGACTTTCGTTCCAGCGCGGGCGTAACGTGCGTCTCGGTCAGCATGACGGCGTCGGAAAACACCCGCTGGGTTGCGGCGTCCAGCATGTAGTATTGAATCTTCACGAGTATGGAGCCGATCAGGCCGGCCAGCGTCGTGTACATGGCCACCGCCATGCCGTCGCTCATCAGGCCCATGGATGATTTCATCGCGGCTTTGTCCGCCGCGTCGAGGGTTGCGATCGGCGCCAGCATGATGATGAAGCCGATGATGGTGCCGAGCAGTCCGAGCTTCATCAGCGTGTCGGACACGAAGGCGCCAAACCCGTTGGAGCCGCGCAGGCGATCGGCGAGCGAGCGCAGCAGCAGGGTCTGGTCGATCCGCCCGGCAGGCTGCGCCTGCGCCTTCATCACCAGGTTGCGGATGTGATCCGGCACCAGGCCGCCCGGAAGTGCACGCACGTCATCAAGTCCCCTTAGCTCCCCGGGCGCCGACAGGAGGGCGCGGCAGCGTCGCGTGATCTCGCCCTCGCGCGCGATCGCGCGGCTGCGCCAGAAGCAATGGAAGCAGGTGAGGATGTAGAGGACGCCGATGACGCTCGAAATATAGGTGCGGTCGGAGACGACGATGAGATGGAGCAACCCGTAGCGCCAGAGCACGACGACGGCGAAGACCGACAATCCGGTGAAGATCATCCACAACAGCAGGACGCTGCGTTCCGACGTCTCCGCGGACGATAAGATGTCGGCGCTTGCCGTGGTACTCATGCTGCGCAGCTCCTTGGGCAGGCCGCAGGCTTCCACCCGACGCGGGGCAGCGAACGGGCCTCTGGCCTTTGTTAGATCAGCCGTCCCGGTTTCGTCCAAAGACATACGCCCAGGATTGGTTGGGAAAATTTCCCGAGTTGCACCGCGCCGCCCGGCTTGCAATTGGCACCAATCGGGGGTGCTGTTAGGCTTACCGACACGCCGCGGAGTGATCGCATGCGCCTCGTGCTTCAACTCGTCGCCCGCCTGCTTATCGTCGTCACCCTGTGCCTTGGAGCAGCCACCATCTGGGCGACGATCGACGCCTATCGCAGCGTCGATCGCGCCACGGCCGCCTCGGCCGAACGCGTCTCGGTCGCGCTGGAAGCGCTGTATTGGCGCGAATTGATGTTGCGCAGCAGCAGAATGCGCGAGCAGCTGGTGCCGGTGCCGGAATGGCGCACCATTCAAACGATGAGCCTGATTTCGCCGGGCATCTGCGTTCAGATCGAGCCCGCCGGCGCATTCGAGGGGCCGCTCTGCGGCCAGAGCAAGGGGATCGGCCAAACTCCGCCGCGCTGGTTCGCAGCCGCCGTGCACACCCTGCTCGGCAGTCACGGTCCGGTCGTCCGGCCGATCAGCACGCGCGCCGCCAATGCAGGCAGTGTCTCGGCCACGCCCGATCCGAATGCCGCCATCGCGCTGGCCTGGCAACACGTCCTCGACAATATCAACCTCGCTTTGCTGATGGCGGTGGCAATCGCGCTTCTCGCATCGCTGGCGATCGCGCATACGCTGGCGCCCGCACAACAGATCGTCACCGCCCTGCAGCGCATGGCCCGCGGCCAATACCGGCCGTCACTGCCCCGCTTCCAGTCGATGGAACTTGCCATGATCGGACAGGCCGTCGGCGATCTCGGCGACCGCCTCGCGCAGTCCATGGAGGAACGCGCCGCGCTGACCCGGCGTCTGCTCGAAATCCGCAGCGACGAACGTCGTGCGCTCGCCCGCGAATTGCACGACGAGTTCGGGCAGAACCTGACCGCGATCCTGGCTTTCGCCAGCACGATCGAAGCGACAAGCACGCGGGAAAACGACAGGAGCGAAGTCGCGCAGGATGCGCGGATGATCTCGCAAGCCACCGATCGCATCATGGCCAGCCTGCGGGATGCACTGAACCGCCTGCGCCATCCGCCCGCCGAGGAACTCGGGCTGGAGGCCTGCCTTGTCGACCTCGTCGATAGCTGGCGGTCACGGAATGCCGCGCAGCCGATGATCCAGCTCGACCTCAAGGGCGATCTCGCCGACGTCCGCGGTGCCGTCGCCGCGACTGCCTATCGGGTCGCTCAGGAGTGCCTGACCAACTCCCTGCGCCACAGTTCGGCGCGCGAGATCGTGCTCCGGATCGAGCGGCGCACGGGGACGGAAAACGCGCTGCTGGTCCATGTCGAGGACGATGGCGGCGGCGATGCGGCCAGGGTGGCAGCGTCCACCGGCTTCGGGCTGACGGGCATTCGCGAGAGGATCACCGCGCTGGGCGGCTCGCTGTCGATCGCGGATGCCCATCGCGGGGTGAGCGTGGCCGCCACGATCCCGCTTGCAGCCTGATGACCGCGCCGCAGACGCAAGGCATTTCGATCCTGCTCGTCGACGACCATCCCGTGGTCCGGCAAGGCTATCGGCGCGTCCTCGAACACCAGGACGATTTCCATGTGGTGGCCGAGGCCGACAATGCGGCCGACGCCTACCGTGCATTCAAGGCGCACGCTCCCGCGGTCGTGGTGATGGACATATTGATGCCGGGCGCCAGCGGCCTCGAAGCTGTCAGGAACATCCGCTCGCGCAGCTCCAGCACCCGCATTCTCGTCTTCAGCATGCATAGCGAGGCAGCGCAGGTGAAGGCGGCCTTCAATGCCGGGGCGAACGGCTATGTGACCAAAGGCTCCGCCCCTGCCGAGCTGATCCGGGCGATCCGCTCGATTATCCGCGGCGAGCAGGCGATCAGTGATGACATCGCCCGTGTTCTGGCGATGGACAGCCTCTCCCCTTCGGGATCGATGCTCGATCAGCTCGGCGAGCGGGAAATCGAGATTTTGAGACAACTGGCAGCCGGCGCGACCACGGAGCAGATCGCGGCAAACCTCAACCTCAGCATCAAGACCGTGCAGAACTACCACTACCTGATCAAGACCAAGACCGGCATGCGCACGGATGCCCAGCTTGTCCGCCTCGCCGTGGAGTGCGGGCTGGCGACCCTGTAGCTGCGGGGCTCCACGCCTTTTTTTGGCCCGGCCGGGGCAGTTTTCCCGCTCTCGCAGCCCCGTACGGGTGGCCTCCTCCGGCACGATTTGCTAAAGCGCAGCGTAAAAAACATTTGGCCGGGACCCGCCCGCAAGCGCCCGCCCACCTGCCCGGAGTCGTCGATGATCCCCCGCTACACCCGCCCGGAAATGGCCTCGATCTGGGAGCCCCAGACCCGCTTCAAGATCTGGTTCGAGATCGAGGCGCATGCGGCGGACGCGCAGGCGGAACTTGGCGTCATCCCGAAGGAAGCTGCGAAGACCGTCTGGGCCAAGGCGCGCAACGTCACCTTCGACGTCGCCCGGATCGACGAGATCGAGCGCGAGACCAAGCACGACGTCATCGCCTTCCTGACCCACCTCGCCGAAATCGTCGGCCCCGAGGCGCGTTTCGTCCACCAGGGTATGACTTCCTCCGACGTGCTCGACACCTGCCTCAACGTGCAGCTGACCCGCGCCGCGGACATCCTGATTGCCGACCTAGACAAGGTGCTGGCCGCGCTGAAGAAGCGCGCCTTCGAGCACAAGATGACGCCGACCATCGGGCGCTCCCATGGCATCCATGCCGAGCCGGTGACGTTCGGTCTCAAGCTCGCCTATGCCTATGCGGAGTTCTCCCGTGCCCGCGCGCGGCTCGTCGCCGCCCGCAAGGAAGTCGCGACCTGCGCGATTTCGGGTGCCGTCGGCACCTTCGCCCAGATCGACCCGCGCGTCGAAGAGCACGTCGCCAAGGCGATGGGGCTGGAGCCCGAGCCGATCTCGACGCAGGTAATCCCGCGCGACCGCCACGCGATGTATTTTGCAACGCTCGGCGTGATCGCCTCTTCCGTGGAACGGCTGTCGATCGAAATCCGCCATCTGCAGCGCACCGAGGTGCTTGAAGCCGAAGAATTCTTCTCCGAGGGCCAGAAGGGCTCGTCGGCAATGCCGCACAAGCGCAATCCGGTGCTGTCGGAAAACCTGACCGGCCTCTCGCGCATGGTGCGCGCCTATGTGACGCCGGCGATGGAGAATGTCGCCCTCTGGCACGAGCGCGACATCTCGCACTCCTCGGCTGAGCGCATGATGGGGCCGGACGCGACCGTGACGCTCGACTTCGCGCTGATGCGCCTTGCCGGGCTGATCGAGAAACTGTTGATCTATCCCGCCAACATGCAGAAGAACCTCGACCGCCTCGGCGGTCTCGTGCATTCGCAGCGGCTCCTGATCGCGCTGACGCAGAAGGGCGCCAGCCGCGAGGACGCCTACAAATACGTCCAGCGCAACGCCATGCCGGTGTGGCGCGGCGAAGGCGACTTCCAGACGCTGCTGAAGAAAGACCCGGACGTGAAGAAGCACCTGAGCGATGCCGAAATCGAGGAGCAGTTCGACCTCGGCTATCACTTCAAGCACGTCGACACGATCTTCAAGCGCGTGTTCGGCGAGAGCTGACGGGAAGCGTCGGCGAGGCCGTAATCGTCGTCGTCGATGAACGTTAAGCCGCATTCTCAATTGGGGGAAGTTCCAACCGATGCAACCGCTTGGCAGGGCTTCTCTCGCACACTGGTCGAACCTTGCCGGTGTACGCCGGCTGGCCCGCCCCCGGCAGTTTTCCGGCCTTGCCAAGCCGATTTAAATGGCTCCAAATCGTCGTATTCGCCGTCGACAATCTGCATGCCCCGTCGGCCCCCTCAAAGCAACCTAACGGTAACCGCAAATCGGCTAAGGTCGCAGCGTGTCATCACCGCCCAAAATCCTCGTCTTCGACTCCGGCCTTGGCGGCCTCACGGTGCTGCGCGAGATCGTGCGGGTCCGGTCTGAGGCGCACTACGTCTATGTCGCCGACGACGCGTTCTTTCCCTATGGCCATCACAGCGAGGAAGAGATCATCGCCCGCGTGGTGCCGCTGGTCGGCGAACTGATCGCGCGCCACGCCCCCGTTCTGGTGGTGATCGCCTGCAACACCGCGTCCACGCTGGTCATGTCGCATCTGCGCAGCGCCTATAGCGTGCCGTTTGTCGGCACCGTGCCTGCGATCAAGCCGGCCTGCGCCAGTTCGAGGACCAAGCGCGTGTCGGTGCTCGGCACCAAGGGCACGGTCAAGCGCGAATATACCAGGCGCCTGATCGACGATTTCGCGCAAGGCTGCGAAGTGACGCTGGTGGGATCGGCAGAGCTCGCCTCGCTCGCCGAATCCGCGCTCAGCGGCAACGACGTCCGCGACGAGGATATCGCCGCCGAGCTTGCCCCCTGCTTTGTCGGAGATGGCGCTGTCCGCACCGACACCGTCGTGCTGGCCTGCACCCACTATCCGCTGCTGCTCGACCGCCTGACACGGCTCGCGCCGTGGCCGGTCGACTGGATCGATCCGGCCCCCGCCATCGCCCGGCGCGCATCCGAACTGCTGGGATCACCGGGCCGGCAACGCGATGACGCCGGGGCCGAGATGATCTTCACCTCCCAGCGGCCACACAGGCTGAGCCAGGCACTGATGCCGTTTTTCGGCGGGCGCGTCCTGGCATAAAGGCGCCTGTGGGCATGTATCAAAAAGGAAGAGTCGAGAAGGCACCGCTGAAGTAGAGAACGCACCGGCGATGGTCTCGATTACTCTCGCGGCATCGAGAATTCCTCCACACGAAACTGTAAGACTTTCTGGTAGGAGGCACCGAGCCACCTTTCCGGATGCCCCCCGGACCGTGCCACTTAGTCAATCTATGCCGGATGCCATATTCAGGCTGGCTGCGACTCTTGGCAGAATTTCGCGCATGCTACTCGAGCAGACGATCACCCTTGGGCAAATGCGGCAGTCCGGCTCTCGCCGACTGCATGTGTTCTGCGGCGACAACAAGTGCTCGCATTCGGTTGTGATGGACGCTGACTGCTGGCCCGAGAGCCTGCGGCTGTCTGATCTGGAGGCCCTATTCGTCTGCTCGGTTTGCGGCCATCGCGGCGCCAACGTGCGGCGGGATTATCAGGCAGCAGAGCCACAGCTCGCCAGCGTCCACCGGTAAGAACATCTGCCGAGACCTGGGGCCTTCGTAGAACTACGCGGACAATTTAGGAACAAACTGTCACGCCGGCGTACTACGGCCACCTCCGTGTCCGTCTTCCCAAACACCCCCATCCCGGAGGCAGGTCTGCCCGCCCCGGCGTTGGAGCACCACCAAGAGGCCGCGGCTTGGCTGGGCCTTACTGCTCCTCTAATCGACGAAGCTGCGCCAGTAACTCTGCCTCTAATTCCCGAAGGTGAGTTGCCGTTGGTTCACTAACGTATTGTTTGGCAAGCTGTCTACAGCGCGCCAACTTTTCATGGACTGCCAATTCTTCCCGCTCGCGATCCATAAACGCAAGATACGGACAAAGCGGGAAATGTTCAACACCAGTGCAGGATGATCAGCTTGCCAGATGCAACTGCGACATGCACAATCGGCTATTTCGCGTCTAGTCGATCAAGCTAGAATCGGGCTTGCGGTGGGATACAAAAAAGGTTCATCCTGAACGCATATTTGAGAGTTCTAAGTGGATTGGACGAATCTCGCAGCGCAAAGACGCAAACTGATGGCAGCTTTTTCGCCTTCCCTTTGCGCAATGAATTATCCGGTTCGGAGATTGCGGCGGGTAGCCCGGGCTGCCGGCGCCAGACAATTTAGACTTGGCGCTGGGATAGCAAGAGGATTAAGGCACCCCGCTGGGCATGCGAGGCCAAGTCTATGTTAGATGTGTCCCTGGACCAAGGAACATTCACGCGCTGCATCCGGCTGGTGATCGCAGATCGACAACCAATCGTTCTGCAGGGGTTGAGGTCGGTATTCGCAGCTCAGGACGACTTTGAGATTGTTGCGTCGTGTAGTTCCGGATCAAACTGCCTCGATGCGATTCGGAATTTAACACCCGACGTTGCGCTCGTAGCTGACACGTTGCCTGACCTGACGGTATCCGAGATCCTCGCTATTGCGAAAGCAGAGAATCTTCCCACTCGGCTGGCGTTCTTTGCCGAACCCGAAGGAGACGACGATCTCACTGCGGCAATCGCGGCCGGCGCTTGCAGTGCAATTTCGAGCTACGCAAACCCCGACACCATTCTGCGTTCCCTGAGGCTGATGACGGAGCGCACCAGTGCGCGCCAAGACCTCTCGCCAAACGGGAAGGAAGCATACGGCGCCAAAATCGAAAAAATGCTGAGGGTGCTCACGCACCGCGAGCGCGAAATCATACGACTAGTGGCCGAAGGTTTGTCGAACAAGGAGATTGCGCGCCAGCTGAACCTTTCCCCAGGCACAGTCAAAGTACACCTCTACAACATATTTCATAAGCTTGAAATCAGTAATAGGACCGTGCTCGCCACGATCGCGTTGTTGCAACGATCCACCGGCTTCGGCACGCTCTCGCTTGCCGCCCTGGCCTTCGCAATTTCGAGCGACCTCAAGGCGTCGGACGCGAACAACACCTTCCTGGATGAGGACAGCACCGCCTACAAGGATCTTGAGCACTCCGTATTTGAGCTCTGGAAGAAAGCGATCCTCCGGCACGTCATCGCTGCAGATCCCGGCGAGACGGTCGCGCTCACCCAGAGAGACTCCCCAATTAAGGCGAACCAAGTCACGCACTCGACGGCGAGAATGGAAGAGCTGCACGCGGCTGAGCAGGCCGTCCTCTCCAACTTCGGGAGAAGTTACGGCCCGATCGGGTCCGGCACACCCTATCCTTTCATTTCGCCGCTGCTGCAAGCGATTAACCAGACCGGCAGCCCCACGGCGCAGCAGCAGTTCCCGCCACTGGAGTTTGCCTCGAATCCGATAAAGAGTCGTGGAGGCTATGGCGCCTTCAGCATAGCCGCCGGCGTGGGGATCTACACGCTCAACAACTCCCATGCCGCAGTGCAGGTGCTCGACCCGGGCGTGATCGACGCATCCGCGATCGCCACCATGGATGGCACCACACAAGTGGCGACGATCACCATTCATGGCGCCGGCCATGCAGATCCCAACGATGTCGATAACCCGGCTTCGGGGCCAGTTGTCCACGACTCCAGTCTGCCGCTCGCGTTTGGACAGGACAGCGTCACAGGAGAAGGTAACGCGGGCCAAATAATCCATGGCGTCGCCGGTGACGACACCCTCAATCGCACCGGCTTAGTGGATGTTATCTACGGAGGCTCGGAGAACGATACGATTGCGGGTACCGGTGGAGACGACACGATCTACGGAGGATCAGGCAGCGACACCATCAACGGCAACAACGGCAACGATACCATCATCGGCGGATATAACGGTGACCGGCTGACGGGCAGCAAGGATGATGACATCTTTGTCTATCTTTCAGCGATCGACTCCAACTCTACCCGGTTCGACACTATCATCGACTTCACATCGGGAGAGGACAAGATCAACCTGGCGGCTTTCGGCGCCCTGGCGTTCCTGCACATGACGTCAACAAGCAAGTCCGTGCCGCCGCATACCCTCGCCTGGATCTACAACCCCGCGAGCAATGAAACGATCGTCTATGTGAATCCGACGGATCGCAGCCTTGATATCGGCGATCCGGCCCTGCTGGAAATCCATTTGCAGGGAGTTGTGTCCGTTGCCGAGTTGGATTTCGTCTACGAGCAGGAAGCGGCGGCTGGCGCGGCGGTCTTGGAAGGAATCGATCCTGCGTTGCTGGCGGCGGCTGCTAGCGATGGGACCGTTCTCACGGCTGGCACCGCCATTGAAACGGATGCGAGCGAGAGCGCGGTCGAAACGGATGGTATCTGGACCATGCCTGCCGACGACGGATTGAGGTTCCATTTCGGGCGAGACCGGGTCGGTTCCAACGTTTCGAGTAGGCTCATCAATTTCGGCGACGATCCAACTTATGCAACCGAGGAGAGCGACGACGATGGTGCGGCTACTGTGCCGGTGCACGTATCATCAATCGAGCTTGCTCATAGCCAAGCGACGGTCCTGACCGAGGACAATCTCACTTTCAAGAAGGAGCCGGTCCACGCGAACACCGGGTCTAAGGAAGCCGGGAATGGCAAGGCGCCCGCAACCGCCGGGTTTGAAATTCTCGAGTTGGCAATGCAAAGCGCCGCCCCGGTCGCAGTCGCAGAGCCCGTCGAACCTGACGTCGCACCGGGCAATAGTGGCGGCCATGGCAACTCGCCACACCCTTCGCACTCGGCCTCTGCAAAGGCATCGGCGGCCGGCGAATTAACCGAACCGGGCGTCACATCGGGCAACGGCGTCGGCCACAACAACTCGTACTCTTCACATCAGGCATCCGCAAGTACTGTGGAAGCGGCCGAGCCGGTCGAACGTGGCGTCGCACGGGGTAATAGTGACGGCCACGCCAACTCGCCGCACCCGTCACACTCGGCCTCTGCAAAGGCATCGGCGGCCGGCGAACTAACCGAACCGGGCGTCACATCGGGCAACGGCGTCCACAAAAACTCGCACTCTTCACATCAGGCATCAGCAAGTACTGTGGAAGCGGCCGAGCCGGTCGAACCTGACGTCGCACCGGGCAATAGTGGCGGCCATGGCAACTCGCCACACCCTTCACACTCGGCCTCTGCAAAGGCATCGGCGGCCGGCGAATTAACCGAACCGGGCGTCACATCGGGCAACGGCGTCCACAAAAACTCGCACTCTTCACATCAGGCATCAGCAAGTACTGTGGAAGCGGCCGAGCCGGGCGAACCTGACGTCGCACCGGGCAATAGTGGCGGCCATGGCAACTCGCCACACCCTTCGCACTCGGCCTCTGCAAAGGCATCGGCGGCCGGCGAATTAACCGAACCGGGCGTCACATCGGGCAACGGCGTCGGCCACAACAACTCGCACTCTTCACATCAGGCATCCGCAAGTACTGTGGAAGCGGCCGAGCCGGTCGAGCGTGGCGTCGCACGGGGTAATAGTGACGGCCACGCCAACTCGCCGCACCCGTCACACTCGGCCTCTGCAAAGGCATCGGCGGCCGGCGAATTAACCGAACCGGGCGTCACATCGGGCCACGGCGTCGGCCACAACAACTCGCACTCTTCACATCAGGCATCCGCAAGCACCGTGGAAGCGGCCGAGCCGGTCGAACCTGGCGTCGCACGGGGTAATAGTGACGGCCATGGCAACTCGCCGCACCCGTCACACTCGGCCTCTGCAAAGGCATCAACGGCCACCCCCCAGCCGGCCGAACCCGCGTTCGGGACCAGCGGCGCTGGCCAGGCATTCCACTTCAAAGATCAGCCTCCCCCTTCCACCCTCACCGCGACCGTTGAGCCAGAAGCGCTTAACGATACGCCCGTTCTTCACGGCGCCGAGCTGGCGGCAATCCTTGAGATGGGCTCACCTGCTTTGGAGGAACACGCGACCAGTCACGACAATAACGGTCGGCACCATTCCATAGCACATTCGCCCCACGAACTGCTCACGTGAAAAGTGTTGGCAGCGGAGTCCCCTACGATCGCAGCGAGCTGCCCATCGTGATGCGCAGACGAAGGCGCGGCACGCGCTACAGCAGAACCGTGCCGACGCCTGTGCGCAGGATGCAACTTTTTTATGTAGTCCCGAGGCCGGCCTTGGCGCATTGCTCATCCTGGTCGCCGGTGACGCCGCTCACCCCCACGCCGCCAGTGACTTTGCCGTCGACCATGATCGGCAATCCGCCAGGCGAGGCGAAGATACCGGGAAGTGTGGCCGTGGCCGGCCCGCCCTTGTTGATCGTCTCCATGAAGACGCGCGTCGGGCGCCGATAGGTCGCCGCAGCCTTCGCCTTGCCGACGGCGATGTCCATGCTGGCCGTCTGCGTATTGTCCATGCGTTCGAAGTACACGAGGAAACCGTGATTATCGACGACAGCGACTGCCACGTTCCATCCGTTTTTCTGACATTCGGCGACGACGCCGGCTGCGATCTTCTTCGCGCCCGCGGCGTTGACTGCTGTGCCGTAATCGGGGCGCTTGTCTTGAGCAGATGCGCCGACGGTAAGGGCGGCAAGTGCGGCAGCGACCAGTATTGTCCTCATCTTTGTCTCCTCCCCTGGGTTTATTGTGCAAGGGATTATACCGGGACGAAACGTCGATGTCCGGTCTATGATGCCGCAAAGCTCCTGGTTAGGGCCAGCCAAGCGCTCGACATGCGTGTACGCTCGGCCCAATTGCCGGCCAGCCGTCCGTCCGATTTCCGAAGACTGCTTCGAACTGCCTGATTTATCCATGTGAAACCGAACGCCGAATTTTTGAACGAGTCATTTGATGAGGGAGTTTTCTGCCTTGACCTCCGCAAAACCTGCGCCGCTCAACCGTCTGCGCCAACTATGGCGGGAGGGACGCCCGACCTTCGGCGCGATCGCGACCATCCCCTCGATCCAGACCGTGCAGATCATGGCTCGTTCGGGCATCGACTTCATCATCGTCGATCTCGAACACGGGCCTATCGACCTCGGCTCGGCGCATGCGATGATCACGGCCACCGCGGGCACGCCCTGCGTGCCGATGGTGCGGATTGCCGCCAACGAGCCGTGGTTGGCGAAAGCGCCGATGGACCTCGGCGCGCTCGGCATCAACTTCCCGATGATCTGCAGCAGCGAGGACGCCGAAAAGGCCGTGCGCAGCGTGCGCTATCCACCGAAGGGCGAGCGGCTATGGGGCCCGTTCCACGCACCACTCCGCTGGGGCGTGTCGATGCCGGAATACATGGCGACCGCCGACGATGACGTAATCTGCATGATCACCATCGAGCATGTCGAGGCGGTCGAGCGCATCGACGAGATCATGGCAACATCGGGCATCGACCTCGCGGTGATCGGTCCCGGCGACCTTGCGACCTCCATCAACAAGCGCGGCCTGCCTGACGATCCAGAAGTCGTGGAACTGATGAAGCGGGCCGAGGAAGGCATCCTCAGGAGCGGCGTGCCGATCGGCGGCGTGGCGCGTACCGCCGAGCAGGCCAACAGGATGATCGACCGCGGCTATGTCGCGCTGGCGCTCGGCTTTGACTGGTCGCTGTTCCAGCGCGGCATCGCTGCGAGCTTTGACGGGATCAGGCGATAGGTGCCGAGATGGCGGCAAGCCCTTCAAAGTCCTTGGAGTTTACGTCGCCCTGCGAGCTGCCCCGCCGGCTGACCACTCGGCGCGAGAACCTACTGGCGTCAAAACGCCTTGTTCGTGCTAGATGAGGGCCGGCAGGCTATAAGCGGCCCTTCGGTCATTTGATTTCTCTATTGCGGAAACCCGAGCGGAACGATGCGCGGAACGGTTCGAAAAATCACACTACCGCGCCGCCTGGTCGCCGACCTCATGCACGCCTCAATCCGCGTTCCCTTTGTTTCGCTGACGCGTCCGCTTCATATCCGCACCCTGCACGAAGCCCGCGCGCAGGCCGCCCAGCGGGCGGGCTGGGCCGCGATCTTCGTCAAGGCGTTCGCGCTGGTGGCCAAGGAAGAGCCGATCCTGCGCACCCTCTACGTCAAGTGGCCGAGACCTGCGTTCTATGAGCTGCCGCGCAGCGTTGCGATGGTGGCAATCGCCCGGGTCGAGGACGGCCAGGATTGCGTGCTGCCGCAAAAGGTCGCTGCGCCCGACGAAATGCCGCTTGCCGAGGTCGAGGCACTGATCCGACACGCCAAGAAGGCCCCGATCAACGAGGTGCCGGCGTTCCGGAAGATCCTGCGAACCACCCGGTTGCCGCTGCCCCTCCGCCGCCTGTTCTGGGCGATCGGGCTGAATTTCGGCCGCCAGCGGGCCAACTATTTCGGCAGTTTTGGCGTGACCTCCGTGGCCGCCTATGGGGCGGGCCAGCTCCAAGCCATCAGCCCCGGGCCCTTCGTCCTGAGCTATGGGGTGGAAAAGCCCGACCAGACCATCGATGTCGTCCTGCGCTGGGATCACCGGGTTACCGACGCGGCCCCGATGGCCAAGGCCCTGAACCGGCTGGAACAGGTGCTGAACGGCGAAATATCGGCTGAATTGCGGGGCAGTCGGCAGCAAATCGAGCCCAAACCGGTCCGGGCGGTCGCGACCTGACCGCCTCTTGGCGGTCATTCCGGGATGGTCCGCAGGACCAGGCCCGGAATCTCGAGATTCCTGGTTCGATGCTTCGCATCGCCCCGGAATGACAGCCGTTTTCGTTGACAGAACGGCGGTTTCTCCCTAATACCCCGCTTGCTCGCGGGCCGGTTTCGGCCCGCGATGCGTTTCGCGACCCGTGGTCTTCCCCGAGCTTTCGAGGCGGACCTGTCGGCGCCGGCCATGCCGGTGCACAGGAGGGCGCGTTTCCTCAACATTCAAACTCGTAAAGCAGAGGACGCGATGACAAAGCGCAGTGAGGCGAAATACAAGATCGATCGCCGTATGGGCCAGAACATCTGGGGCCGCCCGAAGAGCCCCGTGAACCGCCGTGAATACGGCCCCGGCCAGCACGGCCAGCGCCGCAAGGGCAAGCTGTCCGACTTCGGCGTCCAGCTCCGCGCCAAGCAGAAGCTGAAGGGCTATTACGCCAACATTTCCGAGCGCCAGTTCCACGGCATCTATGTCGAGGCCGGCCGGATGAAGGGCGACACCGGTGAAAACCTGATCGGCCTGCTCGAGCGCCGTCTCGACACCGTGGTCTATCGCGCCAAATTCGTGGCGACCATGTTCGCCGCGCGTCAGTTCATCAACCACGGCCACATCAAGGTGAACGGCCGCCGCGTCAACATTTCGAGCTACAAGCTCAAGCCCGGCGACGTCGTCGAGATCAAGGAATCCTCCAAGCAGCTCACCCCCGTCCTGGAAGCAAGCCAGCTCGGCGAGCGCGACGTGCCCGACTTCATCGAAGCCGATCACTCCAAGATGACCGCGAAGTTCACCCGCATCCCGGCGCTGTCGGACGTGCCGTTCGCAGTCCAGATGGAGCCGCACCTGATCGTCGAATTCTATTCGCGCTGATCGGTTTTTGAGTTCCGAGATATCAAAGGCCCCGGTTTTGCCGGGGCCTTTTTGTTTGGCGCAGATGCTTGTTCCGTCATGCCCGGGCTTGTCCCGGGCATCCACGCCTTTATTGTCACCGCGGCAAAAGAAGACGTGCATGGCCGGGACAAGCCCGGCCATGCAAAAATTGTGAGCAATCCATGCACTACACCCCTGCCCCGCGCGATCCCAACGCCGATCCCATCCGCATCAACCTGCTGTCGGACACGCAGACGCGCCCCACACAAGCGATGCGCGAGGCGATGGCGCGGGCCGAGGTCGGTGACGAGCAGATCGGTGACGACCCGACGGTGAACTTGCTGTGCGAGCGCGTGGCTGACCTGCTCGGCAAGGAAGCCGCCGTGTTCATGCCCTCGGGCACCATGTGCAACGTCGCGGCGACGTTGGCCCATTGCCGGCCCGGCGACGAAATTCTCGCCCATGCCAGCGCGCATATCATTGCCCGCGAAGGTGGCGCGCATGCCGCACTTGGCGGATTCCAGATCACGCCGCTGCCGGGCGACGATGGACAGTTCGCGCCGGAAACATTCCGCGCGGCGCTGCACCCGCGCTCGCGCTACCAGCCGCCGCAGACTGTCGTCAGTGTCGAGCAGACCGCCAATATCGGCGGCGGCACCATTTGGAAGAAGGCGGCGCTCGATGAAGTGGTCGAGATCGCCAAGACGAACGGGCTTATCACCCACATGGACGGCGCGCGGCTGCTGAACGCCTGCGTCGCCACCAAAATATCGGCGCGCGACATGGCCGCAGGCTGGGATTCTGCCTGGATCGATTTCTCGAAAGGCCTCGGCGCGCCGATCGGTGGCGTGATCGCGGGCTCGCGCGCCTTCATCGATGACGTCTGGCGCTGGAAGCAGCGCCTCGGCGGCTCGATGCGGCAGGCCGGCGTTTGCGCGGCTGCCTGCGTCTATGCGCTCGACCATCACGTCGACCGCCTCGCCGACGATCACGCCAATGCGCGGGCGCTGGCGCGGGGCCTGTCGCAGATCAACGGCATCAAGGTGCAGGAGCCCGAGACCAATCTGGTGTTCTTCAAGCCTGACGGCGCCGGCATCGCCGGCGACAAGTTGGTCGAAGCCTTGCGCAAGCGCGGCGTGCTGCTCGCGATGATGGACGGCCGCATCCGCGCCTGCACGCATCTCGACGTCAGCGCAGCGATGATCGAGGAGACGGTCGGTATCGTGCGCGAGATCGTACGCGGGGGTGAGTAGCGTCAGCCCCAGGCCGTGAACCGATCCGAGCTCAGGCTGTGGCAGGCGTGCGCGCGCGCCACAGCGCGCTGGCGAGCAGGACATAGACCGCGCCGGTCCACATCGCCTGCCAGTTCTCGAACCCTTCGTTGAAGACGACATAGACCGCCGCCAGCGCAAACAGTCCGGCGAATACGGCTTCCGAGAGCGGCCGCTCGCCGGATTTCGCTCCGTTGAGAAACGCCAATGTCCAGAACGGCACTACGGCCATGGTCAGGGCAGCAAATGGGAAATCGCGCCAGCGCGCATCGAAGATCAGGCTGAGCGCGGTCTGCGCGGCCAAAATCGTCGTCACGATCAGCGTGACGCCCAGCATGTTGCTCATGAAGAATGGAGTGAGGCCCTTGGGCGGCCCCAGCACTTCAAGAAATGACGGAAGCGCCCGCCCCGACATCAGTGCGTAGGTGGACAATAGTGGCGCGATCACGGCCACCATCAGCATGAAGCCTTGAACCAGCCAGCCGCCGAGCCCGTAGCTTTCGTGCAGCATCTTGTCGGCGCCGATTCCCAGCAGGATTCCGCCGGCGGTCGCGGACATGGCAACCGCCACCCACGACGCCAATGGCGGTGACGTTGGCCGGCGCTTCAGCGTGATCAAGGCAACCGCGAATATGCCTATGCAGAGAAAGAGCCCGCATGCCATCTGCAGCTTCCAGAACGGATAGTTGCTGATGGCTACGCCTGCCGGATATTTCAGCTTGCGTTCGGTCCCGTCGAACAGCCCCCAATAGCCGCCCACAGTTCCTTCCCAGCGGCGTTTCCACGGCTCGTCATAGGCTTCGAAAAAATTGACGCGAAAATTGTCCTGTCTCGCCCGCTCGAGAATCTCGGAAATGAAACGTGCCTGGTTGACGCGCGAAGCCAGCGCGCCGTCGCGCATCCGCCCAAAGCTTGGCCAACCGGTTTCGCCGATCAGGATCTCCTTGCCGGGAAAGGCTGCCACCACCTGCTTGCGCATGTCGTCCACATGCGCGGCCGCCTCTTCGGCACGCGGCGGAACGTCCTCCCAATAGGGCAGGAAATGGGCGGTGACGAAATCGACATCGGCACCGACTTCGCGGTAACGCAGCCAGAATTCCCAGACATCGGCATACGTCACCGGCACATTTACGCGTGGCTTGACCGACTGGATCGTTTGACGAAGGTCGCCCACCGTCATGTCGCCGCGCAGCAGCACTTCGCTGCCGACAATGAGCGCCGCGACCGTACCGGGATGATCCTTCGCCAGCGAGATCGCAATGTCGCAGAGTTGAGCGTTCTTGGCGCGATCGCGTCCGAGCCAGACTCCGAGCAGAACCTTCAATCCGACCTTTGCTGCAAGCTCGGGCACCTTGTCGAGCCCGTTGTCGATCGAATAGGTGCGGATGCATTTGGAGACCTTGGCTAGTTCGGCCAAGTCTTCTGTGATCTGCTCCGGCTTCACGATGAGCGTCGGATCGTGCGGCGTCTGCTCGTTGCGGAACGGCGCGTAGGAAACGCATTCCAGCTTCGCCGAGTCATCGATCGGCGCGCGCGTCAGCGCCACCGGCGTGGCCAGCCACCACCACACCGCAGCAACGATGCCCAGCGATAGAAATAAAAGCGCCAGCGGCGTACGAAAGCCGATTGGTCCTGCTCCCCTGACAGACGAATAGATGGGCCTGTTTAACCGTGCGCGGCAGGCATGTCGACCCGCTGATCCTGCCGGGTGTACAATTGCGCGAGAGTACGGAAACGGTGATATTCAGCTCCTTCAAAAGTGAGCCTTGTTTGCTCAAAATTGATCCCGCTTTGATGAGTGAAATGATGCCGTTCACGCGATTTTCCCGGCGCCAATTTGGCCGAATTGCAGCCTGGTCGGCGCTTGGAATGCCGATGCTGTCGGCGAGGTCCAGTCTGGCTCAATCGGATCAAGCGACCGGAACACAGAATCAAAGGCCCTCCTCCGGCTTTCCGAACGGTTTTCTCTGGGGTACGGCGACCTCGGCCTATCAGGTCGAGGGCGCCGTGAACGAGGATGGCCGCGGCCCCTCGATCTGGGACCGTTTTTCCCACACGCCCGGCACCATTGCCGATCGCAGCAATGGCGACACCGCGACCGATCACTATCGCCGCTACAAGGAAGACATCCAGCTCATGAAGGCGCTGGGCGCGAAGGCCTACCGATTCTCGATCGCATGGCCGCGCGTGTTCCCGGAAGGCGTCGGCACACCGAACCCAAAGGGCCTCGATTTCTACAACCGCCTAGTCAACGAGTTGCTGGCGAACGGCATCGAGCCGTTTGCGACCCTCTATCACTGGGACCTGCCGCAGCCGCTGCAGGACCGCTTCGGCGGCTGGACCTCGCGCGACACCTCCAAGGCCTTTGCGGATTACGCAGCCCATGTCACGGGTCGCCTAAGCGACCGCGTGAAGCACTTCTTCACCATCAACGAATGCTCCCGCCTCGTCCATCTCGGCCATGAGTTTGGCGCCGATGCGCCAGGACTCAAACTATCCCCATCTGATGTGAAGCAGGTCCGGCACAACGTCGCGCTGGGACACGGTCTCGCGGTTCAGGCGATCCGGGCTCATGGACAGGCCGGAATCAGTGTCGGTCCGGCGGAGAATGCCGTGAGCTGCATTCCGGCCATCGAAACGCCTGCGAACATCCGCGCCGCCGAAATGGCGACGCGCGAGCTCAATGCCGGCTATCTGACCGTGATGCTCGAGGGAAAATACACCGATGCATATCTCGCGCAGGCTGGCAAAGATGCTCCGAAATACACCGCCGAGGATCTGCGCATCATCGCCTCCCCGATCGATTTTGTCGGGCTGAATGTCTATATGCCCGATCATTACGTCGTTGCCGCCGACAACGAGCGCGGCTTCGCGCTAGCGCCATTTCCCAAATCGTTCCCGCACATGAAGGCGACGTGGCTCAGGCCTGGCCCCGAGACGATGTACTGGGTGCCACGTCATGTGGCCAAGCTGTGGAACGTGAAGTCGATCTATATCACCGAGAACGGAACGTCGGGAAGCGACGAGCCTGCTGCGGACGGAACCATCTATGACGTCGATCGCATCATGTACCTGCGCAACTATTTGACGCAGTTGCAGCGCGCGACATCAGAAGGCGTGCCCGTGCACGGATATTTCCTGTGGAGCCTGATGGACAATTTCGAATGGTCGGATGGATATGAACAGCGCTTCGGCCTCTATCATGTCGACTTCGGTACGCAGCGTCGTACGCCCAAGCTGAGCGCGTCGTTCTATCGCGAGACGATCGCGCGAAACGCCGTCGCGTAATCAAGCGAAGAGTCAATCCTTGCGCTGACCCTTGCCGAGCGCTTCAAACATCATCGTCTTCAGCGCCAGTTGAATTCGTCCGCCTTGTGTCGGGGCCTGCACCATGAAGACCACGAGCAGGTCGTCCTTCGGATCGACGAAATAGAAGCTGCCGCCCGCTCCGTCCCAGCGGTATTCGCCGAGCGGCCATGTCGTACCCGGCGGCGGCGAGATTCGCACCGCGAAGCCGAGGCCAAAGCCAGAGGTCGGGCCCGGGAAATAGAAGGGATCGTGAAGGATCCCGGTCTCCGGCCCGATCTGATCCGACGTCATCAGTGCAACCGTCTCGGGCTTGAGATACCGCTTGCCGTCCAGTTCGCCGCCGTTCAGCAGCATCTGCAGGAAGCGGGCGTAGTCCCCGGCCGTCGAGACCAGGCCCGCGCCGCCGGATTCCCAACGCCGCGGCAATGCCGGATCCCTGATTCCGGCCACCCGAAAACGATCGACGGGATAGGCCTGGGCGATGCGTGCCCACTTCGACTCATCTGGGACATAGTATGCTGTCTCGGACATGCCGAGCGGATCGAACAGCCGCTGCTTCTCGAATTGAAAAAGCGTCTGGCCCGACGCCACTTCGACGACACGTCCGAGCACGTCGGTTGAATGGCTGTAGTTCCAACGCGTTGCCGGTTGATCGGCGAGCGGCAGCATCGCGATCCGGTCGGCAAATTCAGCGTTGTCGAAATCCCCAGCGTACAGTTTGGGATCGGCATAGAGTTTCTGCACCGCGGTTTCGCCGAAGAAGCCGTAAGTGATACCCGACGTGTGCCGCAGCAGATCCCTGATCGTGATCGGGCGCTTCAGAGGCTCGAGCTTAAGCGGATATTTTCCTGCTTCATCGGAAAGATCGACGCCGACTTTTGCATCCGCAAAGGAGCGAATGTACTTCGACACGGGATCGTCGAGGGCCAGCTTGCCGTCGTCGACCAGCATCATCGCGGCAACCGAGGTGACGGCCTTCGACATCGAATAGATCTGGAAAATGGTATCCGGCGTCATCGGCGCGCCGGTCGCCGGGTCCCGCACGCCGAAACATTCGAGATCAACCAACTTGCCATGCTGCTGGATCAGCATGACGGCGCCGGGAATTTTGCCGGCCGTGACCTCGCTGCGAACGTAGTCGCCAAACTGGTCAAGCGCTGCGCGCGAGAAAGTTGGCGCGTCAGGCGCCCTCGGTTCGGCCCGCAACGCATGCGGCGAGCCGCCGAGAGAAAGCACCGCGAGCGCCGCCGCGACAAGGCAGCGCCCGGCGGCGGCGTCAGTTCTCCATCGCTTCATAGACCAACTGCTTCAGCGTCCGCTGGACGCGCTGGCGCTCCGTCGGCGTCTGCTCCAGCACCACAAAGAACATATCCTGCTTGCGGTCGACCACCATATAGCAGCCACTGGCGCCGTCCCATTTCAGTTCGCCCAGCGATCCCGGCGGCGGCGGCTTGGCGTTGCCGGGATCGGTGCGCACGGCAAGTCCAAGCCCCATGCCGAAGCCGTCACCGGGAAAATAGTAATGATCCCGCGCGACGCCAGAGTCCTTGCCGGCGTGGTCCGACGTCATCAGTTCGAACGTCTTCGGCGAAAGATATGTCTTGCCCTCGAACGTGCCGCCATTGGTCAACATCTGCGCAAATTTCGAAAAATCCGACATGGTCGAAACCATGCCGCCGCTGGCGGATTCCCATTTTTGGCGAACCTCGGTCCTGTATAGACGGCCGACGCGGAAATCACTGTCGTTCGGCAGCGGCTGGGCGAGCCGTTGCAGCCTCTCCGGTTCGGTGACGAAGAAGCCGGTATCGACCATGCCGAGCGGATCGAGCAGCTTTTCCTTCTCGAGCTCTAGCAATGATTTTCCGGACACGATCTCCATGATCCGCGCCAGGATGTCGGTGGAATGTCCGTATTGCCAGAGCGCTCCCGGCTGGTTGTGCAGCGGCAGCTTGGCGATCCGCTCGGCGAATTCGGCTAGGTCGAATTCGCCCGCGTAGAGGTTGGCCTCCTTGTAGGCCTTGCGCACCAGGCTGTCGCCGTAGAAGCCGTAGGTGATGCCAGAGGTATGACGAAAAAGGTCGAGGACAGTGATCGGCCGCGCCAGCGGCACCAGTTCGAGCGTCTTGGTGCCGTCCTCGGCCTTTTTCTCCACGCCAACTTTCATATTCGCGAAGGAGGGAATGTATTTCGAGACGGGATCGTCGAGCTTGATCTTGCCGTCCTGGACCAACTGCATCGCCACGACAGAGGTGATCGCCTTGGTCAGCGAAGACAGGCGGAAGATCGTCTTGTCCGTGATCGGCGCCTTGGACACCACGTCCTGCACGCCGAAGGTCTCGTGATAGACCGGCTTGCCGTGCTGCTGGATCAGGACGTTGGCGCCGGCGATCTTGCCGGTCGCCACCTCGTTTTTGAAGAACTCGGTGATCTTCGCAAGCTTGTCCTGGTTGAAGCGCGCGCCGGCTGGAATGTCGAAAGTGCCTTCGGCGCGAACCGGCGATGCCGCTAGCATCAGCGCGCCAGCGGCTAGCGCGCGCAGGATTTGGCGTGAATTCATTGGACCCCTCTCCCCGGAACTCACGGGGGAGTGTAGCGGAGGCACGATCAGGGACAAGGGCTGCCGAAGGCGGTCATTGCCTCTTCATGAAGCCTGCCGCTGTCAGGGGAAAAGCAGCAGAAGACGACTTTTGTGACAAGCGGCGCCGCCGTCAGCGCGTCAACCACGGTGGAGAGCGCAATACCGGCGGCGCGGTCGGCAGGAAACCGATAGATGCCGGTAGAAATCGCGGGAAAGGCGACTGATGCGAGCCCGTGCTTTTGGCACAGCTCCATCGAGCGGCGATAGCAGGAAGCAAGCAGGTCGTCCTCGCCGAGTGTGCCGCCGTTCCACACCGGCCCAACCGTGTGGATCACGTGCTTGGCCTTGAGCCGATAGCCCTTGGTGATCTTGGCATCGCCGGTCTTGCAGCCGTGGAGCGTTCGGCATTCGGCGACGAGTTCCGGCCCCGCGGCGCGATGAATAGCGCCATCGACACCACCCCCGCCAAGCAGCGACGAATTCGCCGCGTTGACGATGGCGTCAACGCGCAAACTTGTGATGTCGGCAACGATGACTTCGAGCCGCGCCTGGCCGACCTGGCGCGCTGACGCGCTCAGGCGGAGGCCGCTGCGTTGACGGTGACGCCCTTGTCGGCAAAGAGCTGCTGCAATTCACCGGCCTGGAACATCTCGCGAATGATATCGCAGCCGCCGATGAACTCGCCCTTGACGTAGAGCTGCGGAATGGTCGGCCAGTTCGAATATTCCTTGATGCCATTGCGAAGCTCGGCGGATTCCAGGACGTTCAGGCCCTTGTAGCCGACGCCGACGTGGTCGAGGATCTGAACCACCTGGCCGGAGAAGCCGCACTGCGGAAACTGCGGCGTGCCCTTCATGAACAGCACGACGTCGTTCGACTTCACCTCGTTGTCGATAAATTGCTCGATGCTCATATTCGCTTCCTTTTAGGGCACAGCCCCCTGCGGCTTCACCCGTTGGGCCGACCATGTAACCCGGTTACCGGTCCTATATGTAGCCCAAACCGTTGTTCATCCAAAGTAAAATGCCGAAGAGCTGGCATGCGCGGGGCCGGATCGGAGCGGTCCTAGGCAGCCGCCGCCCATGTGCGACAACATTAACATCGTAGGGGGTGGAAGGCTTTTTTCCCGGAGGGGAACTCCTATGTAGGACGGACTGCCCAAGGGGAACCAGTTTGCCAGACTAACGTTCTCCCCGCTCACCGGAGACACCTGTGACGAAACCAGTATCCGCAGCGTCGTTTGCCAGCCCTACCCCGTCACTTTTCTCCGATTCAGGCACCCTCGCCCAGAATTTGGTGGAAGCCTATCTGGCCGTCCGCGGCGAAACCGAGCGCCGCGCCGCGCCCCTGAGCCCCGAGGACCAGCTCATCCAGTCGATGCCGGACGCCAGTCCGGCCAAATGGCATCGCGCCCATACTACCTGGTTCTTCGAGCAATTCCTGCTGGGCGAGCACTGCGAGGGCTACCAGCCCTTTCACCCCGACTACGCATTTCTGTTCAACTCCTACTATGTCAGCGCGGGCCCGCGGCACGCCCGTCACCAGCGCGGCCATCTGACCCGCCCGAGCGCGGACGAGGTCACCGCCTATCGCCGCCATGTCGACGCCGCCGTGATCAAATTCTTCCAGATGGCCGGCGAGGAGCGCCTCGCCAGGCTCGTCCCGCTGGTCGAGGTCGGCCTCAACCACGAGCAGCAGCATCAGGAATTGATGCTGACCGACATCCTGCACGCCTTTGCCCAGAACCCGATCCCGCCGGCCTATGACCCGGCATGGCGCTTCCCGGCATCGCGCCGCTCGGCGGAGGAATGGGTCACCCTCAACGAGGGCATCCACACCGTCGGGCACAGCGACGACAGCTTCCATTTCGACAATGAAAAGCCCGCGCACCGCGCTCTCGTCGGTCCGGTCCGGCTCGCCCGCAACCTCGTGACCAATGCCGAGTGGCTGGCCTTCATGCAGGACGGCGGCTACGCCACGGCCACGCTGTGGCTGATGGACGGCTTTGCCGCCGCGACCAACGAGGGCTGGCAGGCGCCCGGCCACTGGCGCCAGACTGGCGGCGAATGGCGGATCATGACGCTTGGCGGCTTGCAGCCGATCGACCCCACCGCCCCGGTCAGCCATGTCAGCTATTACGAGGCGGATGCGTTCGCTCGCTGGGCCGGCCGGCATCTGCCGACCGAGATGGAATGGGAAGTCGCCGCCCGCGCCGGTCAGCTCAACGATGCCTTCGGCATCGTCTGGCAGTGGACCCGCAGCGCTTACGCCCCCTACCCCGGTTACCGCGCCATCGAGGGTGCGCTCGGCGAATACAACGGCAAGTTCATGGTCAATCAGCTGGTGCTGCGCGGCTCCTCGCTTGCAACTCCGCCCGGCCACAGCCGTATCACCTACCGCAACTTCTTCTACCCACATCACCGCTGGCAATTCACGGGGTTACGCCTCGCCGACTACGCCTGATGTTTTCGATCATCAATGCGCGCCGGAAAGCGCGTTCAGGAGAGTATCATGAATGTGCGCGCCGCCGCTTTGGCCCAGACGTATCAGTTCGATGAGCAGACCTCCGCCTTTGCCGGCGACGTGATCGGCGACCTCTCGCAGTTTCCAAAACGCCTGTCGCCGAAATATTTCTACGACGCCGCAGGCTCCGAGTTGTTCGAGCAGATCACCGTGCTGCCGGAATATTACCCGACCCGGACCGAACTCGGCATCCTGCGCGGCCACGGCGACGAGATCGCCGCCATCATTCCGAAGGGCGCAGCCCTGGTAGAGTTCGGCGCCGGCGCCACCACCAAGGTCCGGCTGCTGCTGGAGCGCTGCGATTTTTCCGCCTATGTCCCGGTCGATATCTCCGGCGACTTCCTGACCGCGCAGGCCGGCGGCTTGCGCAGGGATTTTCCCGATCTCGCCGTGCATCCGGTGGCCGCCGATTTCACTGCGCCGTTTGCCCTGCCGCCCGAGATTGAAGGCATGCCCAAGGTCGGTTTCTTTCCGGGATCGACGCTCGGCAATTTCGAGCCGCACGAGGCGCGTGCCTTCCTGCGCAGCGCGCGCGACATTCTGGGCAAAGGCGCGCAGATGATCATCGGCGTCGACCTCGAGAAGAACGAGCGTGTGCTCTACGACGCCTATAACGATGCCGCCGGCGTCACCGCGAAATTCAATCTCAACGTCCTGGTCCGCATCAACCGCGAGCTCGGCGGCAATTTCGACGTATCCGCGTTCATGCACCGCTCGGTCTATAACCGCGAGCGCCATCGCATCGAGATGCATTTGATTTCCAAGAAAGCGCAGAGCGTGCGCATCCTGGGACGGAATTTTTCATTCCGTCCGGGCGAGAGCATCCACACCGAGTCGAGCTATAAATACAGCCTCGACCGCTTCACCGCCTTGGCGCGCGAATCAGGCTGGTCGGTGCGGGAATCCTGGACCGACCGGGACGAGATGTTTTCGGTTCACGCGCTGGTGGCCTCAGACTGAGGCTGGCTGCGGATTTTGCAGTTCACGTCTTGCAGACCGATCGCTTGCGCTCCGGCCGGAACCTGCGTGTCGGCGCAATCCGGGGCGCGACGGATATCCAATCATCGGACAATCGGTCCGCTCCCAAGAGCCATGCATGAATGATCCGCCACTTGTCCTGTCCGCGTGATTGGAAATCCAATAGCGGTGATCCTGCGTCCTGCAGTTCGTGAAAGAACTTCAATGAGTCTTTTCCAGTCGGTCCGTCCGGCTCGATCGCCTGCGTCAATATCCAGCGGTCCCACTCTTGAATGATCCGTACTCTTGCTTCGCTCTGTTTCATAGGCGCGTATCCCACCACGGTACCCCGTGGGCACTGAGTGATCGCGCTGGTCAAGGTTAGCTGGAAAGGTGCATACGCCGCCGCGCGTCCCCACACCTTTGCCGAACCTCACTATAACCAAACTTCTTAACAAGTATTCATCTTTATCGCCCCGCCCGCAAAAGGGTCCATCTACGCTCTCGTTTCCCCTTCGAAAGGTCCAATTTTTGACGCGGACTCAGCCGTATCTTTCCCAGTAGCATGGCTCGGGGTGAGTTCGTGTCAGGGGATTTCAGTCATGGCCAATGCATATCCAGCGTCCAGCAGCCACAGTGCCGGATCGGCTCACAATGATACGGACTGGGACGACGAAGCCGACACGGAGCGGGTGGCGCTTATCGAGGAAAATGCACGGCTTCGGGCGCTCGTCGTCCAGCTCTCAACGCTCGTGCTCAAGAACGTCGTCGATCAGCATAACTCGCCGCAACTGATCCCGGTCAAGCGGCCAAGGTTTGATTGAATTCAAGGCTGGATTGAAGGCGCTATTCGGCCTGTCCGGATCGCAGCGACATCGTTTCCCACATCGCGACGACGATCAGGACCGCGGTGGTCAGGATGGATAGCATCAGCGGCGAAAGCTCGCCGGCAAACCACGCAATCGCGCAGAGTGCGATGATGCCGGCGCCGTGCGAGAGTTGAAGAAAGCCGCGAAAACTGTACTTGAACAGGACGGTCCCAAACAGAAACAGCAAGGGACCGCCGATCGCGCTCGTCACCGTGTTCAGATCGGAATGACCACCCGGGTGCTTCAGCACCAGCTCATCGGCCACCGCCGCGACGATGATGCCGGCCACGATCGGCATGTGCAGATAGGTATAGGCGAGCCGCGCCAGCCTGCCCGGCTCGCTCGATTTTGAAAGCTCTTCGGAGGCGGCCTCGGCGCCGATGTGGAAATAGATCCACCACATCGCGATGCTGCCGAGCAAGGCCGAGACGAACGCCAGAACGTTTTCGCTCGTCCAGGTGAGTTCTGCGAAAGTCGCGCCGATGACGACGACGGATTCGCCGAGCGCGATGATGATGAAGAGCGCGCAACGCTCGGCCATGTGGCCGCCTTCGATCATCCAGTCCGCGACCGATGACGCGCCATAGCGCGGAATCCAGAACCGCACCGCCGGCGAAATATATTCGATGGCGAGCGCAACGGCCCATAGCGCCAGGCGCGACTGACCTTCGGCAATCCCGCCGGCGATCCAGAAGATGGCTGATGTCGAGAGCCAGGCGGCGATCCGGATGGCATTCATCCTGATGCGCGGGCGCGAGACCGGCGTCGACAGCCACAGAAATATCGTCTTGCCGACCTGCATCGTCGCATAGGCGATGGCGAACCACAGGCCGCGCTCGTCAAACGCCTTCGGGATCGATGTCGACAGCACCAGCCCGCCCAGCATCATTGCAAACAGCAGGAGCCGGACCGGAGTCTTCTCGGGATTGAGCCAGTTGGTAATCCAGGATGTAAAAACCCAGACCCACCACACTGCCAGAAAAAGCAGCGTGACCTGCAGCGCGCCGAGAAGGGTGAAATGCGCGAGCAGCGTGTGCGAGATCTGGGTAACGGCAAAGACGAAAACGAGGTCGAAGAACAGCTCCGCATAGGTGACGCGGTTGTGCTGGTGCGGCACGATCACGCGAAACATCGCGCCGTGCGGATCGTTCGTCATTGGTGCCCCTGCGTGGCTGGTCGCGGACTAGCGCTCCGGCACTCCGGGTCCGGCAGGTACCCCGGTCTGCAGCGCCAGCGCGTGCAGCACGCCGCCCATCTGGCCCTTGAGCGACTGATACACGATCTGATGCTGCTGCACGCGCGACTTGCCGCGGAAGGATTCCGAGATCACGGTCGCGGCGTAGTGGTCGCCATCGCCTGCGAGATCGCGGATCGTCACCTCGGCATCGGGGATAGCTGCCTTGATCATCGATTCGATATCGTGGGCGTCCATCGGCATCCAGCATGTCTCCGTCAGGTGTTTCGAATCACGGCCGGCTCGCGCGACCGTGACGGCCAAACCTAGCGCGTACGCTCTTCTAGGTCACGCCTGCCGCCACTATATTCCCGGCCGAACGGTTTGACACCGCGAGATCCGGTCGCGCCCGCTCACATAGGGCTGACCTAAAAAGAGGCTAAAAACCATGAAATTGCCCGGTCCCGACCATCCGATCACGATAACGGCAAATCCCAGGCGCGTCCGGGTCTCGGCGGGCGGCGTGGTCATCGCCGATACCACCCATGCGCTGACCCTCAAGGAAGCCAGCTATCCGGCAGTGCAATATGTGCCGCGCGAGGACGCCAATATGGCGCTGCTCGCCCGCACCGAGCGGACCACGCACTGCCCCTACAAGGGGGATGCGAACTATTTCAGCATCAATGCCAACGGCAACCGCATCGAAAATTCGATCTGGACCTATGAGACGCCCTTCCCGGCCATGGCCGAAATCGCGGGCCATCTGGCGTTCTACCCCGACAAGGTGACGATCGAGGAAGTGGGGTAAGGCAGAGACGGCGTCATCCGGGACGATGCATCGAAACCGGAATGTCCGGCGTGCGTAGCTACGCTCTGAATATCGTAAGCCCGAGGATCAGGAGCACCAGGAAGATTGCGACGAAGACATAGAACAGGAAGCGGGCGATGTCGGCGGAAGCCGCCGAAATGCCGGTGAAGCCGAGAAGGCCGGCGACGATCGACACCAGAAAGAAGATCAGCGCCCATTTGAGAATTGTCATTGCTTGCTCCGGGACCTCTGGGCCACGCCAATGGTGCCCCCTTAACTCAAATTCACCGGTTTTAACGGCGGGTTGCGCTGCCGGTTCCGAAGCAACCTCGTGTGGAAGAGCGGTTCGTCAGCGCCCGATTGGGCCTTGCTGAATCGGGTTCCCCGCTGCAACATTTGACTATCTAGCCTGGCCGGGAGGCCTGCATGACATCGATTTCCACCGTGGGGCATGCCGACGTCAGCGCCGTGCCCAAAGCCAAATCGCGAAACCTTTCGCTGGATCGCGCCCGCACCTTCCTGACGCTGGTGGTGCTGCTCCACCACGCCGTCATCCCCTATACCTATTTCGGTCATACCGATCCGACGCACTTCTTCGGCTTCGACATGATCGTGCTCGCCACTGACAGCTTCTTCATGGCGATGTTCTTCTTCCTGTCGGGACTGTTCGCCTGGTCTGGTATCGCCCGCAAAGGACCGGCGAGCTATTTGGCAGATCGCCTGATTCGACTTGGCTTACCCTTCGTGATCTGCGCCTTCACGGTCATTCCGCTGGCCTATTACGCCATCTCACTGCGGCACCATCCCGAGATCGGCTTTTCGGAATACTGGTGGAATATGATCACGAAAGGCCCGTGGCCGAGCGGGCCGATCTGGTTCCTTTGGGTCCTGCTCAGTTTCGACGTGGTGGCCTGCATCCTGTATCGGCTGTCACCCAACTTGCTCGATCCGATCAACCGGCTCTCGCTGCATGGCCGTCGCCGACCCGCAGTGTTCTTCGCGGTCATGCTTGCTGTCACCGCTGCATTCTATATTCCCGGGCTGGTTCACTACGGACATAGCAGTTGGTTTGAGTTCGGGCCGTTCTCGGTCCAGCACGGGCGCGTGATGCTCTATGCGAGCTACTTCTTTTTCGGCGCCGGCATCGGCGTTGCGCAAATGGATCGCGGGCTGCTCTCTGCAGACGGCCGGATGGCGAAGGTCAGCTGGGACTGGATGGTGCTGGCGATCGTTCCGTATTGCTTGCTGTGGGTGCTGATCTTCATCAAGCGCGAAATACTGGGCAACCCGTCGCCGTTGCCGGACTGGTATGAAGCGCTCTATGCCATCTGCTTCACTGTCTTCAGCGTGGCCATCATGTTTCTGATCCTGGCCTTTTTCCAAAGGTTCAGGCAATCAGGCTCGGCCAAGCTGCTCGATCCGATGCAGTCGGACGCCTACGGCATGTTCCTGGTGCATTATCCGATCGCGCTTTGGCTGCAATACTGGCTGTTCGACTACGACCTGCCGGCGATCGTGAAGGCGACGGTCGGATTCGTGCTGACGGTCGCGTTCAGCTGGGCGCTGACGCGCGCGTTGCGGCAGATCCCCGGGGCGAGCAAGGTGTTATAGCGAAGCGACACTGGCCTCGCAGCGTCATTGCGAGCGCAGCGAAGCAATCCACACCTCAACACGGGGAAAGATGGATTGCTTCGCTTCGCTCGCAATGACGGTGCGAACCTACGCCGCCTTGCCGCTCATATAGGCGGGCAGCCAGTGCTCGAACGCCGACTTCAGCGCACTCACCGCCACCTGCCCCTCGCCCGCAACCGCGATCGCATCGCCGCCCGTGGTGCCGATCCGCGCGCATGGCACGCCCGCGCCCTTCATCTTCGCCAGTACGAGGCCGGCGTCTGCCGCCGGCACGGTGACGATGTAGCGCGCCTGATCCTCGCCGAACCAGTAGGCGTGCGGCACGGTCGAGGCTGGCGCGGCCAATAGCTGCGCGCCGATACCGCTGGCAATGGCCATCTCGGCCAGCGCAATCAACAGCCCGCCGTCGGAGACGTCATGCACGGCCGTGGCCGTGCCGGCATGGATCATGCCGCGCACCACGTCGCCATTGCGCTTTTCGGCAGCGAGATCGACCGGCGGAGGCGCGCCCTCCTCGCGGCCGCAGACGTCGCGCAGGTACACGGACTGACCGAGCCAGCCTTGCGTGTCGCCGATCAACAGGATCGCGTCGCCATCGGCCTTGAACGCCAGCGAGGCGGACTTGGTGAAGTCGTCGAGCAGGCCGACGCCGCCGATCGACGGCGTCGGCAGGATGCCGCGGCCATTGGTCTCGTTGTAGAGCGAGACGTTGCCGGAGACGACCGGAAAGTCGAGCGCGCTGCAGGCTACCGAAATACCTTTCAGGCAGCCGACGAACTGGCCCATGATCTCGGGCCGTTCCGGATTGCCAAAATTGAGATTGTCGGTGATCGCGAGCGGCCGGCCGCCGACCGCGGTGATGTTGCGCCAGGCTTCCGCCACCGCCTGCTTGCCGCCCTCGAACGGGTCGGCCTCGCAATAGCGCGGCGTCACATCGACGGTGAGCGCGAGCCCCTTCGGCCCGTCCTCGACCCGCACCACGGCGGCGTCGCCGCCAGGGCGCTGCACGGTATTGCCCAAAATGACGTGGTCGTACTGCTCCCACACCCAGCGCTTCGAGCACAGCTCGGGCGTTGCGACCAGCTTCTCCAGCGCCGGCATAATTCCGATCGGCGCCTTGACCTCGCGCGCCTGCACGACCGGCAGTGCCACGGACGGGACATGTGGCCTGTCATAGACCGGCGCCTCGTCGCCGAGTTCCTTGATCGGCAGGTCGGCCATGACATCGCCGCCATGTTTGACCACGAAGCGCTTGGTCGGCGTGGTGTAGCCGACGACGGCAAAGTCCAATCCCCACTTCGTGAAGATCGCCTCGGCCTCTTTTTCCTTCTCGGGCTTGAGCACCATAAGCATGCGCTCCTGGCTCTCCGAGAGCATCATCTCGTAGGCGCTCATGCCGGTTTCGCGCGTCGGCACTGCGTTGAGATCGAGCTCGACGCCGAGGTCGCCCTTGGCGCCCATCTCGACCGCCGAGCATGTCAGCCCCGCCGCGCCCATGTCCTGGATTGCGATGACGCAACCCTTTTCCATGATCTCGAGGCAAGCCTCTAACAGCAACTTTTCGGCGAAGGGATCGCCGACCTGCACGGTCGGGCGCTTCTCCTCGGAATTGTCGTCGAACTCGGCTGAGGCCATCGAGGCGCCGTGAATGCCGTCGCGGCCGGTCTTGGAGCCCAGATAGACGATCGGCATGTTCACGCCGGAGGCCGCCGCATAGAAGATCTTGCTGGATTCGGCCAGCCCAACCGCCATCGCGTTGACCAGGATGTTGCCGTCATAGCGGGTGTGAAAACGCACCTGCCCGCCGACCGTCGGCACGCCGAAGGAGTTGCCGTAGCCGCCGACGCCGGCGACCACGCCCGACACCAGGTGCCGCGTCTTCGGGTGTTCCGGCGCGCCAAAGCTCAGCGCATTGAGGCAGGCAATGGGCCGCGCGCCCATGGTGAAGACGTCGCGCAAAATGCCGCCGACGCCCGTGGTCGCGCCCTGATAGGGCTCGATGTAGCTCGGGTGGTTGTGGCTCTCCATCTTGAACACGACCGCCTGGCCGTCGCCGATGTCGATCACGCCGGCGTTCTCGCCCGGGCCCTGGATCACCCATGGCGCCTTGGTCGGCAGCCCCCGTAGATGGATGCGGGAGGATTTGTACGAGCAGTGCTCGTTCCACATCGCCGAGAAAATCCCGAGCTCGGTGAAGGTCGGCACCCGCCCAATCAGCTTGAGGATGCGCTCATACTCGTCGGGCTTCAAACCATGGCTGGCGACGAGGTCGGGGGTGATCTGGGGCTCGTTCTTGGGCGCGTTCATGGGTCCCTTAATAGGTAGATCGAACGGGGGCGAAAAGGCCTTTTAGGGGGCATTTTCGGCCTGTCCAGAGCTTTGCGGCGGCTGGCCGCAGGGATGCGGATTTGCACTGCGGGGATGGATCGGATTTAAGGACCCAAACCGACAATTGAAGGCCAGATTTCGTGAACCAGCTCGCCAAGACCGCATTCGACCTCCGCCCCGATCTCCACGTCGAAACCGAGGGCGAATTCGAGGGCTGGCGGACCTGGAAACGCGACCATTTCGAGACCCATGCCGGCCCGTTCTACCACCGGATGGACGAGAACGGCCGCATCACCTGCGCGTTCCGGGTCGCGAAAAAACACCTCAACGGCGGCGGCAATGTCCATGGCGGCTGCTTCATGACCTTTGCCGATTACTGCCTGTTCGCGCTGGCCGGCTCGGTGCTGCAGAGCCCGGGGGTGACTGTGTCGTTTTCGTCCGAGTTCCTCGATGCCGCCCGCCAGGGCGAGCTCATCGAATGCACCGGCGAGGTCACCCGCGCCGGCGGCTCGCTGATCTTCGTGCGGGGCATCTTGAAATCCGGCGAACGGTCGCTGTTCACCTTCTCCGGCACCATCAAGCGGGTGAAATGGAAGAAGCCGACGGACGCCGTTGCCACCTGATGCGCCACAGCCCCGTCGCGGCTGGCGCGACTATGCGTTGCTGCTCGCGCTGGCGTGCTGCTGGAGCTCGACCTATCCGCTGACCAAGATCGGCCTCGGCTCGATTCCGCCGATCACCTTCATCTCGGCGCGCTCCTTGATTGCGGCAGCCTTTCTGTTCGCGGTCCTGCGCGTGCGCAGCGTGCGGATGCCCGTGGACGCCAAGGCCTGGAAGCTGTTCGCGCAGCAACAGACCATCAATTCGACACTGCCGTTTCTGTTGATCACCTGGGCGCAGCAATATGTGCCGGCATCGAATACGGTGGTGCTGGCCTCGACGACGCCGATCTTCGCGTTTCTCATCACCTGGGGCATCACGCGGCATGAGCCGGCCACGCTGCTGAAGCTGATCGGCGCCGTTCTGGGGCTGGCCGGCACGGCCGTGATCATCGGCCTCGACGCGCTCGCCGCGCTCGATGCCAACATCCTGGCCGAGATCGTCATCCTGATCGCCACCATCTCGTTCGCATGCGCCACGATCTTCGGGTTGCGGCTGACGGACTACGACCCCATGGTGGTGGCCGCGGGCTCGCTCCTGTTCGGCGGCACGGTGCTATTGCCATTCGCGCTGCTCGTCGATCATCCCTGGACCTTGCGGCCGACGACTGAAGCGCTGGTCGCCACCGCCGCGATGGGGATCGTGTCCAGCGCCTTCGGGCTGATGCTGTTCTACATGTGCCTGACGCGGCTCGGTACGCTGACCACCAACGCGCAGGGCTATTTGCGCATCCCGATCGGCGTCGGCCTCTCGGTGCTGCTGCTCGGCGAAGCCGTACCGGCGAACCTTGCGCTCGGCCTCGTGCTCGTCATGACGGGCGTCGCCGCGATGACCATCCCGCGCGGCCATTATCGCAAGTGGATCGATCGCCTCCGTGGGAACAAGGACGAATGAACCCCGCCGGCGTGCTCACGCCGACAATTGCTTTTCGGCGATCGCAAGCCACTCCGCCTGGGCATCGCGCAGATATTTTGGCGCGCGCCGCATCGAGAGCAGCAATTCGTTGAACACGATCCTGGCTTCGGCGGTGCGTCCCGCCATGCTCAGCAGCATGCCGTAACGCACCTTGGCCTCGGCGTCCGGAAAATAGGCGACGAGCGCATGGTATTCGTCGAGCGCCTCGTCGATGCGGCCGACCTCGGCCAAGGCGCGGGCATAGAGCAGATGCCCGTCGGCCGATTCGAAATCGGGCCAGTGCTGTTTCAGATCATCCAGTGTCGCGAGCACATCCGCCGCACGGGTGAGACCGAATTGCGCCTGCGCCTTGCCCAGCGCGTAGGCCGGCTCGCGCCCCATCGGCAGCGTGAGGACGTGATCGTAGTGCCGCTCGGCTTCATCGAAGCGCCCGACCTTCAGGCATTCGGCCGCAAGCGCGTCGCGGTTCGCAATGGTGTCGCTGCCGGTGAGCCGGTCGCACAGCTCACGATAGCGCTTTTCCGGATCGAGTCTATCAGCCATCCGCTTGCGCGCCTGTTGCGCGCCCGGGCTGCCGAACCATTCCGGGATCAGCTCGACGACGATGTAGGCGAGCGCGCCGACAAAGGGGATCATCAGGATGATGAAAGCCCAGGGCTGCAGGCGCCCGGTCTTCGATGCGTGCCAGATCAGGGTGATGTCGAGCAGCAAAACAACGATAGCAACAGGCATGTGGGCAATTCCAGTCAAACCGGGCAGACGGTCCTTAGTGGCCTTGTTAGCGCGGCAAGTTCAATCAGACAATCTTCAGTTGTGAATGGACACGAATAGATCGCTGTGATTCCACACCTGTGGCGCGCGAGCCACGTCGACGGAACAGCAACGAACTGTGATTGGCAGGCAGGAACGCTGTGCTGGCGGACCTCGTTTGCTCCCGATGCAACAAAAAGGAGCAATCATGAAACTCGCAACACTCGGATTGGCGACGGCGCTTGTCTTCACGAGCAGTTTCGCATTCGCGCAGTCGAGCGGCGGCTCCGCAGGCGGAGGTTCGGGCACGGGCGGTACGGCGACCGGCGGCGCGACGGCGGGATCTTCCACCGGCGGAACGACCACCGGCAGCGCGACGGGTACGAACCCGAGCACCGGCATGAGCAACGACGCCGGCAGTGCGGCTGCTGGGCGGAACAGCGCGGTGAACCCGTCGGGAAACACGCACATCAACCCCTCGCCCAGCGGTTCGACGCTCGCGCCGGCAGGACCCGGCTCGCCGACCGGCAGATGATAGGCAGAAAACAAAAAGCCCCGCTTCAAGCGGGGCTTTTTTATTAACATGGTCGTCGCGGCTATTTCTTCTCTTCCAGCAACTTCCTGTATTTCTCGACGTCGCGCGTCACCAACTGCCCGAGCACCTCGCTGGCGTGCTCATGGGCGTCGGGGGCGACGGTGGAGAGATCGTGAAAGCGCTTCTTCACCGCCTCGCTCTCGACGGCGGCTTTCGCCGCGGCGTTCAGTTTCGCGATGACCGCAGCCGGCGTCCCCTTCGGCGCGAACAGGCCGTTCCAGCCCTGTGCTTCAAAATCGGGAAGTCCCGCTTCTGCCGACGTCGGCAGGTCGGGCAAGGTCGCAAGCCGCACCGTTGAGCCGACGACGATGCCTTTCACCAGTTTGTCGTCGATCGCCTGCGACACCGAGGCGGCGGAATCGCAGACGCCGTCGATCTGGCCGCCGATCGCGTCCGTCAGCGCCGGCGCCGCGCCGCGATAGCCGACGAGTTGGACCTCGATGCCGGCGGCCTGCACAAAGCTCTTGCAGATCAGGAAATTCGAGGAGCCGACGCCGGCATGGCCGAGATTGACCTTGCCGGGATTCTTCTTCGCATAGGCGATGAAATCCTGCAGGTTCTTCGCCGGGAAATCCTTGCGCAGCGCGATGATGCCGAAGGTCTTCGCAACGACCGCGATCGGCACGAAGGATTCCGGCGTAAACGGCAGTTTCGGATAGATCGTGTAGGTCGCGGCACTGGTGCCGGCATTGCCGATCGCGATGGTGTAGCCGTCGGCGTCCGCGCGCGCGGCGCGCGACAGCGCGGTCGAGCCGCCGGCGCCAGCGACATTCTCGATCACGATCGGCTGCCCGAGCGACTTGCTCATCTCCTCGGCCACCACGCGCGCAATCACGTCGGAGGTGCCGCCGGCCGCGAACGGCACGATCATGCTGACGGGACGCTTCGGATAGTCCTGCGCATGGGCCGGCACGGCTAGCAGCAGCGTCGCAACGACGGCTGACACGCGCATCGCGAACAACTTCACGCGGCTTTTTCCAGATGCGCGGCAAGGCCTGCGAACAGGCCGCGGCCGTCGGTGCAGCCCATGATGTCTTCGACGTGGTTCTCGGGGTGCGGCATCATGCCGAGCACATTGCCGCGCTCGTTGACGATGCCGGCGATCGATTCCGCCGCGCCGTTGATGTTGGACTCCTCGTCGACGACGCCGTCGGCGGAGCAGTAGCGATAGAGCACCCGCCCCTCGCTCTCGAGCCGCTTCACCGTCTCTTCATCGGCCTCGTAATTGCCCTCGCCATGGGCGACCGGCACACGGATAACCTGCCCGGCATTGTAGCCCCGCGTGAACGGCGAGTCGGAGCGTTCGACCCGCAGATGGACGTCCTTGCAGATGAATTTCAGCCGCGCATTACGCATGAGCACACCGGGCAACAGCCCCGCCTCGCAGAGGATCTGGAAGCCGTTGCAGACGCCGAGCACCAGGCCCCCATCGGCCGCATGTTTACGCACCGCGTCCATGACAGGCGCGCGCGCGGCAATCGCGCCGCAGCGCAGATAGTCGCCGTACGAGAACCCGCCTGGCACGACGACCAGATCGGTGCCCTTCGGCAGTTCGGTCTCCGCGTGCCAGACCATCGCGGCTTCATTACCCGAGGCAAGCTTGAGCGCGCGCGCCATGTCGCGCTCGCGGTTGATTCCGGGAAAGACGAGAACGGCTGATTTCATGGAAAGTGCCTAGAGAAGTTCGACCCGGTAATTCTCGATAACGGTGTTCGCCAGCAGCTTGTCGGCGGCGTCTTTCAGCGCCGCCTCGGCCTTGGCCCTGTCGGCGCCTGACAGTTCGATGTCGAACACCTTGCCCTGGCGGACGCTGGCGATGCCGTCGACGCCGAGCGACTTCAGCGCGCCTTCGATGGCCTTGCCCTGCGGATCGAGAATGCCCGACTTCAACGTAACGGTAACGCGTGCCTTCACGAGACTTGCCCCAGTTCTTCTCAGCTCTTCACCAGCACCGGGCCGGTGCCGGCCGGGCGCTCGTTCTCCATCAGAATGCCCAGACGCTTCGCCACTTCGGTATAGGCTTCGAGCAAGCCACCGAGGTCGCGGCGGAAACGGTCCTTGTCGAGCTTCTCGTTCGACTTGATGTCCCACAGCCGGCAAGAGTCGGGCGAAATTTCGTCGGCGACGATGATCCGCATCATCTCGTTCTCGAACAGGCGGCCGCATTCCATCTTGAAATCGACCAGACGGATGCCGATGCCGAGAAACAGCCCAGTGAGGAAGTCGTTGACGCGGATGGCGAGCGCCATGATGTCGTCGATTTCCTGCGGTGTGGCCCAGCCGAACGCGGTGATGTGCTCTTCCGACACCATGGGATCGTTGAGCTGGTCGTTCTTGTAATAGAATTCGATGATCGAGCGCGGCAGCTGCGTGCCCTCCTCGATGCCGAGGCGCTGCGACAGCGAGCCCGCCGCGACGTTCCGCACCACCACCTCCAGCGGCACGATCTCGACCTCGCGAATCAGCTGCTCGCGCATGTTGAGGCGGCGGATGAAATGGGTCGGCACCCCGATGTCGTTGAGGTGCTGAAACAGGTACTCCGAAATCCGGTTATTGAGGACGCCCTTGCCCTCGATCACCTGGTGTTTCTTGGCATTGAACGCGGTCGCATCATCCTTGAAGTGCTGGATCAGGGTTCCCGGCTCCGGGCCTTCATACAGGACCTTGGCCTTACCCTCATAAATACGGCGTCGACGGCTCATTGGGATGTACCGTGTTTTGTTGAAATCCATGAAATTGGTGTGCTCCGGATGACAAGGGTTTGTGACCACGACGGAGCTGCCGTGAAGGCAAGATCCCGAACTCAAGCGACCGGAAACAGAACGAGAACCACGCCTACCGGCAACCTATCCGATTGGCCCATCCAGCACAATCGACCCGGCCCGATTGAGGCCAACTTATCCCGGTTACCTGCGGCCTAACGGCCCGTTGTTTTACCGATTCGCTCCCTCTATCTAGGTAGGCGATCGGGCCACGACAACGCGGCCTTGCTTACCATTTCCGGGATTGGAACCGAAGAATGAGCACTTTTGACAAGCGCGAAGAAGGTTTTGAGAAGAAATTTGCCCTCGACGAGGAGCAGAAGTTCAAGGCTGAGGCGCGCCGCAACAAGCTGCTCGGTCTTTGGGCAGCCGAAAAGCTCGGTCTGACCGGCGACGCCGCCACCGCCTATTCCAAAGAGGTGGTCGCGGCCGATTTCGAGGAAGCCGGCGACAGGGACGTCCAGGACAAGGTGGTGAAGGATTTTGCCGCCAAGGGCGTCGCCATTTCGGCGCCGGAAGTGCGCGCCAAGATGGATGAGCTGATGGCGGCCGCCGCCGCCCAGGTGAAGGCGGGAACCTAACGCTGAGCGTCATTCCGGACGACGCGAAGCGGCGATCTCAGATGCGCAATTGCGCATCGGGGAATCTCGAGATTCCGGGTCTGGTCCTTCGGACCATCCCGGAATGACGGCGCTAACGTTTAAGCGCCTTCGTCTCCCGATACTCCTTCCGAACGACCTCCAGCAACCGGCGCGCCGCCGCGCTCAAGAAGCCGCCGCGGCGCGTTACTGCCACCACATCGTGGCTCGCCCTGAGATCGCCAACGCCGATGGTCGCGATCGTCTTGTGCCGCAGCTCCTCGGCGGCGTTGCTCTCAGACAAAAGGGCGATGCCGAGACCGGCTTCCACCAGACGCTTCTGCGCGGTCAGGCTGTCGACCGGCGTCCACTCGATTTCACCCAATCCATGGGTCTGAAATAGCGCAAACACATGCGCGGCGGTAATCTCGCGCCTGCCCGGCACGATCGGAAATGCAATCCAGCGCTCGCCGCGCAGATCGGCGAGCTTTGCGACACGGCGGCCGGCCCGTGGATGATCCAGCGCGCACACCGCCTGCAGCCGCTCCGAGCACAGCAATTCGCAGTCGAGATCGCGCGAACGGTCACGGTCGTAACGCAGGCCGATGGTCACCTCTCCGCGCCGGATCAGGTCGCTGACTTCCGCGCTGGTCGCCGTGCGCAGGCTCAATTCGACCTCGGGATGTTCGGCGGCGAAGCGTTTTAGGATCGCCGACAGCCGTCCGCCCGCGAGCGTGCCGACCACGGCTAGCGCCACCGGCCCGGAATTCGGCCGCGCCAGCGCGCGAACTGCGTTCTCCGCATCCTGCGCGGCGGCGACGGCGCGCTCGGCGTAGGGCACCAGCACCCGACCCGCATCGCTTAGCATGGTGCGGCTCGCAATCCGCTCGAACAGCGGCACGCCGAGCTCCTGTTCCAATAGCGCAATGCGCCGCGAGATCGCCGGCTGCGAGCGGTGCAGCGCCTTTGCCGCGCTCGAAATGCCGCCACGGCGATGGACGGTCAGGAAGGTGAGAAGCGCATCGCTGTCCATGTCCGCCTCATGCAAAAAGCTGATGATATCCAGAGAAATAACAAATTTGGCTGATGGGCGATAGCCCGCTAGTTTCGTGGCCATCAGAACCGACAAAACCAAGCGGAGCACCCGATGCGAAGTCAGATGGAAAAAGCCGAAGCGTTTCGCGCGCTGCATGCGCGGCCCGGCGCATTCATCATTCCCAATCCCTGGGACGCCGGCACCGCGAAACTGCTCACCGCGACGGGCTTCGAGGCGCTTGCGACCACGAGCCTCGGCCTCGCCAACACGCTTGGCAGCAGGACCGTCAGCCTCGACGCCATCATCGAGAACTGCCGGATGATCGCTGACGCCACCGACCTCCCCGTCAGCGCCGACCTGGAAAACTGCGGCGCCGACGATCCGAACACCGCGGCAAAGGCGATCGCGCGCGCGGCGGAGGTAGGCTGCGTCGGCGGCTCGATCGAGGATTCGACCGGCGATCCACGCAACCCCATCTACGATTTTGCGCTCGCGGTCGAACGCGTGCAGGCGGCGGTCGAAGCGGCACGCAAACTGCCGTTTCCGTTCACGCTGACCGCGCGCGCCGAAAATTTCCTGCACGGCCGCAAGGATCTCGACGACACCATCAAGCGGCTGCAGGCGTTCGAGACGGTCGGCGCGGATGTTTTGTATTCCCCCGGCCTGTACGACCTCGAGACGATCCGCACCGTAGTGTCGTCGGTCGGCAAGCCGTTCAACCTGGTGATGGGATTTGCTGATCCGACGCTGACGCTTCCGCAACTCTCCGAGGCCGGCGTCAAGCGCATCAGCGTCGGCGGCGCGATGGAGCGCTACGCGCTGGCGGCGTTCTTAAAATGCGCGCGTGAGATGAAGGAGCGAGGTGCGTTCACTTTTGTGCGGGAGATGGCGCCGATTGGGGAAATCAGGGCGGCGTTCGGATGATCCGGTCTCTCCCAGTCATTGCGAGCGAAGCGAAGCAATCCATCTCTCCACAAGCGGAGGCATGGATTGCTTCGTCGCTTCGCTCCTCGCAATGACGGAGGGAATCACTCCTCCTTGAACCCGTATTCCGGCACATTCCCGCTGGCGCCGTAATATTTGTACGGCAGGAATTTGCCGGACATCGTTATCTTGACCCGGTCGCCCTTCGGATTGGCGACGCGGTCGATCGCCATGTCGAAATCGATCGCCGACATGATGCCGTCGCCGAATTCCTCCTCGATCAGCGCCTTCCACGCCGGGCCGTTGACCATCACCATTTCATAGAAGCGATAGATCAAGGGATCAGTCGGCGGCATCGGCGTGCCGGTGCCGCGCATCGGCACCTCGTTGAGCATCGCGACTTCCGATTTCGACAGCCCGAACAGCTCGCCGGCGTTCGCTGCTTGCGGCTTTGTCAGTTTCATCTGGCCCATGATGGCGCCGACGATCAGCACTTCCGAATAGCCGCCGATCTTTTCGCAGATATGTTTCCAGCTCCAGCCCTTCTCGCGCTTGATGTCGAGCAGCTTTTCGGTGAGGTCTTCGCGCTTCATGCTCCGTCTCCTTCTAACTCGTCTTGCCAGGCCTTGTGCCGGGCATCCACGTCTTGTTGGCGGGCCTAGGAAGACGTGGATGGCCGGGCCAGGCCCGGCCATGACGCCTGTGTTGAATCCTCGGCCTCCGCGGCAACCACCAATTCCGGCTTGCCGGGCCGCACGACCGGCACGTTGCGGGGATCGTGATCGGTCACCGTTGACGCAAACGTCTTGCTGCGGCTGACCAGGAAATCGACGATGTGGTTGCGCAGCGCGTAGTACAGCGGATGGCGGTGCAGATCGATGCGGCCGCGATCCTTTGGCAGCGGATTTTCCACGATCTCGGCCAGCACGGCGCCCGGACCATTGGTCATCAGAAAAATCTTGTCGGCGAGATAGATCGCTTCATCCACGTCATGGGTGATCATGAACGCGGTCTGTCCGGTCTCCAGGCAGATGCGCCGCACCTCGTCCTGCAGCGTGCCGCGTGTCAGCGCGTCCAGCGCCGAGAACGGCTCGTCCATCAGCATGATCTTTGGCGTGATCGAGAGCGCGCGCGCAATGCCTACGCGCTGCTTCATGCCGCCGGACAATTCCGACGGACGCTTGTGCTCGGAGCCGGTCAGCCCGACCAGGTCGATGAACTTCTGCGCATGCGCCTTCACCTTGGCGCGGTCCCAGTTGCGCCATTTCGAGGTGACGGCATAGGCGACGTTGCCGAGCACGGTGCGCCACGGCAAGAGCGCGTGGCTCTGGAAGATCACGGCGCGGTCGAGGCTCGTGCCTTCGATGGCCTGCCCATCGACGATGACGGCGCCTTCGCTCGGCTCGTCGAGTCCGGCAAGAATGTTCAGGACCGTGGTCTTGCCGCAGCCGGAATGTCCGATCACGCAGCCGAATTCGCCGCGGTTCATCGAGAGCCAGAGATCCTCAAAGATCGTGGTCTCGCCGCCGCCTGCCGCCGGGTAACGCCGCGCGATGCCCTCGATGGAAATGAATTTGTCGGTCATGACAGCTATTCCGGGAAGGTGACCATGCGCGTGAACCGCGCCAGGATCTGGTCGAGCAGCATGCCGACGATGCCGATCATCAGGATGGCGATGATGACGTTGGTGATCGAGAGGTTGTTCCACTCGTTCCAGACGAAGTAACCGATGCCGGTGCCGCCGACGAGCATCTCGGCCGCGACGATCACGAGCCAGGCGATGCCGATCGAGATCCGCATGCCCGTGAGGATCGTCGGCGCCGCGGCCGGCAGGATCACGGTGAAGGCGCGCCTGACGGTGCCGACTTCCAGCGTACGCGCGACGTTGATCCATTCCTTCCGCACCGAGGCGACACCGAATGCGGTGTTGAGCAGCATCGGCCACACCGAGCAGATGAAGATTACGAAGATCGCGGAGATCGAAGAATCCTTGATGGTGTAGAGCGCGAGTGGCATCCAGGCGAGCGGCGAGATCGGTTTCAGCACCTGGATGAAGGGATCGAGTGCCTTGCTGATCAGTGGCGACATGCCGATCAAAAAGCCAAGCGGGATCGCGACCATGACGGCGAGCAGATAGCCGAGGCCGACGCGCGCGATGGAATAGCCGAGCTGGATGCCGAGCCCTTTGTCGTTCGGCCCGTTGTCGTAGAACGGCTGCCTGAGATGCTCCCACAATTTGGCGCCGACATCGAGCGGTCCCGGCATCGCCGATTTGCCCTGGGTAGCCGTCAGCCCCATCAGCTTGGCGTATTCCGGCGACATGTTGGTGGCGGCCGACGTCGGGCGCGTGGCGAGATGCCAGATGCCGAGGAACGCGGCTAAAAGCACGATCGAGACCACGGCCGCGCGGAAGCGAAGGGATGAGGTCATCTTCTCCTTCTCCCCGCTTGCGGGGAGAAAGTCGGGATGAGGGGCGCTCTCCGCGCTGCTAGTGTCAATTGATAGACCTGTACCCCCTCACCCGCCGCGCAAGAGCGCGGCGACCTCTCCCCGCAAGCGGGGCGAGGTAAGGAAAGAGCGATGCTTCCCATCACGACGCCTTCCTGATCTTGAAGCTGTTCAGATATTCCTCGGGCTTGGCGGGATCGAAATTCTTGCCCATCACCGAAAAACTCTTGGTCGTCGTGGTGGGCGGCGTCAGCCCGGCTTCCTTCATCAGCCTTGTGGCGTCGGTGGCGAGATAGACCTGCGCGGCAATGCCGGCATAGTCGATGTCGCCCTTGATCTGACCCCAGCGCTTCATCTGGGTCATGATCCAGACGGCGAAAGATTGCCACGGGAACGGATCGAAATCGACGCGGTTCGGCTGGGTGACGATGTTGCCGAGACCGTCGGCGAAGGTGCCGGTCAAGATCTGCTCCAGCACGATCGGCGGCTGGTTCAGATAGTTGGCCGGCGCGATCGCGTTTGCGATCTCCTTGCGGTTCTCCGCCTTGTGCGCGTACGCAGTCGCCTCGATGATCGACTTGAGCAAGGCGCCATAGGTATTCGGCATCGTCGTGACGAATTCCTTCGACGCGGCGAAGGCGCAGCACGGGTGCCCTTCCCAGATGTCCTTGGTCAGGATGTGGATGAAGCCTGCGCCGTCGAACACGGCACGCTGGTTCATCGGATCGGGCCCGAGAAAACCGTCGATATTGTCGGCGCGCAGATTGGCGACCATTTCCGGCGGCGGCACCGCGCGGATCTGCACGTCGGTATCGGGATCGAGGCCGTGCTCCGCGAGATAGTAGCGCAGCAGATAGTTGTGCATCGAATAGTCGAACGGCACTGCGAACTTGAAACCCTTCCAGCTCTTCGGGTCGCGCTTGTCCTTGTGCTTGACCGACAGCGTGATCGCCTGCCCGTTGATGTTCTCGACCGCCGGCATGGTGTAGGGGATCGGATTGGAGCCGGCGCCCATGGTGATGGCGAGCGGCATCGGCGACAGCATGTGGGCGGCGTCGTATTCCTTGTTGAGAGTCTTGTCGCGAATGACCGCCCAGCCGGCGGTCTTGATGACTTCGACGTTCAAGCCGTTCTTGGAATAAAACCCCATCGGCGCCGCCATGATGATCGGCGTGGCGCACGTGATCGGGATGAAGCCGACCTTGAGGTCTTTCTTCTCGAGCGGCCCGCCCTGCGCGAACGCTTCGGTCGCGGTCTTGAGCGGGAAGAATTGCGACAGCGCGGCCGCGGCGGTTGCCGCGCCCACCGATTTCAGAAATGCGCGTCGTGCAACGTCCTGCGGAAACATCGCCCGCATCACGGCGGAGGCGACGACACCCTCGTAGCGCTTCTGCTCGCTCTCGATGGCGGATTGGGCCTGCAGTTGCGCGGCCTGATGATCGGCTTCGCTGACATGCTGGCCGCAAGAGCAGCCACCGGCATGAAGACCACGGTTTGGATCGAATGGGTTGTCGAAGGTAGACATCAGCCCTCCTGCGCGACGTTTGCCCCCTAATTAAGCAAGGCATATGCCAGCCACGCTTTGCGGCGATGGCGCTGACATCACAGGGATTTTGCTGATATTGGCGATTACGAAAATTCGTGTTACACGAAATATCGTAATTGAATTACGAGATTTCGGAGTAACGGATGGATCTCGCCCTCGGTTCAACCGTCCCGCCGCAGGACGTCGAACTCCGCGCCGCCACGTTCGAATTCGCGATCGAGCCGACGCTGCTGCTCGATCCCCATGCCGACCAGATCGTCGACGCCAATCCGGCCGCCTGCACCCTGCTCGGCTACGATCGCGCCCTGCTGCGGCAGACCAAGGTCAGCACGCTGCACAGCGGCCAGTTGCCGGCGCTGATCGTCTTTACCCAGGCGGTGCTCGACAAGGGCGCGTACTGGACCAACGCACTGACGCCGCGCCACGCTACGGGGCAAAGCCTGCGCCTGGAATATGCCGGCTCGCTGGTGCCGGAAGGAGGACGTTCGCTGGTGCTGCTCACCATGAGCGATCTCGACGCGCGCCGCCGCCGCTACGTCGATGCGGCGGCCGAAGACCACATGCGCGGCGGGATCGCGACCTGGCAGCGCGTCGAGCGCGTGTTCCAGGATATCGAACGGGAAAATCAGTTGATCCTGCGCGCCGCCGGCGAAGGCATCTACGGCGTCAACGCCGAGGGCAAGACCACCTTCGTCAACCCGGCGGCCGAACGCATGCTGGGCTGGGGCGCGGAAGAACTGGTCGGCAAGGAAATCCACCCGATCGTCCATCACACCCATCATGATGGGCGGCACTATCCCGATCACGACTGCCCGATCTATGCGGCCTTTCGCGACGGCGCCGTGCACCAGGTCGAGGGCGAAGTGTTCTGGCGCAAGGACGGCACGCCGGTCTGGGTCGAATACACCTCGACTCCGATCCGCGACCGCGGCGTCGTGGTCGGCGCCGTCATCGTATTCCGCGACGTTAGCCAGCGCCGCGAGGCCGACGAGAAGCTGCACGCCGCGCTCGCCGAAGTCGATCGCCTGCGCGAGCGGCTGGAGCTGGAAAACGCTTATCTGCAGGAAGAAATCCGCATCGAGACCAACCCGCGCGGCATCATCGGCCAGAGCGAGGCGATCCAGAAGACGCTGCGCCAGGTCAAGCTGGTGGCGCCGACGTCGGCGGCCGTCATGATCACCGGCGAATCCGGCACCGGCAAGGAATTGATCGCGCGCGCCATCCACGAGGCGAGCAGCCGCCGCGACCGCCCGCTGATCCGCGTCAACTGCGCGGCGATCCCGCGCGAACTCTTTGAAAGCGAGTTCTTCGGCCATATCAGAGGCGCCTTCACCGGCGCGATGCGCGATCGCATCGGCCGGTTCGAACTCGCCGATGGTGGCACGCTGTTCCTCGACGAAGTCGGCGAAATCCCGCTGGAGCTGCAGGGCAAGCTGCTGCGGGTGCTGCAGGAGGGCAATTTCGAACGCGTCGGCGAAGAGCGCACCCGCGCCGTCGACGTGCGCCTGATCGCCGCAACCAACCGCGATCTCAAGCAGGAAGTGCAGCGCGGCCGCTTTCGCGAGGATCTCTACTTCCGCCTCAATGTCTTTCCGGTGGAGTCGGTGCCGCTGCGCGAGCGGCGCGAGGACATCCCGCTGCTAGCGCAGCATTTTTTGACACGCGAGAGCAAGGCGCTGAAATCCGACCTGCGTCTGTCGGAAGGCGATGCGCGCAGGCTCGCACGCTACGACTGGCCCGGCAATGTCCGCGAACTCCAGAACGTGATCGAGCGCGCGGCGATTCTAGCGCAGAGCGGCCGGCTCCGCATCGACCTACCCGACGCACCCGGTACTCAGCCCTCCCCCGGCGCGCCGCGCGTGAAAGCAGATAGCCGTCCCGCGGTCATGACATCAGCGGAAATGCGCGCGCACGAACGCGCCAACATCCTCGCCGCGCTTCAGGCTTGCTCCGGCAAGGTGTTCGGCCCCGGCGGCGCCGCCGAGATGCTCGACATCAAGCCGACCACGCTGGCCTCACGCATCAAGGCGCTGGGGATTACCGAACGCTCGCGTGGCGCCGCGGGTCTCAGCGGATAGACGCGGCCGTCAGCCCAACCCGGCTCGTCTGGTCGGGCTGCGATCCGGTCCAGCCTATCGGTCAAATGACTTGGCCGCCGGAGACTTCGATCCGCTGGGCGTTGATCCAGCGATTGTCGTCGGTCAGCAGCTTCGCGATCATCGGGCCGATGTCGTCAGGCACACCGACACGACCAAGGGCTGTCATGCCCGCGAAGGTCTTGTTGAGATCCGGCGTGTCGCGGACGGCGCCGCCGAGGAAGTCTGTCTCGATCGCTCCCGGCGCCACGGTATTGACCGCAATGCCGCGGCTACCGAGTTCCTTCGCCATGTAAACGCTGAGCACCTCGACCGCTCCCTTCGCCGCCGAATAGGCGGAGAAGCCGGGGAAGGAGATGCGGGTCAGGCCGGAGGACAGGTTCACGATCCGCCCGCCGTCCGCGATCAGCGGCAACAGCGCCTGGGTGAGGAAAAACACGCCCTTGAAATGGACATTGACCAGCTTGTCGAACTGCGTCTCGGTCGTCTCCGCAATCGAAGCCATGTCGCCATGGCCGGCGTTGTTGACAAGGTGATCGAACGTATCGCGCTGCCAGGTCTTCCGCAGCGCGGTCCGCAGGCGCTCGGCGAAAGGCTTGAACGCGGAGACATCGCCAACATCGAGCTGGAGTGCGATCGCCGTGCAGCCCATCGCCTCGATTTCGGCGACAACGGCTCGAGCGCGTTCCTCACGGCTCTGATATGTGATGATGACATCGCTACCCTCGCGGGCGATGTTGAGCGCAGTGTTCCGGCCAAGCCCGCGGCTTGCTCCGGTAATGAGAGCGATCTTGGTCATGCTAGGTTCCTATTGCTTGCGTGGCCACTCTGATATGCAGCCTGGGAGCTGGCCTTTGTTGCCGGAACCTCGACGATCTTTGCCTATTCCTACAGATCGAATTTACGCATCGGTTCAGGCGCGATAGGATCGCTGTATGATCGACACTCTCCTCAAGGCTGTTCGCCGCTATGCCGAGGTCCATGCCGATCCGGCTGGGGTTGCCCGAACGCCGATTCCTGGCCTGACGACCATTCGTGCGACCGCACCGAGCGGCATGGACTATGCGATCTCCCGCCCGCTCGCCTGCCTTGTGCTGCAGGGAACCAAGCAAGTGACGATGGGCAATAGGGCTTTCACGTTCAGTGCCGGCGACTCTCTGCTGATCACGGCTGACGTGCCAACGGTAAGCCAGGTCACACGGGCGAGCATCGCCGCACCCTACCTCTCGCTTGTATTGGACTTGGATCCGGTGGTGATCGCAGACCTCGCCGTGGAGATGAAGGCGGTGCCGATCGCCGAGGGCGCGCCCGTGCGCCACGAGCCGACCGACGCCGAAGTCACCGACGCAGCGCTTCGGCTGATGCGCCTGATTGAGCGCCCGGCATCGGTGCCAGTTCTGCGCACACAGTTGGTGCGTGAGATGCACTACTGGCTCCTGGCCGGACGGCATGGGGCGGCGATCCGACATCTTGGCTGGCCGGACGGCCATGTGCAACGCGTGGCGCGCGCGGTCGCGGTGCTTCGAGCCGAATTCGCTCAGCCATTGCGGGTCGCGCGCCTCGCGGTTATTGCCGGGATGAGCCCATCGGCCTTCCACCAGCACTTTCGCACCGTGACGTCTCTTTCTCCGCTGCAGTTCCAGAAACAATTACGTCTGATCGAGGCGAGACGGCTGATGCTGTCGGATGGAATGACCTCAAGCAGCGCTGCGTTCGCGGTCGGCTACGAGAGCGTCTCTCAGTTCACCCGGGAATACGCCCGCATGTTCGGTTTGCCGCCCATCCGAGAGACCAAGGCGGCAAGGGGCAATATCCGGGCCGCCTAATCCGGGCCAGCTCCGCATCGACCTGCCCGATGCCGCAGGCGTCCAGCCCACTCCGGGATCGGCGCGTGAAAGCCGACGCCCGCCCCCGTGGTCATGACCGCAGCGGAAATGCGCGCGCACGAGAGTGCCAACATTCTTGCCGCGCTTCAGGCCTGCTCCGGCAAGGTGTTCGGGAAATTTCACCTCGAGCGAGCCCTTATCAGCAACGGAAACCTCGCCGCTTGTCGATGCGTTGACATGCTGTTGTCTTGATTGTCAACAGCAAGAGGCCATCAATGTCGATAGGCACACGCCGAGCCCAATTAATAGGCGCATTCGGCGCCATTTATCTGTTATGGGGTGGGACATATCTAGCGATCGCGCTAGGCTTGCAGTCAATCCCTCCTTTGCTGCTGATTGGAGCGCGCTCCATTCTCGGTGGCGCTGTATTGCTTGGCTTCTCGCAATTGAGGAGATTGAACCCACGATCGCGGGAAGATTGGTGGCACGCTGCAATCAGTGGCGCGCTCCTCTTCATCGGATGTCACGGGACCCTCGCATATGCCCAGCGTTATGTCCCTTCGGGGTTATCGGCCATCTTCTTGGCGACCATTCCGTTCTGGATCGTGCTTGTCAACGTATCAACTGGTCAAAGCGAAGCTTTGAGAAGACTCTTGGCGCTTGTGCCCGGCTTGGCCGGCGTCGCATTAATCGCATGGAATGAAACGTCGAATACGCACAATTCGCTGCCGATCGGTGCGATTCTTTTGCTGCTGGTATCCTCTCTGTCCTGGGCACTCGGCAGCGTGTACGTGCAAAGGCGTGCAGCCCATATTCCGCCCCATGATCTTGCGGGCATGCAGCTTATCTGTGGTAGCGTCGGCCTGTTGGTGCTGAGTCATTTGGTCGGCGAATGGATCGACTTCTCGCCTCGCCAGGTCTCAATCGTGTCGCTCGGGGGTATGCTCTATCTGGCGCTCCTCGGTAGCGTCGTCGGGAACACAGCCTACCTGTGGCTGCTCGATCGCATGTCCGCCCCGGTTGTCGCCACTTACACCTTCGTCAATCCAGTCGTCGCGCTCATGCTTGGAGCATGGATTCTTGGCGAACGGATTGCGATGCTGAGCTTAACGGGCGCGGCGTTGGTGATCAGCTCTGTTGCGGCGCTTCTCTACTTTGCGAGTGCCGATGAGCGGGCTTGACAGCGATCCACTGCGGATCGACGACAAAACTTGCGCGACACGGGGTGCCGAGGCCTCATTAACTGGCCGGTCATGGCCCAAAGGCGACATGCGCCTTTCGAGAGCAAAGCGGACCTGACTTAACTACCAGGACAATGCCCTAGTAGCGGCGGCCGCCGACCGCGAAGGACGAAGCGCCGGGCAGCGAATTGATCTCGCTGTCGAGGCGGCCTGACTGCTGGACGTAGCCGACCCCGAGCGACAGGCTGAGATTCGACGTCGCCTGGAATTCGACGCCAGCATACGCGCTACTGACGGGCAACGTGCCGGATTTGGAATCGAACGGCGCGAACGGGCCGCCGATGCCGGTATTGTATTTCAGCGTGTCGAAACCGGCATAGAAGGTGATGGGCGGCCCGCCGCCGTTCTTCAGGCTATAACCGAACTGCGCGCCTTCGCTGTAGATCGATCCGAAACTGCCGAACGCACTCTGGCTGAGACCGCTGAAGCCCATGGTGCTGCGCTGGCTGCCGACAAAAAAGCCGTTCGAGAAATTGTAGCGCGCATAGGAAGAGCCGTTACCGAGGTCGCGGAAGTCGAAGCTCGGAAAGTTGCCGTAGGCATCGGGGCTCTCGCCCGCAGTGCCGCTGAATCCCATCGGCCAGCCCGGGATCCAGTAATTTACCGGCGAGGCCTGGGCATGGGCCGCCGGCGCGCTGAGACACAGCATCGCCACGACCAATGCGAAACCTAATCTGCCTGAGAACATCGACATCCCACGACCACCCGACTGCGCCGTGATTATACGCACCGGATATCGGGAACGCCAGAGCGGCGGTGGTGCGCGGTTCCACCAGTTGGCGATGGTCACATCGAGGTCGCAACCGCGTGGTTGCAGTCTGATCCGGTTGAATCAGACTGCAACATCGGACGCGTCCTTATGCCGCCTTGGTGGTGAGCTTGGCCTCCGTTGGCAGCCCCTCCTCGATCGGCAGCGCGGGATCGCGCGACCATTCGTTCCAGGAGCCGAAATACATCCGCACATCCTTCACGCCGGCGTTTTTCAAGGCGAGGAACGTGTTCGAGGCGCGCGCGCCCTTGAAACAGTAGAGATAGACCGGCGTGCTTTGCGTGATGCCGACGGTGGCGCATTCCGCCAGGATTTCGTTCTTGGACTTGAAGCGTGGCCCTTCCGCGGTCGGCTTCATCATGCGGTACCATTCGAGCCAGACGGCGCCGGGGATGCGTCCCTTGCGCGGGCAGAAATCCTTCCCATACGGAGAAGAGCTTTCGCCGATCCACTCGTCGATGTCGCGGACATCGAGCAGTGCGATACCGGGCTTGCCGACGGCGGCGAGCATGGTCTTGGCGTCGATCAGGATGTCGCCGGCTTCTGGCAGAACCGAGAACGACGCCTTCACCGGTGACGGCACGTCCTTGGTCACCGGCAGGCCCGCAGCCGCCCAGGCATCGTAACCGCCATGCAGCACCTTGACCTTGGGATAGCCGAGCATGGTCAGGAGATAATAGCCGCGGCAGGACTGGCCGAAGCCCGAATTCATCGATTGTTCGTAGATGACCGCGGTCTCTTTGCCCGAAAGGCCGGCCGCGCCGAACGCGTCGGCGAATTTCGTTTTCAGTTCGTGAATGCCCTCCGGCGTCGAGGTCGCCAGATAGGTGAAGATTTCATGGACGTTGACGGCGCCGGGGAGATGCCCCGCGCCGTAAGCCTCGGGATTGCGGGTGTCGATGACGACGCACGGCTCTTGCTTGAGGAATTCCGCGAGTTCGCCGGCAGTTATCAGAACGTCCGTCATGGCAGGCTTCTCCTGTTTCAAGGTTGCGGGTTAGGGTCGGTCGGAAGTCAGTGCTCGTCGCCTGCCAGCATCTTGCGGAGCTGCTTGGTGGCGGGCGTAACGATGGCAACGAAATAGGCTTCGCGCAGCCGGCGCTGCGCGCGATGGCTCTTGAGGTAGCCGCGCGCACCGCAATGGAGCATCGCCGCATGCGCGGCCGCGACGCTGGCGTCGCCGAGCCGCAAGCGAAGTGCGACGACGCGCCGCCAATAGCTGTCGTCGGAGTTATAAGGATCGCTCGCCAGCGCCATCACCTCCTTTTCGAACTCGGCGTGGAGTTCGCGGAATTGCGTCGGCTGCTGCGGCAGATAGCGGTTGACGTGCCCGAGCGGCGCCTCGACCTCGTCCATGATCTCGATGCAATCCTTGATCAGGCCGAGCGCCATGCCGGTCTGCAGCAGAATGAAGCCGGCGCGGATCTTTTTCACGAACGGCGCGGCCTGTTCGGCCAGGATCAATTCATCGGGCACGAACGCGTCGCGGAACTGCACGCCATAGGTGCCGGTGCCGTCCATCGCGAGAAAAGGTTTGCACGGCTGCAGCGTGATCGCGGGATCGGAGCAGTCGGCGAGGAACATCACAATGCCGCCGCCCTCGTCCTCGCGCTCGAAGATGGTGCCGAAGAAATGATCGGGACCAAGGTTCGACACCCACGGCAGCGCCCCCTTGACGACGTAGCCGCCCTCGACTTTACGTCCCTTCAATTTGAGCTTCTCGATGCCGAAAAAACTCTTCATCGGATTGGAGAGCCCGGTGCCGCCGAGCACCCGTCCGCTCGAAAAACTGTCGCCGAAGCGCCTTGCAAGCTTCAGATTGGTCGAGTTCGCTGCGTACCAGACCAGCGTGTTCTGGCACCAGGCCATGAACGCCGTCGCGCCACAGACCTCCCCGATCGCAGCGATAGACTGGATGGCACAGCGCAGGTCGGCCGGTCCCTCCTGCGGGACATGGCTGCCCCACGCGCCGATCTCACCGAAACCGCGCAGCAACGCGTCGGGATAGGCGGAGCCGGCATCGATGGCCAGCGCAAGCGGCGCCAGGTCGCGGCGAGCCAGTCTGGCAACCTCGTCAACAATCGTGGGAGCAGGCTGATCTGCAACTTCGACCCGCGACAAAGCCAGTGAACCCATGATCTCCCGCTCCCTCTTGCACGCGTGCGTTACGTTAGATGCCGACCTCGAGATTGACGGGCCGCGTAAAGGTGTTGGCGACCGGCGACCACTTCTTGACGTGGGTGACCAGCGCGTCGATCTCGGCTTTGGAAACGCCCTCGCATTCCATGTCGACCTTGACGCGCACATCGGTGAAGCCGACCGGCTTCTCGCTGACGTCGCCGGTGCCCCACACCGCCGTGATGTTGAGGTCGCCCTCGAGTTCGAGTTCGAGCTTGTTGACGATCCAGCCGCGGTGAACGGCGTTGGCGTGCAGGCCGACGGCAAGGCACGAGCCGAGCGCAGCCAGCGATGCTTCGGAAGGATTGGGCGCGGTGTCGTCGCCCAAGAGGCCCGGCGGCTCGTCGACGATATAGGGCGCGAGGTTGCGGATGTAGTTGGCGTGGCGAAACTTGCCCTCCGCCACCGTCTTGCACTTCAAGGTCTTGATGACCTTCGGATTGGCCTTGCCGTTGGCGATGAGCTGCTCGAGCCCGCCTCTGTCGATCGGGGCCAGGCAGCCCGTCAGCACTGTTTTTTGAGCAACCGCAGTCATCTTTTCTCTCCCTGAGGTAGGATACCGAACGTTCTGTTTCCTGCATTAAGCGTGCCAGAACCGGCCGAAACCAAAAGCCGAACTTCTCTCGCTGCTTAGCCATACATGCCCGGAAATTGATCAGCGCCGCGCTGCTCACGCGGGATGCAGTTGCCGCGCGGCCTGCGATTATTTTCGGCGCAAAGATGCGGCTTGATGATTGCGGCGCGGTTCGATTAACTGGCGCACATGGGCAAATCAGTTCCGAAGAAGAAGCAGTTCGCCGCGGGAGACGAGGAAACCGCGCGCGGCCGCCTGCTCAGCGCGGCGACGCATCTGTTCTGCAAGAACGGCATCAACGCCACCGGCATCGACGCCATCATCGACGAGGCCGGCACCGCGAAAACCACGCTCTACAAACTGTTCGGATCGAAGACCAACCTCGTCAACGCCGTGCTGGAGAGCGAAGGTAAGGCATGGCGCGAATGGTTCATCGGCGCCATAGAGGATGGCGGCGGCGACGCGCAGGCAAAGCTGAAGCGGATTTTTCCGGCGCTGAAGCGCTGGTTCGCCGAGGAACGCTTCTACGGCTGCCCCTTCATCAACGCGGTGGCCGAGCACGACAAGGACGCCAAGCAATTCCGCAACATCGCGCTGCGCCACAAGAAAGTGGTGCTGGCGCATATCGAGAAGCTCGCCAGTGAGATGGGCGCCGCCGAACCGCAGGTGCTCGCGCATCAACTCGCGCTGTTGATCGACGGCGCCATCGTCGCCGCGATGGTCTCGCGCGATCCCTCGGTCGCCGATACCGCAGGCCTTGCCGCCAGCAATCTGTTCGGGTCTTCGAGAGCAAAGAAGCCGAAGCGGACCGGTAGTCCCGCCGAGCTGGTCGCCGTCTGACGGCCGCTAGTGCGACGCGAAAGCCGTAGCACCGAAAGCCAGAAAGAGAACGCCGGCCACGATCAGGGCGACGCCAGCGGCACGGCTGAGCCATTGGCTACGAGGCAGCAATTTCTCGAAGGCGACATAGATCGCAACAGCGGCGACCCAGGCGAGGTTCATGACGCCGGCGACGAAAAGCAGCGCCATCAGAAACCAGCAGCAGCCGACGCAATAGCCGCCGTGCAGCAGGCCCATGCGGAACGCGCCAAGTGTGCCCGGTTTCCAATACCAGCTCAGGAACATTATGGGACTCTGGCAATAATGCAGACAGGCGTGCTTGAGCGGCGTGAACTGATAGAGCCCGGCGGTGAGCAGGATGGCCCCGGCGAGCACAGTGCTGGTGCTCGCCATCATGCCGGACAGCAATCCGGCCTGATCAAGTCCCCACTGCAGCGAGACCGCAACGAGACTGAAGCCTGCCCAGATCACGACATAGCCGGCGAGAAACAGCCAGCTTGCAACGACGGGGCTATCCGTCGTCGCCTGCCTGCGCTTGATCGCCGTGAACAGCAGGATCGTCGGCGCTGCGCTCGGCACCATCATCGCAACCATCATCACCCACCACATCGCGAACATGAGCCCGGCCTGCGCCAGCGACCACGGCTCAGGGTCCATCGGCATATCGGCCATGCTCATGTCTATGCCGGCGCCGGCAAGCAGATAGCCCCAGGAGAACGCAACCACGGTGGCTATTCCGATGGCCACGATCAGGCGATCGTGCCGCAGGGTCTGCTCGAGCGTCCAGGTCCCCGTCATGAATCCGCTCCCGATGCTGGAACGGCACCTAGTTGGATTCTGCTGCGGCGCTAGGCCGCGACGCCCTCCGGCGTCTGGACCACGTTGGCGAGCGAACTATGCGTGCCCTTGGTCTCGAATTTTATGGCGCCGGTCGAACGAATATTGGCCGAGGCAACCTCCGCCGCCCTGTGTTCGAAGCCTTCTGGCATCACAACCTGCACGCGGTGAGGCTCTCCGGTCACGGGATTCTTGATCGGCTCAACCTCGGTCTCCAGCACACCCGGCACGACGACACGCGCCACGCGCCCATTCTTGTCGAACGAGAACTCGAACGGCGCAAACACCGGCTCATGCATCTTGGTCACGATCAGGCTGAGGATCTGGAACAGCGTGCCTTCGGCGGAATGCTTGCCCGACATGATGTTGAACAGCGCTTCGCGCTGTTCCGGCGTGGCACGCTCATCGACAATTGGCTGTAGCTGGCCGTTGCCCTCGTGCAGCGCTCCGGGAAAATCGACGGTCGCCGCGAAAACCAGGCCGTCGAGTTTGGTTTTTTCGAAATGTCCCTTGGTGATCCGCATGCCGACCATGCCCTTGCAATAGCCTTGGGTCGGCAGGGCATTGAAATCGCACGGGCAGCCGAATGCGCACGTGCAGTTCTTGATCCATTCGCCTTCGAGACGCCAGTCGGACGTAGCCATGGCAGACCTCCGCGTTGCGTTGTCGATTGGACTGCAGCCGCTTGAAAGCTTCGCCGGCGTCAAATGCGCGATCGATGCGAGCGGGTCGCGGTCAAAGCATCGGCCCATGCCACGACAGGTGGCACTTCCAGCGACTTGTCCGAGCAAGCCAAGCTTACTCCGTTTGAGGGCGCAAAGACAGAGACGTCGGCTAACCGAAAAGGGCCGGCTAGCTTCCCTCGCTCAGGTGCGCTTCGAGCCGCCCGAGTTCCGTCGCCAGATCCCCCTCCACATCCGCCACCTTCATCTCGATCACGCGATAGTCGCGCGCCTCCAGCCAGGCCTTCCGCCCGGCGCGGTCGGCAATGATCGCGTCCGACTCGTTCGGGTTGACCAGTTCGACCGCGAGGCGATGCACGAAGGAGACGAAATCGGGAATGTGGCGGCCGACCGGCGTCTGGCGCTTGAACTGGCCGGCAAATCGGCGGTCGCGGGTCAGCGCCTGCCACAGAATGCGCTCGGCATCGGTCGGGTTGCGGCGAAGCAGCCGGGCGAGCCCGCGCACGGTAGAGCTGTCGCCGGGCGCCGCCGGCCCCTGCCCATGCTCGGCCAACAGCGCCCGCAGCCGCGTCGCCTGTTCGCCGTCCAGCACGCCGCCCTTGGCCGGCCCCTTGCGGCCTTCGGCGATCGCCATCACCACGCCGTGCAGGGTGTGCATGTCCTGCTTGGTCGGGTCCATACGGGTGAAGATGTTGCGCAGATTCACCAGCATGGTGTCCCGCTTCTCCCGCGGGCGGAGGAATTCGACCTTGTCGAGTTCCCGGACCAGATTGTCGAAGAAGGCCTGCATCTGGTGCTGCGAGGCCGGCTCAGACCGTTCGGGCATCGCGAACGGCAGCGCGCCGCCGGTCGACAGCTTGAACCACTCGTAGCCGATCAGCAACACCGCCTGCGCCAGGTTGAGCGAGGCGAAACCCGGATTAACCGGGAAGGTGATGATCCGGTTGGCGAGCGCGACCTCCTCGTTCTGGAGGCCATAGCGCTCGCGGCCGAACAGGATGCCGGCCCCGCCGCCGCTGCCGACATGGGCCACGATCTCGGCCGCCGCTTCCACCGGCGCGACCACCTGCTTGGCCTGGTCATGGGCGCGGGCCGTGGTGGCAAACAACAGCGTCAGGTCCGCGACCGCCTGTTCGACGGTGTCGAACAACTGCGCCTGTTCCAGAATCTGGTCGGCGCCGGCCGCCGCCCGCTGCGCGGCGATGTTCGGCCAGCCGTCGCGCGGATTGACGATCCGCAAGCGCGACAGCGCGAAATTGCCCATCGCCCGCGCGGCCATGCCGATATTCTCGCCGAGCTGCGGCTCGACGAGGATCACAACAGGTCCGGCTAAGTCGAAACCAGACTTGGTTTTATCGGTGCCGGACATTTCTCGACTTCACCTTCTGATTCAATTTCCGAAGTTGATTCAACCTCTGAAGGTTTTGAATCACCGCGATGGATTCAGTTCGTTTCGGATGGCGGCCCAATTCGCGAGCCTGCTGCGCGGCTTACTAACCTCTCCGCGCGCTCGCTCAAAGCCTCAAGGAGGCCCTGATCCCGCACCGTCGCTTGCGCGCATTAGACTTTCGGATAGGCTAACAATCACAAGCAAAGCGAAGCGAAGCTGCAAACAATCCCGAGCGCCGGTTCAACGGTGAAGGGCATCAACGGGAGGCGTCCATGCGCGGCAGGTGGTCGTTGGCGATTGTCGGCGTGGTCCTGATCCTGGCGGGCGGCCTGCTCGCCCATCTCACCCAGACCGTCGGCGGCATCCGGATCGAGGATGTCAGGTTCAAGGGCGCCAAGGGCAACACCATGAGTGGGTTGCTCTACATCCCGCCCAACGCCACGCCGCAGATCCCCGTTCCCGGCATTCTCGCGGTTCACGGCTACATCAATTCGCGCGAGACCCAGGACGGTTTCGCTATCGAGTTCGCCCGCCGCGGTTATGTCGTCCTCGCGCTCGATCAGACCGGCCACGGCTATAGCGACCCGCCCGCTTTCGCCAACGGATTCGGCGGCCCCGATGGCCTCGCTTATCTGCGCAGCCTTGAAATCGTCGACAAGAACAATATCGGGCTCGAGGGCCACTCGATGGGCGGCTGGACCGTGCTGGCGGCGGCGACGGCCGCGCCCAACGACTACAAGTCGATGGTGCTGGAGGGCTCCTCGACCGGAAAACCGTTTGCGGCCGAGGGCACGACCACCTGGCCACGCAACGTGGCGCTGGTGTTCGCCAAATACGAGGAATTCTCCACCCTGATGTGGGGCGTCGACCTTGCCCGCGACGTGACCCAGAGCCCGAAACTCTGGGCGCTGTTCGGCACTCAGGGCCCGGTCGAGCCGGGCAAGGTCTATGGCGACATCGCGCAAGGCACCGCCCGGGTGCTGTATACCCCCGCCATCACCCACCCGGCGGAGCACATTTCCCACGAGGCGATCGGCTACAGCCTCGACTGGTTCGCCAAAACCCTGCAGGGCGGCACGCCCCGCCCGGTCGATGACCAGATCTGGTTCCGGAAAGAAATCGGCACGCTGATCGCCCTGCTCGGCTTCGTCGCGCTCTTGATCGGCGCCTTCGATGCGCTATTGGAAGCGCCGATGTATTCCCGCCTGCGGCTGCCGGAGATTGCCGACGGCACCATGCCGGAACATGTCGCCGCGAGCGGCCGCCGTTGGACCGCCGCCTTCATCCTGTCGGCCTTCATTCCGGCGCTGACGTACTATCCGGCATTCGCGCTGGGCGGGACATTCCTAAAACCCTCCGCCTTGCTGCCGCAGGGCATTACCAACCAGATCTTGGTCTGGGCCGTCATCAACGGCCTGATCACGCTGGCCTTGATGCGGTTCGCGCCCAAGCGCGCCAGCCGAAGCGGCATTGTCCTGCAGTCGGCCGTGATCGCCGTCGCCACTGCGGCAACCGGCTACGCCGCGCTGTGGCTTGCCGACCTCGCCTTCAAGATCGACTTCCGCTTCTGGATCGTTGCGCTGAAGCTGATGAGTGCGAAGCAGTTTTTGATCTTCGTGATCTATCTGGTGCCATTCACGGCATTTTTCGTCATCGCGCTGCATGTCCTGCACCGAAATTTCTCGACCATGGCGGCGCCCCGCGGGGCGCTGTACCTGACCAATATTCTTGCACTGACACTGGGCTTCATCGTGCTCGTGGGCGGGCAATACGCCATCCTCTGGCTCACCGGAAAGCTGTTCAACCCGCTGCCCGACCCCGGCTTCGTGCCGCTCTCGACCATCGTCGCCATCCAGTTCGTTCCGCTTCTGGCGATCTGCGCCGTGATCGCAACCTTCACCTGGCGGCGGACCGGCTCCAGCCTGCCCGGTGCCCTGATTTGTGGCCTGTTCGTGACTTGGTATGTGGTAGCGGGGACGGCGACCCAGGCAGCAATCTAATCTAAAGGATGGGCTGAAACTGCATAACAGCTTGGCTTCCGCCGGCCGGTTTGCGGTGCTATAGGCCGCGTATAATCACTCCACCCCGCCCGTATCAGCGGTTTTCCGAGAAAAGGCCCCTTCCGTCATGGCAAAAATCAAGGTGTCCAACCCCGTCGTCGAACTCGATGGCGACGAGATGACCCGGATCATCTGGCAGTACATCAAGGACAAGCTGATCACCCCGTTCCTGGATGTCGAGCTTCTGTATTTTGACCTCGGAATGGAGTACCGCGACCAAACCAACGACCAGGTCACGATCGATGCCGCCAACGCCATCAAGAAGGTCGGTGTCGGCGTCAAATGTGCCACCATCACCCCTGATGAAGCCCGGGTGAAGGAGTTCGGCCTGAAGGAGATGTGGAAGTCGCCAAACGGCACCATCCGCAACATCCTCGGAGGCGTGATCTTCCGCGAGCCGATCATCTGCAAGAACGTGCCGCGCCTGGTTCCCGGCTGGACCAAGCCGATCATCATCGGCCGCCACGCCTATGGCGACCAGTACCGCGCCACCGACATCAAGTTCCCCGGCAAGGGGACGCTGACCATGAAATTCGTCGGCGAGGACGGCACGGTCATCGAGAGGGAAGTGTTCAAGACCCCGGGCTCCGGCGTCGCGATGCAGATGTACAACCTCGATGACTCCATCATCGACTTCGCCCGCGCCTCCTTCAACTACGGCCTGTTGCGCGGCTATCCGGTCTATCTCTCGACCAAGAACACGATCATGAAGGTCTATGACGGCCGCTTCAAGGACATCTTCCAGGATGTCTTCGACCGCGAGTTCAAGAAGGAGTTCGAAGCCAAGCGCCTGACTTACGAACACCGCCTGATCGACGACATGGTGGCATCAGCGCTGAAATGGTCCGGCGGCTACGTCTGGGCCTGCAAGAACTACGACGGCGACGTGCAGTCGGATACGGTTGCCCAAGGCTACGGCTCGCTCGGCCTGATGACCTCGGTGCTGCTGACGCCCGACGGCAAGACCGTGGAAGCCGAAGCCGCGCACGGCACGGTGACCCGGCACTATCGCGAGCACCAGAAGGGCAAGGAGACCTCGACCAACTCGATCGCGTCGATCTTCGCCTGGACGCGTGGCCTCGCCCACCGCGCCAAGCTCGACAACAACCCGCAGCTCGCGAAATTCGCCGATACGTTGGAAAAGGTCTGCGTCGCGACCGTCGAGGAAGGCTACATGACCAAGGACCTCGCGCTCCTGGTCGGCGCCGACCAGCGCTGGCTGTCCACGACCGGCTTCCTCGACAAGGTCGCCGCCAATCTCGAAAAGGCGATGGCGGCCTAAGCCGCCTTCGCAACTCCCCCACATCATTCCCTGCGACAAACGCTAAGCGTTTGCGCACGGGGACAGAGCGACAAAGCAATCCACGTCTTGGAGCACGATGGATTGCTCGACGCCTGTCGTCGGGCGCGCATTCGCGCGGCCGACTGGCTCGCAATAATAGAAAATCCACGACGGAGCATTACTGTGTCGTTCACTAAGAGCATCGCGCTCGCCGCCTTCCTATTGATCGGGTCGCTTGTCAACGCGACCGCCCAGAAAGCACTTCCCGAAGCCATCGCAGCTCCGGGTGAAACCGCGATACTTACGCTGCATGCCGAAGGCGCGCAGGTCTACGAATGCAAGAGCGGCGGCGACGGCACGCTCACCTGGGCGTTTCGGGAGCCGATCGCGACGCTTTTCCAGGACGGCAAGACGGTCGGCCGGCATTATGCCGGACCGAACTGGGAATTCAGCGACGGCAGCGCGGTGGTCGGCCAGGTCGCCGGCACGGCCCCGGGCATGGTCGCGAACGACATTCCCTTGCTGAAGCTCACGGTGACTTCCCGGCGCGGCAACGGTGTTCTCAGTACAGCGACGACGGTGCAGCGGATCAACACGGCGGGTGGAAGGCTCAACGGCACCTGTTACAAGGCGGGCACCTATGAAAGCGTCCCCTACTCGGCCGATTACGTGTTCCTGCGCAAGGGCTGAACGCTTTCTCCGTCATGTAGCGCCCCTGACCATGTCGAAACGGCATTGCCCAACGGCGGCGCCCCCAATCGGCATGCGGAAAGGCTGCGCCCAAACCGGCGCCGGCTGTCCACCACCGGCTTCCCCGACAAGGGCTCGGACAATCTCGCCAAGGGCAATGGCGGCATAATGAGCCGGCGATGGTGTTGGTCCTTCGGGGCCAACATCATGGGATCTATGATGCCGTATCTCGGAAATATCGCGCTCGCCGCGTTCTTGTTGTCGACCTCAGCCCTGGCTGCGAGGGCGCAGACACTGCTTCCCGAGGCCGTCGCGGCACCCGGCGAAACCGTCGTCCTCACACTCCACGCCGAAGGCGCGCAGGTCTACGAATGCAAGGCTGCCGCCGACGGCAAGCTGGCCTGGGCGTTCCGCGAGCCGACCGCGACGCTGCTGCTCGACGGCAAGACTGTCGGCCGGCACTATGCCGGGCCGAACTGGGAACACATCGACTCGAGCGCCGTCGTCGGCAAGGCCGTCGGCAACGCGCCCGGCGCGACAGCGAACGATATTCCCTTGTTGAAGCTGACGGTGACGTCCGGGCGCGGCACCGGCATCCTCTCCGGCGTCACCACGGTGCAGCGGATCAATACGGTGGGCGGAAAATTCGAAGGTGCCTGCGACAAGGCCGGGAGTTACCACAACGCGCCCTACTCCGCGGACTACGTGTTCCTGCGCAAGGGCTGACATCACGCTACGCCGCCACCCGGGGAATTGCCGATGCTGTTCATGGTGATCGAGCGCTTCAAGAACCAGGACCCGATCCCGGTCTACCAACGCGTTCGGGATCCCGGCATCACATCCCCGCCAGCGTCAGCCTGCACATTGCGACCGACTATCCAGGTGCATCGACCACGCTTCGCGCGATCGCTAACCCATCGCCACCTTGCCGTCCCCGTGCTCGCGTCCGTCGAGCCACAGCGTGCCGAGCGCGAACGCCAGCCAGCCGAAATTGTAGAGGAAGCCGATTATCAGAACGACCCAGCCTGGAATCGGTCCGACTGCGGCGCGATCGACAAATTCCGCGAGGGTTGACGCGGGCGCCGGATGGATTGCGATCTTGCCGTAATAGGCAATCACCTGCACGGCGAGAATCCAGACGTAGTTGCGGCGCAGTCGCCGCCCCGCCGCGCGAACAAACGAGATGTGGTGGCGGGGCGCGGTGTAGTCGCGCCCGAGCGTCACCTGCCAGCTATCGTCGCGGGCTTCGCCGGTGAATATTGGCGCGTAGAAATTCATCTCCATCCACCGCGCTCGGGCGCGCCAGACATTGAAGTAGCGATAGCGTCGCGCCTCCATGCCGAGAAACACGGCAATGAGCAGGCCCACGAGCAGGAGCGGCAGCGGTGAAGCCTCGGGGCTCGAAAATGTCGTTGAGAGGGCGATGCCCATTGTGACGATCGCCCAGTTGGTCGTGTTGTCGAGCCGCGTTCGCCAGATCGTCGAACGGTAGACCTCGCCCCGGTAAAGATGAGCGATGGCGCCCATCTCAGCAGAATTGAAGATGTGTTGGTGATGTGTTTCGCTGGAAGCCGTGACAGACATGGCGGGACTCCGGTTGTCCGAACCGGGGATCACCGACATTGACCGCGAGAATCCACGTCATCAACGCCGATGAACCTATCCGGAATTGTGACCCGGCAACTATGCTCGCCCTGAGGCCGAATTGCCAGTGACAGCTCGAACAAACAATAGAACGGTGCACCGCACACTATTATCCCGTGACAAGGATTGCTTCCGCCTTCGCTCTCCGAGCTACGCGGACAAGTCGTCGCTTTGCTCCCTTGCGCAAAACGCTTCGGGTTTGTCGCAGGCAATGACGGCGGCGCGATATGACGCTTTCGAGCGCCTGCCAGATCAGGCCCCGCCCATCGCCTGCTCGATCGCCGAGAGCGCCGCGTTGGCCTTGGCGCCGTCGGGGCCGCCGGCCTGCGCCATGTCGGGCCTTCCGCCGCCGCCCTTGCCGCCGAGCGCTTCCGACCCCTTGCGTACCAGTTCGACCGCGTTGAAGCGCGCAGTGAGATCGGCGGTGACGCCGACGACGATGCCGGCCTTGCCGTCCTCGGTGACACCGACGATCGCGACGACGCCGGAGCCGATCTGCTTCTTGCCGTCGTCGACCAGGCTCTTGAGGTCCTTGG